>JAKAEO010000130.1 GCA_021818285.1 Myxococcales bacterium
CCGCCACCGCCGGAGCGGACGGGGGCGCCGCGGCCGCGCCCGCCGGGGCGCCGGGCGGCGCGGGGGAGGAGCGGTCGATGCTGGCCTCGACGCCGTCGCTCTGGCCCACCCGCGGCTGGATCACCAGCGGCTTCGGCGTGCGGCTCGATCCCGCCAGCGCCGAGAGCAGCATGCACCGCGGCCTCGACATCGCCGCACCCTACGGCGCGCCGGTGCTGGCCCCGGCCGACGGCACCGTGCTCTTCGCCGGCGTGGACGACGCCTACGGCAAGGTGCTGGTGATCGATCACGGCTTCGGCGTGGTGACGCGGTACGGCCACCTCCAGGAGATCCTGGTGGCGCCCGGGGCCCGGGTGAAGCGCGGGGACCGCATCGCCGCGGTGGGCAACACCGGCCGCTCCACCGGCCCGCACCTGCACTACGAGGTGCGGGTGGCGGGGATCCCCGAGAACCCCCGCTGGTTCCTCCCGGAGTAGCGGCTTGCGCCGCCGCCGGGCGCGGCGGTAGAAGGCGCGCGCATGCACCGGAAGATCGCCGTCGCCGCGGCCGCGCTCCTCGCCGCCTGCGCTCACGTGGCGCCGACGGCGACCTCGGCCCCGCCCCTCACCCCGCCCCTCTCCCCGGCCGGGACCGGGGAGAGGGAGACGAACTCCACTCGACCGCCGACCCCGCCCCTCACCCCCGGGGCCGGTGACTCCCCGGCCGGGACCCTGGAGAGGGAGACGAACTCCACTCGACCGCCGACCCCGGCCGCAGAGATCACCTTCGCCCTCGTCGGCGACGTGATGCTGGGCTCCACCTTCCCCGAGGGCTCCGTGCTCCCGCCCGACGAGGGGCGGGGGCTGCTGGCCGCGGCGGCGCCGCTGCTGTCCGCCGCCGACGTCGCCGTGGGCAACCTGGAGGGGCCGATGCTGGAGGGCGGCACCTCGACGAAGTGCGCCCGCGCGAAGCCGGGCCACTGCTACGCCTTCCGCATGCCCACCGCCTACGCGGCCACGCTCCGGGCGGCCGGCTTCCGCGCCATGAGCGTCGCCAACAACCACGCGGGCGACTTCGGGGCCGCGGGGCGGGCGAGCACCCGCGCCGCCCTGGACGCGGCCGGAGTGGCCCACTCGGGCGAGCCCGGCGACGTGGCCCGGCTCGAGGTGCGGGGGCGCAAGGTGGCGCTGGTGGCCTTCGCCACCTCGGAGGCGACCAACGACCTGCGCGACCTCGCGGCGGCGCGCCGGGTGGTCGAGGGGCTCGCCGCCGGGGCGGATCTGGTCGTGGTCTCCTTCCACGGCGGCGCCGAGGGCGCGGCGCACCAGCACGTGCCGGAGGGGCCCGAGGAGTTCTACGGCGAGCCGCGCGGCGACCTGCGCGCCTTCGCCCACGCCATGATCGACGCGGGCGCGGCGCTGGTCTTCGGCCACGGCCCGCACGTGGCGCGCGGCATGGAGATCTACCGCGGCCGGCTGGTCGCCTACTCGCTCGGCAACTTCGCCACCTGGGGGAGCTTCAACCTCCAGGGGCCCAACGCCCTGGCGCCGCTGCTCACCGTGCGGCTCGGTCCCGGCGGCGCCTTCCTCGGCGGCCGGATCCACGCCTTCCGGCAGGAGAAGCCGGGCGGCCCGCGCCCCGATCCGTCGGGGGAGGTGATCCGGCGGCTGCGCGACCTGTCGCGAGAGGACTTCGGCGCCGCGGCGGTCCAGGTGGCGGGCGACGGGACGGTGTCGGCGCCGCCACCGCCGGCGGCCGCTCAGCGCCCCGCCGGCAGCTCGATGGCCGCCCGCGGCTCGCCGTAGCCCAGCGCCGCGAGGTCGAGCCGCGGGTTGCCGTCCAGGACCGAGGCGACGCGCGCCGGATCGATGCGCCCGAAGCCGGCGAAGAGCTCGCCGGCCAGGTACCGGGTCTCCCGCGGGTCGCCCCGCCGGACGGCGCGCAGGGCGCTGTTCCACCGCTCCCCGTCCGGCCCGAAGGCCCGCTCCGGCGCCGCCAGCCGGAGGCTGGCCCGCGCCACGCCGCGCCCGCCGCGGTGGAGGAAACGGACGGTGCCGTCGCCGAGCACCGACTCCACCAGGCCCACGTGGGTGACGCCGTTCACGCTGTGGCGGCCGCGCTCGTAGGTGTCCTCGAAGAAGACCAGGTCGCCGGGGAGCGGCTCCCGCTCGGCGCCGTAGAGCACGCCCAGCTCCCGCGCCGCCCGCTGCAGCGCCGCCGAGGCGCGCCGCTCGTCCTGCGGACGGATGGCGATGGCGTCGCGGACCGGGATGCCGGCCGCCTCGTAGACCGCCTCGACGAAGCCGGAGCAGTCGGGGTGGAAGCGGCGGCCGCCGGCGACGAAGGCCCCGCGGTGGCCGATCCACCGGGCCGCCCGGGCCACCAGCGCGGCCCGGGTGGGGGCCGGCAGGGCGGCGAGGAGGCCCGGGGGCGGCGGGGGAGGCTGGGGCTCGGGTTGCCCGCGCGGCGGCGTCTCGGGCCGCGAGGGGGGGGCCGGGCCCCGGATTCCCGGGGAGCCGGGCATGCGGCCGGACGTCACGGGCCCGTCCGGGCGGACCGCCGATCGCCCTCCGCAGCCGGCCGCGTGGGCGAGCAGCAGCGCGGCGAGCAGCGCCTCGCCGGCGTGGCCGCGGGCCGCCGGGCGGAGGGCAGGTCGCACGAGCCGATTGTCGGGCCGCAGGAGGGCCCGGTCAAAGGAGTGGCCAGGAGGCGGTGTGGGTGTGCAACATCCCGGAATGGCACGTTATTGTTTGACGCCGTCGCCCGTGTCTGGTACGCGAGGGACTGCCGCTGGCACCAGCACGGTCGGAGGGCCCGTCCCGGGCGCTCCCTCCGGCGTGACGGTCCGGCCGCGCGGAGCCGATGCCGAGAAAGACGCGACAGCTGACCGTCCTGGTCGTGGGGCAGCACGCCGAGCCGGTGCGCCGGTTCCACCTGCCCCGCCGCCTCCTCCTGCAGGGGGGCGGGACGCTGGCCGCCGCGGGGCTCCTGGTCCTGGCGACCTTCGTCCACTACCTCAGCCTGCTGCCGGAGGGGCCCGAGAACCGCGAGCTCCGCGCCGAGAACGCCGAGCTGCGCAGGCTCATGGCCGACGCCAAGGGCCGGCTCGCGACCATCGCCGCGACGGTGGACCGGGTCGAGCGCTACGACCAGAAGCTGCGCAGCGCCGTGGGGCGGCACGAGGATCCGGAGCGCGGCCTGGCCATGGGCCCCGTCGCCATGCCCGATCAGCCGGCCACCGGCCCCGCGCCGGCCGGGCAGGAGAACCTCGAGGCGCTCCCCGGCCGCCTGGGCTCGCTCCTCGGCGAGGCCCAGCGCCAGGAGCGCAGCCTGCGGGAGCTGCAGGAGTACTTCGACGACCGGCAGTCGCTGCTCGCCACCACCCCTTCGATCTGGCCCACCCACGGCTGGCTCACCAGCGACTTCGGGGTGCGGCTCGACCCGGTGGACGCCGAGCGCCGGATGCACGAGGGGCTGGACGTGGCCACGGCCGTCGGCCAGCCGGTGGTCGCCCCCTCCGACGGCACGGTGGTGTTCCGGGGCTGGGAGAACGGCTACGGGAACGTGCTGGTCATCGACCACGGCTACGGCGTGAAGACCCGGTACGGCCACCTGTCGCAGATCCTGGTGGCCCTCGGGCAGCGCGTGAAGCGCGGCACCCGGATCGCCCTGGTGGGCAACACCGGCAAGTCCACCGGGCCGCACCTGCACTACGAGGTGCGGGTGAACGGCGTCCCCGAAAACCCGAGGAAGTTCATCCTGGAGTAGCCGGATCGCCGCCGGCCGGCGTCCCGACGGCCCCCGGTGTTTGCATTCCCCCGCCGGTGCGTTATCCAGAGGCCCGGGGGACGTCCCCGCCCCGGGACTGCCCGCCCGGCGCCCCCCTCGCGGGCGCGCCGGCGGCACCGCTCCCGGAGCCGTCCCATTTCGGAAGGAAGCGTGGATGCTGAACCAGGTCCTGAAGGTCGTCCTCGGCACGAAGAACGAGCGCGAGCTGCGCCGCATCCGCCCGGTGGTGGCGCGGGTGAACGAGCTGGAGCCGCGGTTCCGGGCGATGCAGGACGGCGAGTTCCCGGCCCTCACCGCGAAGTGGAAGCAGGAGGTGGCCAACGGCCGGCCGCTGGAGCAGCTCCTGCCCGAGGCCTTCGCCCTGGTGCGCGAGGCCGGGGTGCGCACCCTGGGCATGCGCCACTTCGACGTCCAGCTCATCGGCGGCATGGTGCTGCACGAGGGGAAGATCGCCGAGATGAAGACCGGCGAGGGCAAGACGCTGGTGGCGACGCTGCCCTGCTACCTGAACGCGCTGGCCGGGCGCGGCGTGCACGTGGTCACGGTGAACGACTACCTGGCGCGGCGCGACGCCGAGTGGATGGGGCGGCTGCACCGCTTCGCCGGCCTGGCGGTGGGCTGCGTGGTCCACGGCCTCACCGACCAGGAACGCCAGGACAACTACGGCCGGGACATCACCTACGGCCAGAACAACGAGTTCGGCTTCGACTACCTGCGCGACAACATGAAGTTCCGGCTGCAGGACTACGTGCAGCGGGAGCTGCACTACGCCATCGTCGACGAGGTGGACTCGATCCTCATCGACGAGGCCCGCACGCCGCTCATCATCTCCGGCCCCTCCGACGAGTCCACCGACAAGTACTACCTGGTGAACCAGGTCATCCCCTCGATGATCCGCGACCAGGACTTCACCGTCGACGAGAAGACCAAGACGGTGGTGATGACCGACCAGGGCATCGGCAAGATGGAGAAGAAGCTCGCGGTCGGGAACCTCTACGACCCCGACCAGATCGAGACGCTCCACCACGTGGAGCAGGCGCTGCGCGCCCACCACCTGTACCGCAACGAGGTGGACTACGTGGTGAAGGAGGGCGAGGTCGTCATCGTCGACGAGTTCACCGGGCGGCTCATGCCCGGCCGCCGCTGGTCGGACGGCCTCCACCAGGCCATCGAGGCCAAGGAGGGCGTGAAGATCGAGAACGAGAACCAGACCCTGGCCACCATCTCGTTCCAGAACTACTTCCGCATGTACTCGAAGCTGGCCGGCATGACCGGCACGGCCGACACCGAGGCGGAGGAGTTCGCCAAGATCTACAACCTCGACGTCGACGTCATCCCCACCAACCAGGTGAACATCCGCAAGGACGCCGAGGACGTGGTCTACAAGACCGAGCGGGAGAAGTTCGACGCCCTCTGCGCCGAGATCGAGGGGCGCCACAAGAAGGGGCAGCCGGTGCTGGTGGGCACGGTCTCGGTGGCCAAGAGCGAGGTGGTGAGCTCGCTGCTGAAGCGCCGCGGCGTCCCCCACAACGTCCTCAACGCGAAGCACCACGGCCGCGAGGCGGAGATCGTCGCCCAGGCCGGCCGCAAGGGCTCGGTCACCATCTCCACCAACATGGCCGGCCGCGGCACCGACATCCTCCTCGGCGGCAACCCGGAGATGATGGCGAAGCACGAGGTGGGGCCCGAGCCCGACGAGCCCATGGAGGGCGAGGAGGTCGAGGCCTTCGAGGAGCGCCGGGAGGCCTGGGGGAAGGCGCTGGAGGAGCGGACCGCGGCCCTGAAGCTCCAGACCGCGGCCGAGCACGGCGAGGTGGTCGGGCTGGGCGGCCTGCACATCGTCGGCACCGAGCGCCACGAGTCGCGCCGCATCGACAACCAGCTGCGCGGCCGCGCCGGCCGCCAGGGAGACCCGGGGTCGTCGATCTTCTACCTGTCGCTGGAAGACGACCTGATGCGGATCTTCGCCTCCGACCGCATCGCCAAGATGATGGAGTTCCTGGGGATGGAGGAGGGGGAGCAGATCGAGCACCGCTACCTCACCAGGTCCATCGCCGGGGCGCAGAAGAAGGTCGAGGCCCACAACTTCGACATCCGCAAGAACCTGCTCGAGTACGACGACGTGATGAACCAGCAGCGCCGCTCCATCTACCGGCTGCGGCGCATGGTGCTGGGCTTCGGGGCGGGGATCCCGGTGGTGGAGTTCGACGAGGACCCCAAGACCCGCAAGAAGACCCGCCGCGAGAAGGTCTGGACCTGGGCGGACGCGCGCGAGCACGTCCTCGACACCATCGAGGACCTGGTGGTGGACATGGTGGCCTCCACCTGCCCGGAGGGCGCGGGCCAGGCGAAGTGGGACCTGGAGGCGCTGGCGGCGCTGGTGAAGGATCAGTTCGGCCTCTCCATGACCTTCGCCCCGCCGGGCGGCCGATCCGGCGACGCGCGCCGCGCCATCGAGGAGCAGGTCTACAACGTGGTGGAGAAGGCCTACCTGGCCAAGGAGAAGGAGCTGGGCACCGACCCCGACGGCGTCCCGGCCCTGCGCCGCTACGAGCAGTACGTCTACCTCCAGGCCATCGACCAGCTCTGGAAGGACCACCTGCTGGCGATGGACCACCTGCGCCAGGGCATCGGCCTGCGCAGCTACGGCCAGAAGGACCCGAAGCAGGAGTACAAGAAGGAAGGGTACGAGATGTTCATGCAGATGACCTGGCGCGTGAAGAGCGCGGTCATCGGCAACCTGCTGCGGCTGCAGATCCAGCGCCAGGAGAGCGCCGCCGAGCTGGAGCAGAAGCGGCTGGCGCTGCAGCGCAAGGCCATGCGGGCCGTCATCGAGAGCCACGCCGAGGGGGCGGGCGGCGAGGGCGGCGGCGAGGCCAAGCCCAAGGCGCAGGCGACGGTGGTGCGCTCGGTGCCCAAGGTGGGGCGCAACGACCCCTGCCCGTGCGGCTCGGGCAAGAAGTACAAGAAGTGCCACGGGGTGAGCGAGGCGGCCTGAGGCCGCCTCCCGCCTCCCGCCTCCCGCCCGGGGCGTCGCGCCCTCCCGCGAGCTAGCCGCCTTCCGGCGTCTTCACGAACTGGTACTGCGGCTCCGGCGGGAGGTTGTTGATCTCCTCGGGGATGAGCTCCACCAGGAAGTCGATGACGTCGCGGATCGAGAGCATCCCCACCGGGACGTGGTTCTCGTCCACCAGCGGGATGTGGCGGAACCGCCCCACGCTCATCTTGTTCAGGGCGTAGGCGCAGCTGTCCCGGGGGCGCAGGGCCTGCGGATCGCGGGTCATCACCCTGGACACCGCCAGGCGGCCGTAGCCGCGCACCGACAGCGTGCGGTTGAGGAGGTCGCGCTCCGAGAAGAGCCCCACCAGCCGCTTCGGCCGCCGCTTCGAGACCACCATCACCGCCCCCACCTTCCTGCGGCGCATGATCTCGACGACCTTCGCCACGGTGGCGTCCTCCGGGACGGTCACCGCGGTCCGGGGCTTCAGGTCCCGGATCCGGGTCTCCAGGAACTGGCGGCCGACGTCGGTCCCGCGCCCCACGGTGGGCTCGGGCTCGTCGCCCTCCAGGGGCTCCTCTTCCCGCTCTCCGGCCCGCGTCTCCTCGGTCACCATGGCGGCCTCCGTCGGTCCTGGGGCGCCCCCGCGCTCCCCGCCGCGGAGACGTTCCGAGGTTGCAGGATAGCGCAATCCCCGGAGGCGCGCCCGAGCCGGGCTGGCCACGCCGCGCTTGACGCCCGCCGGCCCACCGACCATCGTTCCTGCCGCCCGACGCGCCGTCCCCGGAGACCTGGCATGCCGACGCGACCCGACGAGACCGCGCCTCCTCCCACGGGGGGCGGCTTCCTGCTGGCGCCCGCCGGCTCCCGGCCGGTGCGGACCCCCGAGGGGCTCGACGAGACGGAGCGGGCGCTGCGGCGCGCCGCCGACAAGTTCGCGGTGGAGCGCGTCCTCGCCAACGCCGACCGCATCGAGGAGAAGGACCCGGAGCTGCTGCGCCGGCTGCTGCGGGAGGCCGGCGAGCTGGGGCTGCTGGGCATGGAGACGCCCGAGGCCTACGGCGGGACCGGGCTGGACGCGCTCCCCAGCCTGCTGGTGACCGAGGCCATGGCCCGCAGCGGCTCCTGGACGGTGACCTGGGGCGTCCACTCCGGCGTGGGGACGCTGCCCTTCGCCTGGTTCGGCACCGACGAGCAGAAGCGGCGCTGGCTCCCGGCGCTGGCCCGCGGCGAGAAGGTGGCCGCCTATGCCCTCACCGAGGCCGGCTCCGGCTCCGACGCCCTCTCGGCGCGGACCCGGGCGACCCTCTCGCCCGACGGGACGCAGTGGATCCTCGACGGCGGCAAGCAGTGGATCACCAACGCGGGCTTCGCCGACCTCTTCGTGGTCTTCGCCAAGATCGACGGCGAGCGCTTCAGCGCCTTCGCCGTGGAGCGGGGCACGCCGGGGTTCACGGTGGGCCGCGAGGAGCGGAAGATGGGGCTGCGGGGCAGCTCCACCTGCCCGCTGGTCTTCGAGGGGGCCCGCATCCCGGTGGGGAACCTGCTGGGCGAGGCCGGCAAGGGGCACCGCATCGCCTTCAACGTCCTGAACGTCGGCCGGCTCAAGCTCGGGGCCGGCTGCGTGGCCGGCGCCCGCCAGGTGGTGCAGCTGGCGGTGCAGTACGCCCGCGAGCGCAAGGCCTTCGGGCAGGTGATCGCCCACTTCGGGCTGATCCGGGAGAAGCTGGCGCGGATGGCGGCGCTGGTCTACGCCGGCGAGGCCATGTCCTACCGGACCGCCGGGATGATCGACGAGCGGGTGGCCGCCGCGGGCGCCGCCCGGGGCACGCCGGCCCACGCCGCCGCGCAGGTGGAGGCGGCCGAGGAGCTGGCGCCGGAGGCCTCGATCCTCAAGGTCTGGGGCTCGGAGGCGCTGCAGGCGGTGGCCGACGAGGCGCTGCAGATCCACGGCGGGTACGGCTTCGTCGAGGACTACGCCATCGAGCGGATCTGGCGCGACATGCGGGTGAACCGGATCTACGAGGGCACCAACGAGATCAACCGCATGCTGGTGCCGGGGACGCTGCTGCGCCGGGCCATGAAGGGCCAGTTCCCGTTCCTGGAACTGGCCGCCGCCGCCGCGCGCGCCGTCCAGGAGGGCGGGCCGCCGCCGCCCCCGCCCGGCCCGCTGGCCCGCGAGCGGCGCCTGGCCGAGGCGAACAAGCTGCTCGCCGGCGTCGCCCTGCAGGCGGCGGTGGAGGCGCTGGGGCCCGGCATCGCCGAGCGCCAGGAGGTCCTCGGGGCGCTCGCCGACGTGCTGCTCGAGGCCTACGCCGCCGACAGCGCCGTGGGCCGCGCCCTCCAGGCGCCGGGCGGGCCCGGGCCGGTGGCCGAGGCCTGCGTCGGGCTCCACGCCCTGGAGGCGCACGAGCGGGCGGTGGCGGCGGCGCGGCGCGCCGTGCG
>JAKAEO010000131.1 GCA_021818285.1 Myxococcales bacterium
GCGCTCGCCGGGGCCGCGCCCGGCCTCCGCGCCGGGCCGTGGGCGCTGGCCGCCGGCGCGGTGGTGGCCGCCGCCTGGGCGGCCCTCGGCCACCGCGACCAGCTCCGCTCCCGCCTGCGGCTGGCGGTCGCCGACTGCGAGCGGCTGGGACGGCTGGACCGGCTCACCGGCCTCGCCACCCGGGCCGAGCTGGTCCGCCAGGGGCAGCAGCTGGTGGCGCTGGCCCGGCGCGGCGGCCGGCCCCTCGCGGTGCTGGTGCTGGACGTGGACCGCCTGCGCGCCGTGAACGAGCGCTTCGACATGGGCACCGGCGACGAGGTGCTCCGCTCGGTGGCGTCGCGGCTGCGCGAGGCGCTCCGGACCACCGACGTGGTGGGCCGGCTCGGGGACGACGCGCTCGGGGTGGTCATGCCCGACACCGAGGAGGCGGGCGCGCGGGCCGCGGCCGAGCGCGCCCGCACCACCGTCGCCGAGGACGGCATCTTCCCGGCGGGCGGCGGCGAGGCGATCCGCTTCACCGTGAGCATCGGGATGGCGCCGCTCACCGGGCGGGACGCCGACCTGGAGGCGCTGCTGCGCCGCGCCGACGCCGCCCTGGTCTCGGCGAAGCGGGCCGGGGGCGACCGGACCGCGTCGGCGGGCGGCGAGCGCGGCCGCTGAGTCCCCGCCGGGTCCCGGCGGCGCGCCGCGGGCCTGACCGGGTCAGCGCGCGGCGTCGAAGCGGTCGAAGCGCATGGTGAACTGGGCGCGCCCCTGGCTGAGGGAGCGCAGCTCGGTGGCGTAGCCGAACAGGGCGCGCAGCGGCGCCTCGGCGGAGACGACCTTGGCGCCGGCCCCGCGGTCGGCCACGTCCAGCACCGCGCCGCGCCGCCGGTCCAGGCTGCCGATGACCTCGCCGAGCCGCTCGGTGGGCGCCACCACCTCCACCCGGGCCACCGGCTCGAGCAGCACCGGGGCGGCGCGGGCCGCCGCCCGCCGGACGGCGTCGGCCGCCGCCACCTTGTAGGCGAAGGGCTTCGAGGCCCCCTCGCGCCAGGCCAGGCCGGTGACGGTGACCTCCAGGTCCTGCAGCGGGTGGCCCTCCAGCGCGCCCCCCTCGGCCGCCTCCCGCGCCCCCTCCTCGAGCAGGCGCCGCACCTCCTCGCGCAGGAAGGGTCGCGCCGCCACCTCGGGGGCCAGGGCGAAGCGGAGACCGGCGCCGCGCGGCAGCGGCGCCACCCGGACCGCCACCTGCGCGAAGATCTCCTCCTCCTCCAGCTTCCGCTCGAAGGTGCTCTCGGCCACGGCCGGGGCGGTGACGGTCTCGCGCAGCAGCACCTGGGGTCGCCCGGTGCGCACCGCCAGGCCGAACTCGCGCCGCAGCCGCTCCGCCACCACCTCCAGGTGCAGCTCGCCCATGCCGGAGATCACCAGCTGGCCGGTGTCCCGGTCCTCCCCGGACCGGAAGGTGGGGTCCTCGTCGGCGATCCGGGCCAGGGCCTCCTGCAGCGGCTCCCGCTCCGCCAGGGTGGCGGTCTCGATGGACTGCGAGATCACCGGCTCGTACCCGCCGATGGGCTCGAGCACCATCGGGTGGGCCCGGTCGGAGAGGGTGTCGCCGGTGCGCGTCTCCTTCAGCCCCATCACCGCCACGATCTGCCCGGCGGCGGCGGCCGGGACGCGGGTCTTCTGCGCGGCGTGCATGAGCAGGATCCGGGAGACGCGCTCCGCCCTCCCGCGGCTGGCGTTCCAGACCTCCTCCCCCTCGGCGAGCCGGCCGGCGTAGATCCGGAGGAAGACGTGGCGCCGCTTCTCGTCGAGGAGCGACACCTTGAAGGCCAGCGCCAGCAGCGGCCCCTCCTCCTCGGCGGCGCGGGTGACGGGGGGGCCGCCGCCGGGGGCGGCGCCCGCCGGCGGGGCCACGTCGAGCGGGGAGGGGAGCCAGTCGCAGACCGCGTCGAGGAGCTGGGGGATCCCCTTGTTGTGCAGCGCCGAGCCGCAGAGCAGCGGCGTGAAGCGGCCGGAGAGGGTGGCGCGGCGGACGGCGGCCCGCAGCTCCGCCTCGGGGAGGTCGCGCCCGTCCAGCGCCGCCGCCAGCGCGGCGTCGTCCACGTCGGCCAGGGTCTCCAGCAGCGCCCGCCGCGCCGCCTCGCCGGCCGGCGAGAGGCCGGGCGTGGCGGCGAAGGCGCGGGGATCGCCGGGATCGTCGAAGCGGACGGCGCGGCGGGCCACCAGGTCCTCGAAGCCGGCGAAGGCGGCCTCGGCGCCGATGGGGTGGTGGACCGCGGCCACGGCGTGGCCGGGGAAGTGGCGCCGCAGCGAGGCCAGGGTGGCGCCGAGGTCGGCCCCGACCCGGTCCATCTTGTTGGCGAAGGCGATGCGCGGGACCCGGTAGCGGTCGGCCTGGCGCCACACCGCCTCGCCCTGCGGCTCGACCCCGTGGGCGGCGTCGAACACCGCCACCGCGCCGTCGAGGACGCGCAGGCTGCGCTCCACCTCGATGGTGAAGTCCACGTGGCCCGGGGTGTCCACCAGGTGCAGCTCCTGGCCGCGCCAGGCCAGGCTGGTGACCGCCGAGGTGATGGTGATGCCCCGCTCCTTCTCGAGCGCCATCCAGTCCATCACCGCCTGCCCCTCGTGGACCTCGCCCATCCTGTGGGTCCGGCCGGCGACGAAGAGCAGCCGCTCGGTGAGGGTGGTCTTGCCGGCGTCGATGTGGGCCATGATCCCGAGGTTGCGGATGGCCCGCATGCGCCGCCGGGCGGCGCTCTCCTTGCCTGGATCTCCGGCGCTCGTCACCGGGCGCGAGCATACCGCGCCCTCCGCGGCCGGGCGCGCGCGGAGCGTCCGCGCACGCCCGGGCGCGGCCTCCCCACCCGCTACCGCGCGTCGACGGCCCGGAAGCCGAGGCGCACCGCGCCCCAGTGGATGCCGCGGACCATCACCGGCACCGACAGGTCGGCCATGGTCTCGCCGGTGTCCCGCATGTAGCGCTGGACCAGGAAGGGCGCGGTGCTCCGGGCCGCGGCCAGGCCGGTCCGGTCGTTGAAGATGCGCTTGGTGCGGTTGTTCACCAGGTCGTTGGCGAGGTTCCCGGTGAGCGGCTGCGAGTAGCGCAGGTCGTGGGTCGGCAGGTAGCCGTTCCGGTCCACCAGCACGGCGAAGATCAGCGAGGCCGACCGGGACATCACGCTCTCCTCGATGCCCTGGATGTCGCGGTCCGAGAGGCGGTCCCAGTCGGTGGTGAACTTGGGCGGATCGGTCTTGGCCACCGGGTAGTAGAGGGCCGCGAAGAGCTGGTCCTCGGTCACCTCCTTGTTGGCGATCCACTTCTCCATCGCCTCGGAGCAGCGGCGGCTGAACTCCTGCGCCAGCGCCAGCATCTCGCGCTCCTGGGGCGGGAGGCCGTCCGGGGAGGGAGCGGGGCGGGCCTGGGCCGCCGCCGCCGCCGGCGCCAGGCAGGCGGCGGCGAGGAGGGCGAGGGCCACGGTCCGGCGCGCCCCGCCCATCGGGTTCTTCGTCACCTTCGCGATCACGAGGCACCTCCCAGGCGGCTCATCGCCGCCTTCATGCTCACCCGCAGGCGCTCCACCGCCTTGGTGAGCTGGCCGATCTCGTCCACCGACTCGGAGCGGATGGGCGTGTCGAGCCCGTCCCCCATGCTGATGCCCTCGGCCGCGCGGGTGAGCGCGCCCACCGGTCGCATGGCCCGCTGGACGACGAAGAAGATGACCACCACCGTCACCAGGGCGAAGGCCCCGAAGATCGCCACCAGCGAGAGCAGCAGCGTCCTCTTGCGCGCGTCGATCCGCTCCATCGACACGCCCACGCGGAAGGCGCCCCACTTCTTCCCCTTCACGAAGATGGGGGAGGAGACGTCCCACATCGTCTCGCCGGTGTCGCGCTTGTAGACCTGGAGGAGCGAGGGCTCGAGGTTGCGCGCCGCCGCCAGGCCGACCGGGTCGGCGAAGATCCGCTTGGTGCGGTTGCCGGCCAGGTCCTTCTCCGGCACGCCGGTCATGGGGTGCTGGAAGCGGGTGTTGTGCGTCGGCAGGTAGCCGTTCTCGTCCACGCCCACCGCGTAGACGAAGTCCTCGTACTCGAGGAACTTGTCCTGGAACACCAGCATCGACCGGTCGGTCAGGCTGTCGTAGCGGGTGTGGTACTTGGGGTTCGCCCCCCAGGCGTACCCCTTGATCGGCACGTAGCTCCGGTCGAACACGTCGTTCACCGAGAGCAGGCTGCTGTCGATGGCGTCGTCGAAGACGTCGCCGTACTGCCGCGCCCCGATGGAGGCGGCGACGCGGGCCTTCTCCAGCGTCAACTCCTCCATCTGCCGCGTCTGGTGCGTGACGATGACGAAGGCCGCCAGCGCGGTGAGCGCCAGCAGCAGGACGGCGAGGGTCAGCGAGATCTTCGCGCTGAGCCTGCTCCGGACCGCAGTTGCCAGGGACATCCGTAGACCTCCACGACCGCTAGTTTCCGCTGCCCACCGCTTCCAGGAACTTCACCCGATCCTTCCGGTCCTCGATCTGCCCCCCCAGGTCGAGCGTCAGCGCCTTGGCGGACGCCATCGAGAAGGGCGCGTCCGGCGCCACCCGGCGCACCGCCTCCTCCACGTAGACCTTGGCCATCGGCCCGACGAAGCGCGCCAGCTCCTTGGTGCAGCGCGCCAGCCAGGAGCCGCTGGCCGGGTCGGCCACGGTGATCCCGGAGAGCGCCACCGAGGAGCTCTTCGACCAGCTCAGCCCGGAGTTGGCGAGCACCGGGCGGGAGCCGGTCCCCGGGCTCGAGCCGGAGACCGCCGCCGGCGGCGCGGACGACCCCGCCGCCGGCGCCGAGGAGGCGCCGGCCGAGGCCGCCCCCGGGTGCTCCAGGGCCTTGTGCAGCTTGTTGGCGGCCACCCGGATGGCCACGGTGGCGAACGACGGGTTCAGCGTCGGGTCGGCGACCACCGCCAGCACGTGGCCCTGCCCGCCGGGCGGGGCGCCCAGGTTGCGCAGCAGCAGCTTGCCGTCGGCGAACTGCGCGGTGATCGACTCCCAGTCCGGGTGCTGGAGCTGGGCGGAGTCCACCGCCCGGGCCAGCACGGCGCCGACCTGCTCGCACAGGGCGCGGTCGTAGACGGCGCGCCCGCGCTGCGCCACCAGCTGCCCGCCGCCGTCGAACACCAACGCCGCGTTGACGCCGGCGAGATCGAGGAGCCCTTGGAGGATGCCGTCCATGTCAGTCCCATCCCTTCAGCGAGGTCTCCACCGCCTTCTCCACCGCCCCCAGCGAGCGCGAGGGCTCGACGGTGGCGGTGAGCACCGACCCGGCCCGCACCGCCACCAGGCAGCCCCGGGCCGGCCCGGCGACCGAGACGGTGCGCAGGGCGCCCAGCCCGAGCTGGCCGCCGGCCTCCACCAGGTGGGTGGCCACGAAGCCCATCACCGCGGCCACCGTCTCGCCGTCCGGCTCCTGGATCGCCTCCAGGAAGGCGCCCCCCAGGTCGCCGAGCACGACGCTCTTCACGTCCGGGAGCTTCGCGATCAGCGCCAGGTCGGACATGGACGCTCCTCCTCCAGCCGTCGGCTTCCGCAGGGTCCCATGCGCGCTCCCCGGGGCGCCGGCGCCCGGCTCCCCGCTCGGTGGTCGATCCGCCTCATGCCGGCGCCCCCCCGGGCCAGGGCGGCAGCCCCGCCGCCCGGCGGCAGGCGTCGATGGCCTCCCGGGCCTCGACCGTGGGCCAGGCGCCGGCGCGCCGGGGCAGCCGCGCCAGCGGCCGCGTCCCGGCCCACCGCTCCCGGTCCGACGCCGTCCAGGCGTGCCAGCTGGAGAGGATCCGCTCGCCGTGGGCGGCGGCCAGCAGCAGCATGTTCTCGGCGAGGACGTTCACCCGCTCCGGGATCCCCCCGGAGCGCCAGGCCAGCAGGCGGATCGCGTCCGGCGAGAGGATCACCGCGGGCGCGCCCGGCGCCCGGGACCAGCGGAGCCAGGCGCGCACGTAGTCCCCCACCTGATCCGGGTCCAGCGCCGGCAGCTCCAGCTCGGCCACCCGCTCGTCGCGGAAGTCCGCGCCGGAGGCGGCGAGGGCCGCGGCCAGCCCCCGCTCCCCGCTCAGCACCAGCCGGAAGGAGCGCGACCAGATCCCGGCGGAGACCACCGCGGCGAGCCCTCCGGTCGAGGGGTGCGGCACCCGCACGCCGTCGAGCACCAGCAGCGGGGTGGGGCGGTGCTGGCGGCGCTCCTCGCCGAGCCGCCGCAGCAGCCCGTCGAGCGCCTCGCCGCCCTCCTCGGGGGCCCCGGCGGCGCGGCAGAGCCGCTGCAGCAAGGTCCGCTCGCCCCGCTCGGCGCGCAGGTCCAGGTAGAGCACCAGGCGCGCCGGCGACAGCTCGGCGGCCACGCGCCGGCAGAGCACCGAGCGGCCGCTCCCCGGGCCCCCGGTCACGGTGATCACCGCGCCGCCCTCCTCCTCGATCGCGGCGAGCAGCCCGCGGCGAGCGGCGGCATGGGGATCGCCCTGCCACGGGACGTCGGCGGGGTCCACCTCGCCGAAGGCGCGGCGCGCGAAGCCCATGACCTCGGCCAGCGGCCCGGGCGCCGGCGGCGCCGCCGGGTGGGCGGCGGGCTCCGCGGCCCGGGCGCCGCGGGGCACGGTGGGCGAGGAGGCGCCGTCGGCCGCCGCCAGGTCGAGCAGGACGCGCCGCGCGTCCCACATCAGCTCCTGGGCCGACGGGTGCCGGTCCTGCGGCGCCTTCGCCATCGCGCGGCGGATCAGCGCCGCGCAGGAGGCCGGCAGCGCGGGCGCGTGCTGGCGCGGGTCGGGGACGGGGGCGCGCAGGTGCGCCTGCTCCACCGCCGCGACGTCGGCCCCGGCGTAGGGCGGCCGCCCGACCAGCAGGTGGTAGTAGGTCGCGCCCAGCGCGTAGATGTCGGAGGCCGCGCTGGCGCCGCCGCCGCGCCAGACCTCGGGCGCGGTGTAGAGCGGGGTCCCCACCCGGGCCCGGGCGTCGGCGACGCCGGCGGCGCCGAGCGCCATCCCGAAGTCGCCCAGCTTGGTGAGGCCGGAGGGGTCGACCAGCAGGTTGGCCGGCTTCACGTCGCGGTGGACGACGCCGGAACGGTGGGCGGCGTGGAGCGCCGAGGCGGCCTGGAGCAGGATGTCGGTGGCGGCCGCCGGCGGCGGCGGCTCGCCGCGGGCCAGCATCGCCTCCGCCGAGGCGCCCGGCACGTACTCCATGGCGATGTAGCAGTAGTCCCCGTGGCGGGCCGCCCCGTAGATCTGGACCACCCGCGGGTCGTTGATGCGCGCCACCAGCCTCGCCTCGGCCAGGAACCACTGCACCGGGTCGTTGCCGCGCGCCTCGGCCACGCTCCAGGCCAGCACCTTGACGGCGGTGGGGCGCAGCAGCGCCTCGTCGGTGGCCAGGTACACCACCCCCATGCGCCCGCGGCCGATCAGCCGCTCCAGCCGGTAGTTGCCGAGCTTGGTCCCGGCGAGCCGGGTGAGGTCCGCCGTCTCGGGCGCGCGCGGCGTGGAGATGGAGGAGGTGGGGCTCATCGGGGCGTGGCGTCAGGCGTGGGCGCCGGCGGGCGCCGCGTCGCGCGAGGCCTCGTCCATCTCCTTGAAGAGGTTGAGCAGCAGCGTCTGCGCGTCCACCTCGACCGGGAGCCCGGCGGCGGCGGCCGGCCCCTCGCTCTCGCGGGAGAAGGCGAACTCCCCGTCCTTCCAGGTCAGCAGCTCGCGCAGGGCCAGGCCGATGAGCTGGCGCAGCGCCTCCTGCACCGAGGCGGCGTCCACCAGCCCGCGGCGGACCAGCAGCTCGGCCACGGCGACGTCCGGCTGGTCGGCGAAGGGGTCGGCGCTCACCGTGCCCAGCGCCTCGGCCGACAGCTTCCCGGCGCGGACCAGCAGCTCCCCCACGCCGGGCGCGCCCGGGCAGGCGGCGCCGGAGATCCACCCCTCCCGGAACCGCATCGAGGCCATGCCCGCCGCCGAGCTGAACACCAGCAGCCCGGTGCGGCGCGCGCTGCGCAGGAACTCGAGGAGGTCGGGCAGCGAGAACACCGCCAGCCGCCCGGAGAAGACCGCGTCCACGCCGCCCATCTGCACGTTGCGCGGCAGCAGCGAGGAGTCGGAGGTCCGGCCCGCCGGGCGCCCCAGGGCGCCGCTGGCGCCGGGATCGCCGCCGGCCGGCGCCCCGTCCTGCGGCCGCCCGGCGGGGGCGGCCGGCCTCGCCTCCTCGGCGGTGCGCCGGGCGTTGGCGATGCAGGACAGCCCCAGCATCGCCAGGGCCCGGTCGCCGGCGCCGAGCGACTGGGCCATCAGGCCGGTGAACAGGTCGCAGGCCTCGTCGTACCGGCCCAGCTTGAGGAGCATCCAGGCCAGCGCCTCCTGCGCCTGGTGGAAGCGCGGCGAGCCGGCGACGATCCGCTCCAGCACGCGGATGGCCTGCGCGGTCGGGGGCGCGTGGTGCACCCGCAGGAAATCGCTGGCGTCGGCCTGGCTCACCGCCCGGCGGCGCACCGCGTCGGCCAGCTGCCGGAACCGGTCGGCGGCGGGCGTCCGCACCTCCGCCAGGGTGGCCTCGGCGGCGGACGTGTCGCCGCGCATCAGGGCGCGCCCCGCCAGGAAGATGGGCGGCCCGTCCCAGGCCGGGTCGGCCTCCCAGGCGCGCCGCGCCGCCTCGCCGCAGGCGGCCTCGGCGTCGCCGCCGTCCTCGGGCGTCGCCGCCGCCCGGACCCGGGCCTCCGCCAGCCAGGCCTGGCCCAGCCCCCATCGGTCGGAGATGCGCTCGAAGCGGGAGCGCGACTCGGCGAGCCAGGTGAGCGCCGTGGAGTGGTCGCCGGCCCGCGCCAGCAGCTCGGCGGCCACCAGCTGGCTCACCGCCCGGGCCTCGACGTCGAGCTGGCGCGACACCGCCAGGGCGTCCTTGACGTGCTGCCGGGCCGCCGCCAGCCCGTCGCTCCCCAGGGCGGCGCGGGCGCTCCAGTGCAGCGCCACCCAGCGCAGGGAGAGGTTCGCCTGGGACTCGCCGGCGAGGTCGCGCAGCGTCCGGCTCCCGCCCAGGGTGTCGCCGGCGAGCACGCTCCCGATGCCCTCGGTGAGCTGCTGCACCGCGGCGTCGAGCTCCGCCCGCGGGACCGGCTCGCTGCCGGGCCGGCCGCCCGGCGCCGGGCGCGCCGCCGCCAGGGCCCGCTGGCGCGCCGCCGCCTCGGTGAGGTGGCCG
>JAKAEO010000132.1 GCA_021818285.1 Myxococcales bacterium
GCGCCGTCGAGGTGGGCGACACCGTCGAGACCCGGAAGCGCACCCGGCTGGAGATCACCCTGCGAGACCAGAGCGTGCTCCGGGTCGGGCCGCTCTCCCGGCTCCGGCTCGGCGCCGCGATCTTCGGCGGCTCGCTCGACGACCGCCGCGTCGCGGCGCGGCTGCTGGTGGGCGAGGTCTGGGCCAAGGTCGCGAAGGCGGAGGGCGGCGAGGCGAAGTTCGAGGTGCAGACCGCCAACGCGGTGGCCGGCGTGCGGGGGACCACCTTCCGCGTGGACGCGAAGGCCGACCGCTCGGTGGTGGTGAAGGTCTACGCCGGCGCGGTGGCGGTGGCGGGGGGCGGCCCCATCCCGCGCCCCGCCCACCGGGCGCCGGGCGGGGCGCCGGGCGCCGTCGAGGGCCGGGCCGGCACCCCTCCGGCCGCGGGCCCGGGCGGGAAGCGGCGCGTCCTGGTGCCGGGCCCGTCCGAGGTGACCCGGGAGCAGTGGGAGCGGCTGGTGGGCGCGATGATGGAGATCCGCGTGGGGGCCGACGGCCGCCCCGGCGAGCCCACCGCCTTCGCGCTGGTCCCGGCCCGCGCCGACGACTTCGAGGCCTGGAACCGCGAGCGCGACGCGTCGCGGTAGGATGGACCGGTGGGGGCCGTCCTCACCATCCCCAACCTCCTCACCGGCCTGCGGCTGGCGCTGGCGCCGATCTTCCTCTGGCTCTACGTGAAGGGGGACGTGCCGCGGGCGGTGGGCGCCTTCGCCCTGGCCGCGGCCACCGACCTCCTCGACGGGCTGGCGGCGCGGGCGCTCGACCAGCGCTCCCGGCTCGGCGCCATCCTCGACCCCATCGCCGACAAGGTGCTCTCGGCCTGCGCCCTCTTCGCCCTGGCGGCGCGGGGGCGGCTGCCGATGTGGCTGCCGGTGCTGGACGCCTCCCGCGACGTGGCCCAGCTCGCCGGCGCCGCCTGGCTCTACGCGGCGGGGCGCTACGTGCCGGTGGCGCCGACCCGGATCGGCAAGTACGCGACCTTCGGGCTCGCGGTCACCGCGCTGCTGGCGCTGGCGGTGGACTTCGGCGCGCCGGCCGCCCGGATGGCCCCCTGGATCGCCGCCGCCGGCCTGGTGGCGGCGCAGTGCGTGGCGGTCTCCTGGGTCCAGTACTTCCGGTACTTCCTGGGCGGCGTCCGCGGGGAGGCGGCGCCGGAGCCCTGACGCGACCGGCCCCAGGGGCGAGGCACGGTGGAGGCGGCGGCCGTTCGAGGGGTCAGGTGGCGAAGCCTGCCGCGCCACCTGCGGGGATGTAGGCTGGCGAATTCTGGGGCATCCCCCTGACGTTTGCCGAAAAAGCCTGCTATGGGCGTGTGGCAAGACCGCGCATGCCCCCCCTGGCCCTCGACAAGCTCTCCTCGACCGAGATCGTGCAGATCCTGCTCGGCTGCTCGTCGCTCGACCTCTTCATGGAGGCGATGACGAAGGCTGGTGAAGGGTGGTTCGTGGCGACCCTCCTGGTGGGCGTTTCCTGGATGGTGAACCGCAGCTGGCGCGTGCGGCTGTGGAGCGCGCTCCGGGGACTCGTCTCGCTGGCGGTCGCGGGTGGCCTCACCCAGGTCTTGAAGCGGCTCGTGGACGCGCCCCGGCCGCTCGAGATCCTCGGGCCGGAGCGGGTCCGGGTGCTGATGGAGCCGCTCCGCGTCATGTCCTTCCCGAGCGGCCACTCGGCGGCGGCGGCGGCCTTCGCGGTCTGGGCCGCGCGCCTGCCGCCGGGGAGGAGACGGCTCTGGCCCTGGCTGTTCGCGTTCCTGGTGGGCCTGTCGCGGATCTACGTCGGGGCGCACTGGGGGACCGACGTGGTGGCCGGGTGGGCGCTGGGCGCCGCGGTGGCCTACGGCTTCAACCGGGTCTGGCCCGTCCGGCGACCGGCCGTGGGGGTGCCGGCGGGGGAGAGCGGGGCCCGCTGGTGACGTGGAGGACCACGCCGTCCCGCTATGCGCTCGCCATGGCGCTCTTCTTCCTCGTGGGGGTGAACTATCCGTTCATCCAGGCGCTGCTCGCCAGCATGGGCGGCCTCCGCGCCGCGCGCCTCGGGGACGTGGCGCTCCTCCTCGCGGCGCTGTTCGTCGTGCTCGCCCTCGGCTTCTACCTCAGCGCCTGGAGGTGGGTCGCGAAGCCCGCGGCCTACCTGCTCCTCCTCACCGCCGCGCCCGCCACGGCCGCAGTCCGGAGCCTGAACGTCGAGTTCAGCCCGCTCGTCATCCGGAGCGTCCTCCGCACCGACCTCGTCGAGGCCCGCGGCGTCCTGTCCCCCGCCTGGTTCGTCCACTTCCTGGTCCTCGGCCTCCTGCCGTGCCTGGCGCTCCGCAAGGTCGAGCTGGAGTACCCGCCGCTCCGGCGCCAGGTGGCCCAGAAGGCGCTGGCGCTCGGCGGAGCGCTGGTCGTCGCCGGCGCGCTCTACCTCCCCAACCAGCTCCTCTTCAACTCCTTCGCCGACAACGCCGCCAACCACCGCCTGAAGTCCATGGTGGTGCCCTTCAACTACCTCGGCGCCCTGGGCGGCTTCCTGGGCGAGGAGGTCGACGCCCTGCGGGCGAACGGCGGGGGGGCGACGGCGGGGGCGGGCGCGGACCGGGGTGTCCACTTCCCGGCCACCCGCGGCCACCTGCTCGACGGGACCGGCAAGAGGACCGTGGTGATCTTCGTCCTGGGCGAGTCGGCGCGGGCGCGGAGCTTCTCGCTGAACGGCTACCCCCGCGAGACCAACCCGCGGCTGGCCCGCCGCGGGGTGGTGAGCTTCACGCGCTTCTCGGCGTGCGCCACCGCGACGGCGCAGGCCGTCCCCTGCCTCTTCGCGCCCTTCGGAGAGGGCGGCTTCAGCTACCGGCGCGCCGAGGAGACCGACAACCTCCTCCAGGTGGCCCGGCGGGCCGGCTACCAGGTCACCTGGTACGAGAACGGCATGGGAGCGCAGGAGGTGACCCGCGGCGTGACCGAGGTGAACCTGGGCTCGTACTACCGGGCCGACCGCGACCGCATCCTCATCGACCGCCTGCCCTCGCGGGAGCAGCTCCTCCGGGACGGCGGGGATCGCCTCATCGTCCTGCACCAGCGCGGGAGCCACGGGCCCGACTACGGCGCCCGCTACTCCGGCGCCTACCGCAGGTTCCTCCCCGACTGCGACAGCTCGGTGCTCAGGTCCTGCACCCACGAGGCGGTGGTCAACGCCTACGACAACACCATCCTCTACACCGACGCCATCCTGGACGACGCCATCGCCTGGCTGGAGGGCCTCGGGCCCGACTTCCGGACCGCGCTCCTCTACACCTCGGACCACGGCGAGTCGACCGGCGAGGACGGGTGGTACATGCACGGCCTGCCCAAGCGCATCGCGCCCGAGGACCAGGTCCGGGTTCCCTTCATCGCCTGGCTCTCGCCGGAGCTGCGCGCCGCCGAGCGGCTCGACGTCGAGTGCGTGCGGCGGCTGATCTCCCGGCCCTACTCCCACGACAACGTCTTCCACACCGCAGTCGGCCTGCTCGACATCCAGACCCCGGCCTACGACGGCGCGCTGGACATCTTCCGGACCTGCCGGGCGGCGGCGCACGCCCGGGCGGAACCGGCTCGTTGACACCGGCGGCCCGGCGCGGATAGAACGGCACCGCTTCGCAGGCCCGTAGCTCAGTGGTAGAGCACTACCTTGACACGGTAGGGGTCGTCAGTTCAATCCTGACCGGGCCTACCAGAGTTCACGGGGCGTCACCCCGGATTCCCGAGGCCAGCCCGCACACCGGCTGGCCTCTCTTCTTTGGAGCGCCACATGGCCGACGTCGTGAAGGTGACCCTGCCGGACGGCTCCACCAAGGAGGCGCCGCGCGGCACCCGGATCCTCGACTTCGTGAAGGGCTCCATCGGCGCGGGGCTGGCCAAGGCGGCCTACTTCGCCAGGGTGGACGGCGAGCCGGTGGACCTCTCCCGCGCCCTCGACCGCGACGTGAAGCTGGAGGTGGTCACCACCCGGAGCCCCGAGGCGCTGGAGGTGGCCCGCCACGACGCCGCCCACGTCATGGCCAGCGTGGTGCAGAAGCTCTACCCGGGCACGCAGGTCACCATCGGCCCGTCCATCGAGGACGGCTTCTACTACGACTTCGCCCGCGACCAGCCCTTCACCCCGCAGGACCTGGAGGCGATCGAGAAGGCCACCAACGAGGCCATCGCCGCCGACCTGCCCTTCGTGCGCGAGGAGGTGTCGCTGGAGGAGGCGGTGGCGCTCTTCGACGGGCTCGGGGAGAAGTACAAGGTCGAGATCATCGGCGACATCGCCCGCAAGGGCGCGAAGACCCTCACCCTCTACCGGCACGGCGACTGGGTGGACTTCTGCCTCGGCCCCCACGGGCCCAGCACCGGGCGCATCGGCGTGGTGAAGCTCATGAGCGTGGCCGGCGCCTACTGGCGCGGCGACGCCCGCAACGCCATGCTGCAGCGCATCTACGGCACCGCCTTCTTCGACCGCAAGGCGCTCGACGCCCACCTGGCCCGGCTCGAGGAGCTGAAGAAGCGGGACCACCGCAAGCTCGGGCCCGCCCTGGGCCTCTTCGCCTTCCACGAGGTGGCGCCGGGCAGCGCCTTCTGGCTGCCGCACGGCACCACCCTCTACAACCTCCTCGCCGACGCCATGCGCCGGCTGGTGTCGCGGAACGGCTACCAGGAGGTGAAGACGCCGCTGCTCTTCCACAAGCGGCTCTGGGAGCAGAGCGGCCACTGGGGCGTCTACCGCGAGAACATGTTCCTGGTGCTCGACAAGGAGTCGGACCCGTCCCTCCCGGTCGAGGAGAGGCTCAGCATGAGCCTCAAGCCCATGAACTGCCCGTCCCACTACCTCATCTACGGGATGGCGCGGCGCAGCTACCGGGAGCTGCCCATCCGCTACTTCACCGTGGACGTGCTCCACCGCAACGAGCTCTCCGGCGCCCTCGGCGGCCTCACCCGCGTCCGGCAGTTCGCCCAGGACGACTCGCACATCTTCGTCATGGAGTCGCAGATCCCCGCGGAGGTGGAGCGCATCACCGGGCTGATGAAGACGGTCTACGGCGCCTTCGGCCTGGAGTTCTCGCTGCGCTTCTCC
Organism: Myxococcales bacterium; assembly: GCA_021818285.1. Classification (GTDB taxonomy): domain Bacteria; phylum Myxococcota; class Myxococcia; order Myxococcales; family Anaeromyxobacteraceae; genus JACRMN01. The sequence goes on from JAKAEO010000132.1 coordinate 5,107, forward strand.
ACCCGGCCGCCGAACCCGGCCGACCGGGTGGGCGACGACGCCCTCTGGGACAAGGCCGAGGGGGCGCTGCGGGCGGCCCTCGACACGCTGGGGCTGCCCTGGGAGCTGAACCCGGGCGACGGCGCCTTCTACGGCCCGAAGATCGACTTCGTGGTGACCGACTCGCTGGGACGCAAGTGGCAGACCTGCACCATCCAGCTCGACTACGCCGCCCCGGAGCGCTTCGACCTCTCCTACGCCGGCGACGACAACCGCGAGCACCGGCCGGTGGTGATCCACCGCGCCGTCTACGGCTCCTTCGAGCGCTTCATCGCCATCCTCACCGAGCACTACGCCGGCGCCTTCCCGGCCTGGCTGGCCCCGGTGCAGGCGCGGGTGCTCACCGTCTCCGACCGGTTCGACGCCTGGGGGCGCGAGGTGGCCGACCGGCTCTCGGCCCAGGGCTGGCGGGTCGAGCTGGACCAGTCCTCCGACAAGCTCGGCGCCAAGATCCGCAACGCCCAGCTCGCCAAGATCCCCTTCGCCCTGGTGGTCGGCGAGAAGGAGGTCGAGGCCAAGGCGGTCTCGCCGCGGCGCCACGGCGGCGAGGACCTGAAGGCGATGCCGCTGGACGCCTTCGCCGAGCTGCTGCGGCGCGAGGGGACGCCGCCGTACTGAGGCGCGGCCGGGCCGGGCGGGGGGGCACGCCCCGCCGGGGCCGGCGATCCTTGACGGCCGTCCCTGCGGCGGCTAGTCTCACCCGTTCAGTGTCTTTCGTACGCAGCGAGCATCGACTTCTTCGCCTGGCGGGAGAGTCCCGGCCGGGCTAGCTGCGCCGAGACCTCTTCCGCCGAACCCGGCCGGAGAGGTCCCTCCCGACAGAGACGACCCCCTCCGGCCCCTCCTGGAGCCCGAGGAACCGTCATGTCGAGCAAGGACAGCGTAGCTTCCATGGACCGCGTCGTCATCTTCGACACCACGCTGCGCGACGGGGAGCAGAGCCCCGGCTGCAGCATGAACCTGGGCCAGAAGCTCCGCGTCGCCAAGGCGCTGAACGAGCTGGGCGTGGACGTCATCGAGGCCGGCTTCGCCGCCGCCTCGCCGGGCGACCTCGAGGCCATCCAGGCGGTGAGCCGCGAGGTCCCGGGCCCCATCGTCGCCAGCCTCTCGCGCTGCAACCGCGGCGACATCGAGGCCTCCTGGACGGCGCTGCGCGACGCGCCCCGCAGGCGCTGCCACGTCTTCCTGGCCACCAGCCCCATCCACCGCGACTTCAAGCTGAAGATGGCGATGGAGGAGATCGTCAAGCGGGCGGTGGACGGCGTCCGGCTGGCCCGCGAGAAGTTCGACGACGTGGAGTTCTCCACCGAGGACGCGGCCCGCACCGAGCTGCCCTTCCTCGCCGAGGTGGTGGAGCGGACCATCGAGGCCGGCGCCACCACCCTGAACATCCCCGACACCGTCGGCTACGCGCTGCCCCAGACCTACGCCGAGACCCTCTCCTACCTGCGCCAGCACGTCCGCGGCATCGACAAGGTGGTGATGAGCGTCCACTGCCACAACGACCTGGGGCTGGCGGTGGCCAACTCCCTGGCCGGGGTGATGGTGGGGGCGCGCCAGGTGGAGTGCACCATCAACGGCATCGGGGAGCGGGCCGGGAACGCCTCGCTGGAGGAGGTGGTCATGGCGCTGAAGACGCGCCAGGACGTCCTCGGGGTGCGGACCGGCATCCACACCGAGAAGCTCTTCCCCACCAGCAAGCTGGTGTCGCAGGTCACCGGCAGCTACGTGCAGCGGAACAAGGCCATCGTCGGGCAGAACGCCTTCGCCCACGAGGCCGGCATCCACCAGCACGGCATGCTCACCCACCGCGAGACCTACGAGATCATGCGGCCCGAGGAGGTGGGGTTCAGCCGGTCCAGCCTGGTGCTGGGCAAGCACTCGGGCCGCCACGCCCTGAAGGAGCGGCTGGTCAGCCTGGGCTACAAGCTGGACGACGCCCAGCTCGACCGGGTCTTCGCCGACTTCAAGGTGCTGGCCGACAAGAAGAAGGAGATCTACGACGCCGACCTCGAGGCGCTGGTGATCCACGGCCAGCTGCTGAAGGGGCAGCAGATGTGGGAGCTGGCGGCGCTCTCCACCACCTCCGGCACCGGCACGCTGCCGGCCGCCTCCATCGCCCTCACCAAGGCGGGCGGCGAGCGCTTCCAGGCGGCCTGCGGCGGCGACGGCCCGGTGGACGCGGTCTTCAAGGCCATCGAGCAGATCACCGGCGTGGCGGTGCGCCTGCGCGACTACCGCATCGCCGCGGTCACCACCGGCGAGGACGCCCAGGGCGAGGTGAGCCTGGAGGTGGAGCACGAGAGCGGCGTCTACCGCGGCCGCGCCCTCTCCACCGACATCATCGAGGGGAGCGCCCGCGCCTTCCTGGACGTGGTGAACCGCATCGCCCTGAAGAGCGGCCCCGGGGGGGCGCGGAGCGCGCAGGCGATGGAGGAGGGGACGCCGTGACCGTGCTCCGGATCGCGCCCGATCCCGCCGACGAGAACCGAGGAGAGCGCCCGATGGCGAGAGAGAAGATGACCGCGGCCCAGGCGGTGGTGCGGGCCCTGGAGCTCGAAGGCGTCGACTACGTCTTCGGGATCCCCGGGGGCACCATCCTGCCGATCTACGACGCGATGTTCGGCTCGAAGGTGCTGAAGCACGTGCTGGTGCGCCACGAGCAGGTGGGCGCCCACGCCGCCGAGGGGTACGCGCACGCCACCGGCAAGGTGGGGGTGTGCTTCGGCACCTCGGGCCCGGGCGCCACCAACCTGGTCACCGGGATCGCCGACGCCTACATGGACTCGGTGCCGCTGGTGGCCATCACCGCCAACGTCTCCTCCTTCCTCATCGGGAGCGACGCCTTCCAGGAGGCGGACATCACCGGCATCACCATGCCCATCACCAAGCACAACTGGCTGGTGCAGGAGGCCTCGGAGGTGCCGCGGGTCATCAAGGAGGCCTTCTACCTGGCCCGCACCGGCCGGCCCGGCCCGGTGCTGGTGGACATCCCCAAGGACGTCCTCAACACCGAGATCGAGTTCGAGTACCCGGAGACGGTCCACATCCCCGGCTACCTCCCGCCGCTGCGCGAGCCCCCGCGGCTGGCCGAGGCGGCCCAGCTCATCCGCTCCGCCTCCCGCCCGGTCATCTACCTGGGCGGCGGGGTGCGGACCGGCAACGCCTTCCCCGAGGTCTTCGAGTTCTGCGAGCTCATGGGCGCGCCGGTGGTGACCACCGTGCACGGCAAGGGGGCCTTCCCCGAGACCCACGACCACTGCCTGGGCATGTTCGGGATGCACGGCGCCCGCTACGCCAACTACGCGGTCCAGAACTCCGACCTGCTGGTGGCGCTGGGGGCGCGGTTCGACGACCGGGTCACCGGCAAGCTCTCCACCTTCGCCCCCGAGGCCAAGGTGGTGCACCTGGACATCGACCCGGCCGAGATCTCCAAGCTGGTCACCGCCACCGTCCCGCTGGTCGGCGACCTCAAGACGCTGCTGCCGCAGCTCGGCGCCGAGGTCCGCAAGACCTTCGAGGCCCGCGGCCGGCCCGACCTCGGCCCCTGGTGGAAGCGGGTGAACGACTGGCGGGCCAGGTACCCGCTGCGCTTCAAGCAGGAGGGGGAGAAGTACATCCTCCCGCAGACCGCGGTGGACCGGATCTGGCGCAAGTGCGAGGGGCGGGCCATCGTCACCACCGGCGTGGGCGAGCACCAGATGTGGGCCGCCCAGTTCTGGAAGGTGTCGGCGCCGCGCCAGTTCATCACCTCCGGCGGGCTCGGCACCATGGGCTACTGCCTGCCCTCGGCCATCGGCATCCAGTGCGGGCGCCCGGACGCGCTGGTGGTGGGCATCGACGGCGACGGCAGCTTCCAGATGACGCTGCAGGACCTGGCCACCGCCGTGGATCTGAAGTTGCCCATCAAGATCTTCATCCTCAACAACCTGTTCCTGGGCATGGTCCGCCAGTGGCAGGAGCTCTTCTACGAC
>JAKAEO010000133.1 GCA_021818285.1 Myxococcales bacterium
AGCTCCTCGGCGCCGGCGCGCAGCGCCTCGGCGGCGCGCCGGCGGTCCTCGCCGTCCGCGTCCGGGGCGGGCGACGCGGCCGCCGGCCGCTCGAGCAGGGCGCGGACCTCGTCGGCGAGGAGCCCCGGGTCCACCGGCCGGGCCACGGGGCGGGCCGGGCCGGCGTCGCCGGTCGCGCCGACGAGCAGGACGGGGAGGCCCCGGGTGGCCTCGTCCTCCGCCACCCGGCGCGCGAAGGCCCGGCCCTCGCCCCCGTCGCAGTCCGCGGCGACGATCACCAGGTCGGGGCGCGCCTCGCCGAGCGCCGCGGCGGCGTCGGCGACGCCGGTGGCGAGCCGCGCCTGGGCGCCGGCTCGCAGCAGCGCCCGCTTCACCGCCGCGATCTCGGCGATGTCGTCGTCCACGAGGAGTACGCGGCGGGTCACGCCGGCCGATGATGGATCGGGGCCACCGCCGCAGCAAGGATCGGGGCCGCGCGGCGCCGGCGGAATCGCGGCGCAGCCGCTCAGAGCAGCGCGTAGGGATCCACGTCGAAGCGGACGGCGGCGCCGCCCGGGGGGCGGGCGGCGAGCCGCTGCAGCGCGCCGTGCACCCGCCGCAGCGAGGCCGGGTCCGGGCCCCGGAAGATGAGCTGCCACCGGCTGCGGCCCCGCAGCCGCTCCAGCGCCGCCGGGGCCGGCCCGAGCATGGCCACGCCCCGCCCCAGGGCCGGGCGCGCGGCGGCCGCCAGCGCCTCGGAGGTGCGCCGGGCCCCGGCCTCGGACCCCTCGATCTTCACCGCCAGCAACCGCTGGAAGGGGGGCCAGCCGTGCTCGCGCCGCACCGCCAGCTCCAGCTCGGCGAAGCGGGCGTAGTCGTGCGTGGCGGCGCAGGCGACGGCCGGGGAGCCGGGGTTCCAGGTCTGGACCAGCACCCGGCCGCCCTCGGCGCCGCGGCCGGCCCGCCCCGCCACCTGGGTGAGGAGCTGGAAGGTCCGCTCGGCGGCGCGGAAGTCGGGGAGCGCGAGCGCGGTGTCGGCCACCACCACGCCGACCAGCGTCACCCCCGGGAAGTCGTGGCCCTTGGTGACCATCTGCGTCCCGACCAGGACGTCCACCTCGCGCCGGGCGAAGCGGGCCAGCAGCCCGGCGACGTCGCCGGCGGTGGTGACGGCGTCGCGGTCGAGCCGCTCCACCCGGGCGGAGGGCAGGAGCTTGCGCACCGCCGCCTCCACCTGCTCGGTGCCCACGCCGACGCCGCTGCGCGGCCCGCCGCAGGCCGGGCAGTCGTCGGTCATGCGCTCGGCCCGGCCGCAGTAGTGGCAGAGCAGCAGGCCGCGCCGCTGGTGGAAGGTGAGCGAGACGGCGCAGGCCGGGCAGCGCGCCTCCTGGCCGCAGGCCTCGCACACCACCAGCGTCTGGAAGCCGCGGCGGTTGAGGAAGAGGATGGCCTGCCGGCCCTGGGCCACCGTCTCGCCCAGCGCCTCGGCCAGCGGCGGGGAGATCAGGCCGAAGGTGGGGACGGTGCGGCGCAGCCGCGCCAGGTCGACCAGCTCGACCCGCGGCATGGGCCGGTCGTCGATGCGCCCGGGCAGGGAGAGCAGCCGGTAGCGGCCGCGCCGCGCGTTCTCCAGCGACTCCAGCGAGGGGGTGGCGGAGCCCAGCAGGCAGACCGCCCCGGCGCCGCGGGCCCGGACCACCGCCAGGTCGCGCGCCTGGTAGGGCGGCCCGTCCTCCTGCTTGAAGGAGGCGTCGTGCTCCTCGTCCACCACCACGATGGCCAGCTCCTGCACCGGGGCGAAGACCGCGCTGCGGACGCCGACGCAGATCCGCGCCTCGCCGCGGCGCAGCCGCAGCCACTCGGCGTGCCGCTCGGCGTCGGAGAGGCCGGAGTGCAGCAGGGCCACCTCCTCGCCGAAGCGGGCCCGGAAGCGGCCGGCCAGCTGGGGGGTGAGCGCGATCTCGGGCACCAGCACCAGCGCCCCGCGGCCGGCGGCGCGGGCCCGGGCGATGGCCTGGAGGTAGACCTCGGTCTTGCCCGACCCGGTGACGCCGTGGAGCAGGAAGGTGGCGAAGCCGCCGGCGGCGGCGGACACCGCCTCCAGCGCCGCCTGCTGTGCCGCCGTGAGCGCCGGCGGCTCCCCGGCGCCGGGGAGCAGGCCGCCCCGGGCGACGCGGGCCTCGGTGTCGAGGCGGGCCAGCCCCTTGCCGGCCAGCGCGAGGAGCGCCGGGCGCCCCCGCGGGAAGGCGGCGCGCAGCTCCTCCACCGGGATGCGGCCGCGCGCCAGCAGGTACTCGAGCAGCGCCCGCTGGGCCTTCGCCTTGCGCCCGAGCCCCGCCAGCCCCTCCGCGGCCCCCTCGGCGGCGGCGGCCCACTCCACTCCGCGGCGCGCCGGGGCCTCGGCGCCACGCCGGGTGTTGAGGCCGGGGGGCAGGGCGGCGCGGTGCAGCTCGCCGGGCGGGCAGAGGTAGTAGTCCTCGGCCCAGCGCAGCAGCTTCGTCAGCTCGGGGGTGAAGAGCGGGAAGGCGTCGAGGACGCCGGCGACGTCCCGGAGCTCGACGCCGGCGGGCGGCTCGACCGGGAAGCCCACCACGTAGCCGGTGGCGCGCCGGCTCCGCCCGAAGGGCACGGCCACCCGGCGCCCGAGGGTGACCTCGGACGCCAGGCGGGCCGGGACGCGGTAGGTGAAGGTCCCGCGCACCGCCGCGGCGACGGCGACCTCGACGAGCACGGCGGCAGTCTAGCAGCCACCCCCGCCGGCGCGTCCGCCCGCGGCGGTCCGGCTACTTCAGCGCCTTGACGTGGGCGGCGACGGCCTTCAGCTGCTCGGGCGTCAGCCCCTTGATGGCGATCATCCTGGTGCCGGGCTTGCCCTGGGAGGCGATCTTCTCGATCTCGGCGGCGGAGAGCTTCGTGCCGGCCAGGCTCTTCACCTTGAGTGCCTTGCCCATGGGGGTCGTCCCCTTGCCGTCCGGGCCGTGGCAGGCGGCGCACTTGCTCTTGAAGAGCGCGGCGCCGTCCTCGGCGAGGGCGGTGCCCGAGGCGGCGACGATCAGCAGGGCGGCGAGGATCTTCTTCATGGCGTGTGCTCCCTTCCCTGGACGGGACGCCATTCTAGGCGCGGGATTCAGCGCCGCGGGGAAATTCGCTCCTCGAAGAGCGCGTCCGCGACCCTGGGGTTCGCCACCGCGCGCTCGGTGGTGAAGCGCAGGCGGAGCTGGCCGCCGGCCCAGACCTCCACCGCCCGCGGGAAGAGATCGCCGCCGGTGGCCGAGCCCCAGTCCAGCAGGCGGACCTCCTGCCGCACCCCGCCCAGCGTGGCCGCCAGCCGCAGGGGCTGGAAGGTCTGCTCGTCCACCCAGGCCAGCGGCCGCTCCTCCCGGGCCTTGCCGCCCAGGACGTAGGCGACGCGGTTCCCGTCGCGGGCCAGGCTCACCTCGTCCAGCGAGACGCCCAGCGCGCCGAGCGCCTGCACCCAGGCGCGCTCCGGCTCGGCGCCCCCCGGCCGCTCGCCCAGCAGGGCGCAGAGCCCCTGCACCAGCGCCGCCGCCGCCGGCTGCCGGTCGAGGCCGCGGGTCCCCTGGAGCCGGGGGCCGCGGACCGCGACCGACGGGCGTTCGGCCGGCGCCGCGCCGGGCGGCAGGAGGTCGAGGCGGCAGCGGCCCGGGACCTTGAAGGTGAGGAGGGCCGGCGCGCTGGCGTCGGCCCCGGCCGCGGCGAGGCCGAGATCGCCGGGGAGGGCGGCCGCGCCGCCGGGGAAGGTGACGGTGCCGAGGACCTCCAGGGAGGCCAGGGCCCGCTCCTCGCGCTGCAGCGAGACGTGCTTCAGGATCGCCCGTCCCGGGAGCAGGTAGGCCGCGGCCGGCAGGGCCGCGAGCAGCGCCGCCGCAGCAGCCAGGGCGCGCCGCCTCACCGGATCACCTCGGCGAGCCAGCCGCGCAGCGGACCGGCGAGCTCCGGCCGCTTCAGCGCGAAGGCCACGTTGGCCTTCAGGTACCCGAGCCGGTCGCCGGCGTCGTAGCGCTGCCCCTCGAAGCGGTAGCCGAGGAGCCCCTCCTCGCGCGCCAGCACCGCCAGGGCGTCGGTGAGCTGGATCTCGCCGCCCACGCCCGGCGGCAGGGCCTCGAGGATCTCGAAGACGCGCGGCGGGAGCACGTAGCGGCCGATCACCGCCAGCCGCGAGGGGGGATCCTGCCGCGGCTTCTCCACCAGCCGCTCGATGCGCACCGTCCGCTCGTCCAGGGCCGGGCCGGCGGCGATGCCGTAGGCGGAGGTCTCGGCCAGCGGGACCTCCATCAGCGCGATGGTCCCGAGCCCGGTGCGGGCATGGCAGTCGGCCAGCTGCTTGGCGGCCGGCACCGGCGCGTCGATGACGTCGTCGCCGAGCATGACCACGAAGGGCTCGTCGCCGACCAGGGCGCGGGCGCAGAGGACGGCGTGGCCGAGCCCCAGCGGCTCCTGCTGCCGGACGGTCACCACGTTCGCCAGCTTGGCGATGGCCCGCATCTGGTCGCGCAGCGCCGTCTTGCCGGTCCGGGCGAGGTGGGCCTCCAGCTCCGGCGCGATGTCGAAGTGGTCGACGATCGAGTCCTTGCCGCGGGCGCAGACCAGGATGACGTCGCGCACGCCGGCGGCCACCGCCTCGGCCACGATGTACTGGATGGTCGGGGTGTCGACGATGGGGAGCAGCTCCTTGGGCACCGCCTTGGTGGCGGGGAGGAAGCGCGTCCCCAGTCCGGCCGCCGGGATCACCGCCTTGCGGATGGGCTTGGTGGGCATTCCGCCGGACTGTAGCGGCGGACGGGGCCCGCGGGAAGTGCGCAGGCGCGCCGGCCGCGCCCGGGGCGGGACCCGGCCGGAGCCGCCCCGGCGCCGCGCCGCCCCGCCGCCGCGTCAGGCGCGCTCGCGCTGCTCCGCCTCCCGCTTGCAGTCGATGCAGAGCGTGGTCACCGGCCGGGCCTTGAGGCGCGCCGGGCTGATGCGGCCGCCGCAGCTCTCGCAGAGGCCGTATCGTCCGGCGTCGAGCCGGGCCAGCGCCTCCTCCACCTTGGCGATGAGCTTGCGGTCCCGGTCGCGCAGCCGCAGCGCCCGGTTGGTGTCGGTCTCGCGGCTGGCCCGGTCGTTGGGATCGGGCAGCTCGCCGTCGTCCGGGGCCGACATCCGGTGCACCATCTCGGCCCCCTCGCCGAGGAGACCGGCGAGCTGGGCCTCGAGCTTCGCGCGGATGCGGGCCAGTTCCTGCTTGCGCATGGGCGCCTCCGATCGCCGTTCCCATGCTACGCGCAACGCGCGAGGGAGCGCCACCCTTGCCCGGCGAGGCGGGCGCGGTATCCTGCCGCCGTGCTCCGCGCCCCCCTCTCCCTGCTGCTGGCCGCGGCGGCGGGCGTCGCGGCCGCCGCCGATCCGCCGCTGCCCCCGAGCGCCGCCGACCTGACCGGGGCCCGGGCCCTGGCGCTGGCGGCCTACCGCGGGCTGGCCGGCGGGAACGAAGGCATCCTCCTGAACCCCGCGGCGCTGGCCGCCCGGCGGCGCTACACCGTCGAGTTCCAGTACCTCCAGGAGCGGCTCGGCGGCGCGCGCGAGGCGCAGGCGCTGCAGGGCTCGGTGGTGGACTCGGAGACCATGGGGGCCACCGGCGGCTTCGCCTACACCCGGCTGCTGGAGGGGCCCACCACCGGCAACCTCTACCACCTGGCGCTGGCGGCGCCGGTGGGCGGCGGGCTCTACGCCGGGGTCACCGGCAAGTTCCTCGACCTCACGGGCGCCGGCGGCGAGCGCGAGGGCGCCGCCACCGTGGACGCCGGGCTCCTCTGGCAGGCCTCGCAGCTCGTGGCCGTCGGCGTGGCCGGCTACAACCTGGTGCCGGTGAACCACCCGGCCGACGCGCCGCGGGGGGCGGGCGCCGGGATCTCCGTCGGAGACGAGCAGCGCTTCCACGTGGCCGCCGACTGGCGCACCGACTGGGACCGGGTCGGGCACCGCACCGACTCCTGGGCGGTGGGCGCGGAGCTGCTTCTCGGCGACCTGGTGCCGGTGCGCGCCGGGTTCTTGAAGGACGGGACGCGCGGCGCCCGCTTCTGGTCCGGGGGCCTGGGCCTGGTCACCACCGGCGGCCTGGCGGTCGACCTCTCCTATCGCCAGTCGCTCACCGACCCGCTCGACCGCACCTTCGGCGCCGCGCTGAAGCTCCAGCTCCTCCAGTAGCGCGGGCCCGTCCCCGCCGCCGGGCGCCTCACGGCCCCCGCGGCAGCACCACCGGCGCGCCGGTGGCGCCGTTCTCGCCGCGCCACACCGGCACGCCCCAGACCTCGGCGACCCGCTCCGCGGTGAGCACCTCGCCGGGCCGCCCCTCCGCCACCACCCGGCCGTGCGAGAGCACCACCAGCCGGTGGCAGGACTGGGCGGCCAGGTTCAGGTCGTGCAGCACCGCCACCACGCACAGCCCGCCGCGCGCCGCCTCGGCGGCCATGCGCATCGCCGCCACCTGGTGCGCCAGGTCGAGGAAGGCGGTGGGCTCGTCCAGCAGCAGCACCCGCGGCTCCTGGGCCAGGGCCCGGGCGAAGAAGACGCGGCGCCGCTCGCCGCCGGAGAGGGCGTCGAGGCGCCGGCCGGCGAAGGGCAGCAGGTCGCAGGCCCGCAGCGCCCCCTCCACCGCGCCGCGGTCGAAGCGGTCGGCGACGGCGAGGAGCCCCTGGCGCGGCGCGCGCCCCATCATCACCGCCTCGCGCACCGTGAAGGGCCAGTGCAGCTGCGGCTCCTGCGGGACCAGCGCGCAGACCCGGGCCACCTCCCGGCGCGGCGCCGCGTGGGGGTCGAGCCCCGCGAGCCGCACCGTCCCGCCGCGCGGGGCGAGCAGGCCGGCCACCAGCTTCAGCAGGGTGCTCTTCCCGGCGCCATTCGGCCCCACCAGCCCGACCAGCTCGCCGGCGGCCGCCCCGAAGGAGACCGCCTCCAGGGCGGGACGGCCGCCGTAGCCGAAGGAGGCGTCGCGCACCTCCACCAAGGTCCCGGTGGGAAGGGGCGCGATGCCGGCGCGGCCGGCGCTCACCGGCCCGCCCCGAGCCGCAGCAGCGCGCGGCCGTTCCGGAGGTAGATCCGCTCCAGCACCGCCCGGGGCAGCCCCATCCCCTCCACCGCCGGCTGCCCGGGAACGGGGCCGGGGATGGCCGTGTCCCGCGTCTCGAGGATCCGGTAGAGCCCGAGGTAGAAGCGGCGCAGCCCGGCCTCGTCCTGCACCGGCGGCCCGTCGCCGAGGAGGAGCTCGTGCCAGGGTGGCCGATCCTCGTAGCGGATGGCGGTCCCGAAGAGGATCCGGCCGGGGTGGCGCAGCAGCAGGGCCCGCCCGGCCTCGCCCTGGCTCGCCAGGAGCGGCAGGGCGCCGCCCAGCGACAGGCGGAGGTTCGGGAGCCGGTCCAGGGCCGCGCCCGCCGCCGCGGCGTCGCCGGCCAGGCCGGCGAAGCCGAGGCCCAGCACCTCCAGGCGGGGGCGGGCCCCGGCCAGCGCCACCGCCCCGTCGCCGAGTGCCACCGGCAGGCCCAGCCGCTCGCAGGCGTCCCAGAGGGCCGCGGGCAGGTCGCCGGCCGCCGGTCCACCCGGGAGGAGCGCCAGCCCGGCCGCCCCCGCGGCCCTCCCCGCCTCCAGGCGCGCCACCTCGCGCCTGGCCCAGGCCGGTCCACAGCAGCCGTCGGGATCGACGTTCATGAAGACCGCGACCCGGCCCGGGAAGGGCGCGGCGGCGGCGAGCTGCGCCTCCAGCCCCCCGCCGGCGTGGCCGCCCGAGAGGTTGGCCAGCGCGCCGACGCCGAAGCGGCGGGAGAGGCGCACCGCGTAGTCCACCACGCCGGGGGTGAGCTGCTCCTCCACGTCGACGCGCGGGAGGCCCAGGGCGCGGAACGGGCTCTCGGGGAGCCGTGCCAGGTCGGGCCGGAGGCGCGCCAGCCCGGTCGCGGCCAGCAGCGCGACCGCCAGCGCCGCGGCGGCCACCGCCAGGACGCGGCCCCAGGCCGCGGCGACGTCCGGGCCGGCGCGCGCCATCAGGCCGGCCTCTCCTGGCGCCGCAGCAGCCAGAGGAAGAGCGGCCCGCCGGCGAAGGCGGTGAGGGCGCCCACCGGGGGCTCGGTGCCGAGCGGGACGAAGGCGACCCGCGCCGCGGCGTCGGCCAGCACCAGGAAGGCGCCGCCGAACAGGGCCGAGGCCGGGACCAGGATGCGGTGGTCGGGGCCGAGGACCCTGCGGACCGCGTGCGGGACGATGAGCCCGACGAAGCCGACGATCCCCGAGAGCGCCACCGCCGCGCCGGTGGCGGCGCTGGCGGCCAGCAGGACCAGCGCCCGCACCCGCGGGACCTCCACCCCCAGCGACGCCGCCTCGTCGTCGCCGAGCGCCAGCAGGTTGAGGCGCGCCGAGAGGGCCACCAGCGCCCCGGTGGAGAGGATCACCGCCGCCGCCCCCACCGCCAGCGCCCCCGCCGGCTCGTAGCCGATGGTCCCCATCAGCCAGTAGAGCAGCCGCGCGCCCTGCTCCGGCGGGAGCATGACCTTGATGACGGTGATGACCGCGGCGGCGAAGGCGTTGAAGACGATGCCCACGAGCAGCGCCGCCTCCGGGACGAGCCGGCCGCCGATCCGCCCCACCGCGAAGACCAGCACGGTGGAGGCGGCGGCCCCCACCACCGCGCCGCCGGCCACCGGCAGGGCGTGGCCCAGCGCCGCGAGCGGCGCCCACAGGCCGCCGAGCAGGGTGGCGGCGACCAGCGCCAGCGTCCCGCCCAGCGCCGCGCCGCCCGACACCCCGAGCACGAAGGGCTCGGCCAGCGGGTTTCGCAGCAGCGCCTGCAGGGCGGTGCCGGCGGCGGCGAGCCCCACGCCCACCACCGCGCCGAGCAGCGCCCGCGGGAGCCGCAGCCCCAGGAGGATGGCGCGATCCGGCTGGGCGCCGCCCAGCGCCGCCCGCAGGGAAATGGGCTGGGCGCCGAGCAGGCAGGAGAGGAGCAGCGCCGCGGCCAGCGCCAGCGCGCCCAGGCCGACGACGGCGGCGGCGCGGCCCGGCCTCACCGCGCCCGCCCCCCGCCG
>JAKAEO010000134.1 GCA_021818285.1 Myxococcales bacterium
GGGGTGGCGCTGCGGGTGAGCCTGTAGCGGGACGCCGGCGCCGCAGCCCCGGGCGGGCCCTCCCGCGGCGGTCCGCGAACCGGTATGGGAGCGCCCGGCTCTCACCCCCTGGAGGCAGTCCATGGCCGAGATCGGGATCCGGAAGAAGACCGCGATGACCTACGAGCAGGCCCTGGAGAAGCTGCCGGAGATGCTGAAGGCCGAGGGCTTCGGCGTGCTCACGCAGATCGACGTGAAGGAGACGCTGAAGAGCAAGATCGGCGTGGACTTCCGCAAGTACCGGATCCTCGGCGCCTGCAACCCGAAGTTCGCGCACCAGGCGCTCGGCAAGGTCCTCGAGGTCGGCGTGCTGCTCCCCTGCAACGTGGTGGTCTACGAGGGGGACGACGGCAAGGCGGTGGTGATCGCCGTGGACCCGATGCAGACCCTGGCGGCGGCGCGGCCCGAGCTCGCCCCCGTCGCCAACGAGGTCCAGACCCGGCTGGCGCGGGTGATCGCGGGCCTGGCGTGAAGGACTTCCTGATGTTCCTGGCGATGTACGGCGGGTGGTTCGTCCTGAACCGCTGGATCCTGCCGCGCGCCGGCGTGCAGACCTGAATGGCCCCGCCACGGTCCCGGGACGGGACCGACAGCGGAGAGCCGCCCAGGGGCTGCTGATCAGAAGGTGAACTGCTCGCCCTGCGCCCGCAGCGCGGTCATGGCGGCGAGGTTCACGATGCTCGCCACCGACGTGCCCATCTGCAGCACGTTCACCGGCTGGTTCATGCCCAGCAGCACCGGCCCGATGATCTCGGCGCCGGCGATGCCCTCCAGCAGCTGGTAGGCGATGTTGGAGGCGTCCAGGTTGGGGAAGACGAAGATGTTGGCGTCCTCGCGCAGCGTCGAGAACGGGAACTCCGTCTTCCGGACCTCCTCGGACAGGGCCACGTCCGCCTGGATCTCGCCGTCCACCTCCAGGTCGGGGCGCAGCTTGCGCACCAGCTCGGTGGCCCGGCGCACCTTGGCGGGGCTGCCGCCGCGGGAGCCGCCGAAGGAGGAGTAGGAGAGCATCGCCACCCGCGGCTTCACGTCGAAGTAGCGGGCCAGGTCGGCGGCGGCGACGGCGATCTCCGCGAGCTCCTCGGCGGTGGGGTCGATGTGCACCGTGCAGTCGGTGAAGAACTTGAAGTCGTTCCGGGTGACCACGATGTAGACGCCCGAGGCGCGCCGGCCGTGCTGGGTCTGGATCACCTCCAGCGGCGCCCGGATGGCGTCGGCGTAGCCGGTGGTGAGGCCGGTGACCATGCCGTCGGCCGCCCCCTCGTGGACCATCATCGAGGCGTAGTAGTTGCGCTGCCGGACGCGGCGCAGCGCCTCCTCGTGGGTCATGCCCTTGCGCTGCCGCTGCTCCCAGAAGCGGAGCACGTAGCGCTCGTAGTCCTCCGACTCGGGCGGGTCGATGATGGTCACGCCCTCGAGCCCGTCGAGGCGGCCCTCGGCGATGCCCTTGCGCACCACCTTGGCGGGGCCGAGCAGGATGGGCTCGCAGATGCCGTCCTCGCGGAGCTGCTGGGCCGCCGCCAGGATCTTCGGGTGGTGGGCCTCGGCGAAGGCGATGCGCACCAGCTTGCGCTTCGCCTTGGCGTAGACGCCGCTCATCACCGAGTGCACCCGGCTCTGCGACCGGCGCAGCCGCTCGCGGTACTCGTCCAGGTCGAGCTTGGTGCGGGCCACGCCGCTCTTCATCGCCGCCTCGGCGATGGCCGGCGCCACCCAGAGCAGCACCCGCGGATCGAGCGGCTTGGGGATGAGGTACTCGCGGCCGAAGGAGAACTTCTCGCCGGAGTAGGCGCGCGACACCGACTCCGGCACCTCCTCCTTGGCCAGGGCCGCCAGGGCCTTGGCCGCCGCCATCTTCATCTCCTCGTTGATGGTCCGGGCGCGGACGTCGAGCGCGCCGCGGAAGATGAAGGGGAAGCCGAGGACGTTGTTCACCTGGTTCGGGTAGTCGCTCCGGCCGGTGGCCATGATGACGTCCTCGCGGGCCGACTTGCCCTCCGGGTAGCTGATCTCCGGGTCGGGGTTGGCGAGGGCGAAGACCACGGGGTTCGAGGCCATCGTCCGGATCATCTCCGGGGTGAGGACGCCCTTGGTGGAGCAGCCCAGGAAGACGTCGGCGCCCTTGCAGGCGTCGGCCAGGGTCCGGGCCTTGGTGTCGTTCTGGAACTCCTGCTTCCACTGGTTCATGCCCTCGGTGCGGCCCTTGTAGACCACGCCCTTGGTGTCGCAGAGGAGCACGTGCTCCCGCTTCACGCCCAGCGAGACGTAGAACTTGGTGCAGGCGATGGCCGAGGCGCCGGCGCCCGACACCACCACCCGCACCTCCTCGATGCGCTTGCCGGCCAGCGCCAGGGCGTTGAGCAGCGCCGCGCCGCTGATGATGGCGGTGCCGTGCTGGTCGTCGTGGAAGACCGGGATCTGCATCTCCTTCTTCAGCCGCTCCTCGATGACGAAGCACTCCGGGGCCTTGATGTCCTCCAGGTTCACGCCGCCGAAGGTCGGCTCCAGCGCCTTCACCACCCGGATGACGTCCTCGACCTCGCGGGCGTCGATGTTGATGTCGAAGACGTCGATGTCGGCGAAGCGCTTGAAGAGGACCCCCTTGCCCTCCATCACCGGCTTGCCGGCGGCCGGGCCGATGTCGCCCAGGCCCAGCACCGCGGTCCCGTTGGAGACCACCGCCACCAGGTTCCCGCGGTTCGTGTACTTGTAGGAGAGGTCCGGGTCCTTGGCGATCTCCAGGCAGGGCTCGGCGACGCCCGGCGTGTAGGCCAGCGACAGGTCGCGGGCCGTCGCGCACGGCTTGGTGGGGATCACCTCGGTCTTTCCGGGGCGACCGTTGGCGTGGTAGGCGAGCGCGTCCTCGCGGCGGATGCGCTGCTTGCCGGGGTTGACGTCGCCTTTGGTGGAGCTGAAGTCCGTGGCCATGTTCGGTCCTCTGCGTTCGCGTTGGGTGGCGGCGACCAAACCGCACGCCAGCGAAGCTGTCAAGCGCGGGTACGAACCTTGCAATGATGCCCAGCGTCATCGGCCGGCGCCGCCCCGACGATCTCCCATTTCACGTCCAGGAGCGGATTTCGTCGTCGTTGACGCACCGTGAGGTGCGTCGCCGCCTATGCGGACCGCTACCGCGGCTTCGCAGGCCGCAGCCCGAGCGCCGGGTTCGCCTCCAGCTCCTCCAGCGTCCGGGGCCAGTCCTCCTTGCCGACGCCGGAGAGGAGGCGCGGGTCGGTGAGGGCCCGCTTCAGGGTGTGGCTCTCGCGGGTGAGCGCCGCGGCGAAGCCGGCCCGGTCCACCTCCAGCGGCTCGACGCCGCCGCGGTCGAGCAGCGCCAGCGCCGCCTCGCCGCGGACCAGGTGCAGCGCCGCGCGCCGCTTGCTCCCGGCCTCGATGTCGGGCAGCTCCGGCACGGAACGATGGTAGCCGCTCCCGGCCTCAGCCGCCGTGCACGTGCCCGGCGAGGGGGAGCCGCAGCTTCGCCGGCACCCGGGCGCGGCGCGCCTCGATCCAGTCCCTCCAGGCCTCCATGCCCTCCCCGGTCCGCGCCGAGAGCAGCAGCACCCGGGGATCGGGGAGCACCCGGGCCAGGGCGTCGCGGATCCGGTCCACCTCCACGTCGAGGTGGGGCAGCAGGTCGGCCTTGGTGAGCAGCACCAGGTCGGCCTTCTGGAACATCACCGGGTACTTGAGCGGCTTGTCCTCGCCCTCGGTCACCGACAGCGCCACCACGTTGGCCTCCTGCCCCAGGTCGTAGATGGCCGGGCAGACCAGGTTGCCGACGTTCTCGATGAAGAACAGGTCGAGCGCCTGCCAGGGGAAGCCGTGCAGGCTCCGGTGGACCATCGCGGCGTCGAGGTGGCAGGCCTGGCCGGTGGTGATGGCGCGCGCCGGGATGCCGGCGCGCTCCAGCCGGCGGGCGTCGTTGTCGGTGGCGAGGTCGGCCGACACCGCGCCCAGCCGCAGGCCGGGGAGGAGCCGCGCCGTCGCCTCCAGCACCGCGGTCTTGCCCGAGCCCGGCGAGCCCATGAGGTTCAGCGCCAGCACCCCCGCCTCGCGGAAGTGGGCGCGGTTGTGGGCCGCGGTCCGGTCGTTCCCCGCCAGGATCTTCTCGTGGAGCTCCACGGGGACGAGCTCGGTGTCGCCGCAGCCGCAGGTGGTGCACATGGCCTCAGGGGACCTCCATCTCGACCGACTCCAGCAGCAGGGCGTCGGCCCGCTCGGCGAGCCGGCCGGGCGCGCCGCAGGCGGCGCAGCGCAGCACCGCGCCCCGGGGGATGGCGGCGCCGCAGGCGGTGCAGCACCAGGAGGCCGCCACCGGCGACAGCGCCAGCTCGGCGCGCTCGCAGCCGGTCCCCGCCCGGAAGGTCTCCCAGGCGGTCCGGAACAGCTCCGGATCCACGCCCGACAGCTCGCCCAGGCTCACGCGCACGGCGTGGATCGCGGTGGCGCCGCGGCGCGCCGCCTCCTCCTCCACGCGGCGCACCAGCGCCTCGACGAGCGAGTACTCATGCATCGCGGGCGGTCCGGCGCGCCGCTCCGGCGGCGCGGGTGCGAGGTCCGGGGGCCATCAGCAGATCCGGGGGAGCGGCTCCCCCTCCACCTCGGCCAGCAGGCGGCGGCCGAGGCCGGTGTCCAGGATCACGTCGCCGGGCCGCTCGGCGACGGCGGTGCCGACGACGGCGGCGCGGCGCCCCAGCGGGTGGCCGCGCAGCGCCGCCAGCACCCGGTCGGCCGCCTCCGGCCGCACGCCGAGGACCGCCTTGCCCTCGTTCGCCACCACCAGCGGGTCGATGCCCAGGATCTCGGCCGCCGCCGCGGTCTCGGCGTTCACCGGGACCGAGGGCCCGTCGAGCAGCACGCCGACCTTGGCCTTCTCCGCGAACTCGTGGAGGACCGAGGCCAGCCCGCCGCGGGTGGGGTCCTTCATCGCCACCACCGCGTCGCCGCCGGCGTCGAGGGCGGCGCGCACCAGGCCGTTCAGCGGCGCCACGTCGGAGGAGAGCGCCCCCTCGATGCGCAGGTCGCGCCGCCGGGTGAGCACCGCCAGCCCGTGGTCCCCCACCGTCCCGGTGACCAGGATCCGGTCGCCGGGGCGGAGGCCGTCGTCCCGCACCAGCCGCCGGGTGAAGCCGAAGCCGGCGGTGTTCAGGGCGATGCCGTCCAGCTCCCCCTTGCCCATGACCTTGGTGTCGCCGGTGACCACGGTGACCCCGGCCTCGGCGCAGGCGGCCGCCATCGAGTCCCGGATGCGGGCCAGGTCGGCGCGGGGGAAGCCCTCCTCGACGATCACCGCGCAGGTGAGCCCGAGCGGCTCGGTGCAGCCCATCATCGCCAGGTCGTTCACGGTGCCGCTGATCGAGAGCCGGCCGATGTCGCCGCCCGGGAAGAAGGGCGGCTGCACCACGTGCGAGTCGGTGGTCACGACCAGCCAGCGGTCGCCGACGCGCAGCGCGGCGCCGTCGTCCATGGCGGCGAGGCCGACGCCGTCCACCGGGCCGCCGAGGGGCAGGAACAGCTCCTCGATGAGCCGGCGCATGGCGCGCCCGCCGGCGCCGTGCTTCAGGCCGATCCGCTCGACGGCGGCGCCGCCCGGGGAACCGGAGGTCACGCGCCCACCCCCCGCAGGTCGGGCGCCCCGCCGTAGGCGTGCCAGATCCGGCAGGCCCCCTCGCTCGAGACCATGCAGGCCCCCACCGGCGCCTCGGGCCGGCACTCCTTGCCGAACAGCTCGCAGTCGGAGGGATCCTTGCGGGCCTGCATGATCAGGCCGCAGAGGCAGCGATCGGCCAGCTCGTTCTTCGCCGTGCCGCCGACCAGGGCGGTGTCGATGCGGAAGCGGCGCCGCGCGTCCACCGCCGCCCACTCCGGGCGCAATTCCAGGTTCCCGCTCGGCACCCGGGCGATGCCGCGCCAGTCGCCGTCCACCACCCGGAACACCTTCCAGAGCTTCTCCAGCGCCGGGCGGTTCCCCTCGCGGGTGACGCAGCGCGGGTAGCAGTTCACCACCTCGGGCCGCTCCTCGCGGACCAGCCGGACCAGCTCGAGGAGCGCCGCCAGCACGTCGAGCGGCTCGAAGCCGGCCACCACCACCGGCGAGCCGGTGGCGCGGGCGAAGGGGACGAAGATCTCCCAGCCGGTGATGGTGGCGGCGTGGCCGGCGGCCAGGTACCCCTCGATCTTCGTGTCCTCGAGCCGGGCCACCACCTCCATGGCGGCGGGCACGTACTTGTGGGCCGAGAGCACCGAGAAGTTCGGCGGCACGCCGCCGAGGATCGCCGCGGCGGTGGCCACCGCCGTGGTCTCGAAGCCGGAGGCGAAGAAGACGACGTCCTCCGCCGGGCGGGCCCGGGCGATCTCCACCGCCTGGGTCACCGAGTAGACCACCTCGACCTTGCCCCCCTCGCCCTGCACGTCGCCGAGCGACCTCGAGGCGCCGGGGAGCCGGAGCATGTCGCCGTAGGTGCAGACCCGCGCGCCGGCGGCGGCGAGCGCCACCGCCTCGTCCACCTCCGGCGTGTCGGTGACGCAGACCGGGCAGCCGGGACCCATGATGACGTGCAGGTCGCGGGGGAAGGCGGCGCGCAGGCCGAAGCGGGCGATGGCCTGCTCGTGCGTTCCGCAGACGTGCATCACCTCGACCGGCCGGCCGGCGGCCGCCACCTCGCGGGCCAGCGCCTCGGCGAGCGCCCGCGCCCGCGCCGGGTCGCGGAACTTGAGCTCCCGCGCCTGATCAGCCGCGTCCATCCGGCCCCCCGGGCTCGGCGCGGCCCGCCGCCATCTCGCCGCGGACGTCGGCGGCGAGCAGGTCGCCGGCCCCCGCCTCCTTCAGCACCGTCTCGAAGAGGGCCAGGGTCTCCTGGACCTCCTCCGGCGGGATGCGGCGGATGGCGAAGCCGACGTGGTTCAGGACGTAATCGCCCACGCTCACCGGCTGGTCGACGATGTCGAGGCGCAGCACCTTGCGCACGCCGAAGAAGTCCACGGTGGCGTCCATCCCGTCGGCGCCGCCGATGGAGAGGACCTTGCCGGGCACGCCGAGGCACATCGCGACCTCCCACCACGTTCGAGCGGGGGCTGCACCCCCGCCCCGCCGTCAGCCGCCCCGGGCCACGGCGTCCGCGACCAGCGCCTGGCCGAGCGCGATGCCGCCGTCTCCGGGGGGGACCGAGGAGTGGGAGTATACCTCCGATCGCCCCGCCAGCCGGGCGCGGACCCCCTCCGCCAGCCGCCGGTTCTGGAAGACGCCGCCGGTGAGCACCACCGGGAGCCGGCCGGCGCGCGCCGCCGCCTCCTCCACCACCGCCGCCGCCCCGTCGGCCAGGGTCTCGTGGAAGCGCGCCGCCAGCCGGGCGGGGGAGGCGCCGCCCAGCAGCTCCGCCACCAGGGCCCGCACCGCCGGGCGCAGGTCCAGCTGCGGCGGATCGGCCGACCGGTCGAGCGCGAAGGGGTAGGGTTCGGCCGGCCCGGCCCCGGCCGCCGCCTCCAGGGCCATCGCCACCTGCCCCTCGAAGGCGGCGCGCGGGCGCGCCAGCACCAGCGCGCCGACGGCGTCGAACCAGCGGCCGGCGCCGTGGGCGGGCGGCGCGTTCACGTCCTCGGCCAGCATGCGGGCCACCACCGCCCGGTCGGCGGCCGGCACCGCGGCGAGCAGCGGCAGCCGCTCCGGCGGCGCGCCCGAGAGCTCCGGGCCGAAGGCGTCGGCGAGCATGGCCAGCGCCGTGCGCCAGGGCTGGCGCACCGCCCGGTCGCCGCCGGGCAGGCGCAGCGGCCGGAGCGTGGCCACCCGCTCGAAGCCCCCGAGCCGCGCCCGCAGCAGCTCGCCGCCCCAGGCGGCGCCGTCCGGTCCCAGGCCGAAGCCGTCCCAGGCCAGGCCGAGCACCTCGCCGGCGAGCCCGTGCTCCCCCATGGCGGCGGCCACGTGGGCGTGGTGGTGCTGCACCGCCACCGCCCGCAGCCCCTCGGCCCCGGCGCGGCGCAGGGCGTAGCGGGTGGAGAGGAACTGGGGGTGGAGGTCGTGGGCCACCACCTCGGGCCGGAGCCGCAGGAAGCGCTCGAAGCGCGCCACCGCGCCCTCGAAGGCCTCCATGGTCTCGAGGTTCTCCAGGTCGCCGAGGTGCGGGCCGAGCCAGGCGCGGTCGCCGGCCGCCAGGCAGAAGGCGTTCTTGAGGAGCGCCCCGCAGGCCAGCACCGGCCGGGCGAAGGGGCGGAGCGCAGGGTGCGGGCGGGGCACGAAGCCGCGGGAGCGGCGCAAGAGCAGCGGCCGGCCGCCGACGACGCGGGCCACCGAGTCGTCGGCCCGGCTCTCGATCTCCCGGTCGTGGAGCAGGAACAGGTCGGCGACGGCGCCGAGGCGCGCCAGCGCCTCCCCGTTGCCGGCGGCGATGGGCTCCTCGGAGAGGTTGCCGGAGGTCATCACCAGCGGCCGGCCCGCCGCCTCGAGGAGCAGGTGGTGGAGCGGCGAGTAGGGGAGGAGCAGGCCCACGAGCGGGCTGCCCGGGGCCAGCTCCGGCGCCAGCGGCGCGCCGGGGCGCCGCGCCGCCAGCACGATGGGGCGCTCCGGCGAGGCGAGCAGCTCCCGCTCGGCCGGCTCCAGCGCCGCGAGCCGCCCGGCTTCGGCGAGCCCGGCGACCATCACCGCCAGCGGCTTCTCCTCGCGCCGCTTGCGCCGCCGGAGCTCGGCCACCGCGGCGGAGGAGCCGGCGTCGCAGGCGAGGTGGAAGCCGCCGATGCCCTTCACCGCCACGATGCGCCCCCCGGCCAGCGCCCGGCCCGCCTCCCGGATCGCGTCGTCGGCGACGGCGAGCGAGGGGCCGGCCGGATGAGGCCGGCCCGGCGCGGGCGGGGAGCCGGGGGCGGCGGCGCCTCCGGCCACCAGCCAGACGCGCGGCCCGCAGGCGGGGCAGGCGTTGGGCTCGGCGTGGAAGCGGCGGTCGGACGGGTCCCGGTACTCGGCGGCGCACCGCTCGCACATCGCGAACGGCGCCATGGTGGTG
>JAKAEO010000135.1 GCA_021818285.1 Myxococcales bacterium
GTGGCCGCGGCGATCGCCGCGCGTCCGGCGCCCCCGCCCGCCGCGCCGGCCCCGCCGCCCGCGACCGGGTCCGCCCAGCCCCTCGACCCGAAGCAGCTCGAGACGGCCATCGCCCGCAACGCGAGGAGCCTGCAGCGCTGCCTGGCCGCGGCGCGGCAGGCGGAGCCCACGCTGCTCGACGGGCACACCATCTCCATCACCATGCTGGTGAACCCGGACGGCCGCGGCATGTATCCGACGCTCGACGACGCCGCGCTGAACGACACGGCGCTGGGCGGCTGCCTGAAGCACGAGGCGGGCCGCATGGCCTTCCCCGCCTTCGCCGGCGACCCGGTGCGCGCCCGCATCCCCCTGGCGCTCCGGTAGGGGCCGCCGTGCCCGGCGCCTCCGGTCGCGCGCCGCCGGCCCCGGACGCCGTGCGCCACCCGCGGGAGCTGGCCCCGCTCATCGACCACACGCTGCTGCGCCCCGGCGCCGGCGAGCGGGAGGTGGAGCGCTGGTGCGAGGAGGCGCTGCGCCACGGCTTCGCCGGCGTCTGCGTCCGCCCGGTGCACCTGCCGCTGGCGGTCCGCCTCCTCGCCGGCAGCGCGGTCCTGCCGGTGGCGGTGGCCGACTTCCCGCGCGGCGAGGGCGCGCCGGCCGGCCGCCTGCGGGAGGTGGCGGAGGCGGCCGCGGCCGGGGCGCGGGAGGTCGACGTCGTGGCGCCGCTCGCCGCGCTGCACCGGGCCGACTGGGCGGCGGTGGAGCGGGACCTCGCCGCCCTGGTCCGGGCCGCGGGCGGCGCCGCGCTCAAGGTGATCCTGGAGACCTGCCTGCTGTCGCCCGAGCGGATGGCGGCCGGCGCCGCGGTGGCGGCGGCCGCGGGCGCCGCCTTCGTGAAGACCTCGACCGGGTTCTCGACCGGCGGGGCCACCGCGGAGGCGGTGCGGGTCCTCCGGGAGGCGGTGGGCCCGGGCGTGGGCGTCAAGGCCTCGGGCGGGATCCGCACCGCCGCCGACGCGCTGCGCATGGTGCGGGCCGGCGCCAGCCGCCTGGGCACCTCGGCGTCGGTGGCGCTGGTGGGGGCCGAGGGCTTCTAGGCGCGCGGACCGATCTGGGCCCACCCGCTCGCCGGTGAGCGCGGTAGATTCGCCCGGCACCCCGGAGGCGTCCCGTGGCCGAGAACCCCCGATCCGTCCCCGCCCTGTTCCTGGAGCGCACCGGCAAGACGCCGGAGGCGGAGGCCTTCCGCCACCCGGCCGACGGGGGCTGGAGGAGCCTCACCTGGCGCCAGGCAGAGGCGCGGGTGCGGGCCGTCGCCTCGGGCCTGTCGGCGCTGGGGCTCGCCCCGGAGGAGCGCTGCGCCATCCTGGCCTCGACGCGGCTGGAATGGCTGCTCGCCGACTTCGGGATCCTCTGCGCCGGCGGCGCCACCACCACCATCTACCCCTCCTCCACCGCGGAGGAGTGCGCCTACATCCTCTCCGATTCGGGGAGCGCCTACTGCTTCGCCGAGGGGGACGAGCAGGTCGCCAAGCTCGCGGCGCGGCGTCCGGAGCTGCCGGCCCTGCGGAAGGTGATCGCCATCGACGGCCGGGCCACGCCGGACGGCTGGGTGACGACGCTCGAGGAGCTGGAGCGGCTGGGGCGGGAGCGCGACGCCGCCCTCCCGGGCCGCTTCGAGGAGACCGCCGAGGCGGTGAAGGCCGGGGACCTGGCGACGCTGGTCTACACCTCGGGGACCACCGGCAGGCCCAAGGGCGTGGAGCTGACCCACCGCTGCTGGGTGGAGCAGTCGGCGGCGGTGGAGGCCACGGGGATCCTCGACCACCCCGAGCCGCTGCAGTTCTTCTGGCTGCCGCTGTCGCACGTGTTCGGGAAGATGATCGGCACCGCCCAGCTGCGCATCGGCTTCCCCACCGCGGTGGACGGCCGCATCGAGAAGATCGTCGAGAACCTGGGCTCGGTCCGCCCCACCTTCGTCTGCGCGGTGCCGCGGATCTTCGAGAAGGTCCACGCCAAGGTGCTGCAGGGGGCGCGCGACGGCGGCGCGGTGAAGCACGCCATCTTCCAGTGGGCGCTGGGGGTGGGGCGCGAGGTCGTTCGGCTGCGGCGCGAGGGACGGGCCCCGGGGGCGCTGCTCGCCGCGCAGCACGCGCTGGCCGACCGGCTGGTCTTCGCGAAGGTCCGGGCCCTCTTCGGCGGGCGGCTGCGCTTCTTCATCTCCGGCTCCGCGCCGCTGGCCCGCGAGGTCCAGGAGTTCTTCGCCGCCCTGGGCGTGGAGATCCTGGAGGGGTACGGCCTGACCGAGTCCTCGGCCGCCACCCACGTGAACCTCCCGGGCCGGGCCCGGCCCGGCACCGTCGGGCCGGCGCTGCCGGGGATCGAGGTGCGCATCGCCGGGGACGGCGAGGTGCTGATGCGCGGCGCCTGGATCATGCGCGGCTACCACGGCCGCCCCGCCGACACGGCCGACGCGCTCGACGACCAGGGCTGGCTGCACACCGGCGACATCGGCCTGCTCGATCGCGACGGCTTCCTCGCCATCACCGACCGGAAGAAGGACCTCATCAAGACGTCGGGCGGGAAGTACGTGGCCCCCCAGGAGCTGGAGGGGCGGCTCAAGGCGCTGTGCCCCGAGATCTCCCAGGTGGTGGTGCACGGCGAGCGGCGCAACTACGTCACCGCCCTCGTGACCCTGGACGCCGCGGCGATGGAGGCCTGGGCGGCGCGCGCCGGGCTGGCCGGCCTGGCGATGGACGGCCTGGTCGCCCAGCCGCGGGTCCGCAAGCTGGTCCAGGACGCGGTGGACCGGCTGAACGCCGGCCTGCCGCGCTACGCGACGGTGAAGAAGTTCGCGCTGCTCCCGGCGGAGTTCAGCGAGGCGGCGGGCGAGGTGACGCCCTCGCAGAAGCTGAAGCGCAAGGTCATCGAGGCCCGCTACCGGGACGTGCTCGACGGCCTCTACGCCTCGGGCGACCTCTCGACGCGCGAGTGAGCGCTAGGACGGGCCGGCGGCGTCGGCGGAGAGGAGCAGCCGCTTGAGCCGCTCCAGCGAGCGCTCGGCGTCCTCGGAGAAGCGGTTGTCGACGCCGCGGGCGCGGGCGGCGGTGAGCGCCCCCTCGTAGGCCTGGATGGCCTTGCGGACCAGCACCTCGAGCCTCCTCCACAGCTCGTGGCGCCAGGCGGCGGCCTCCTCGGCGTCGAGCCCGGGCGGCAGCGGCGCCCCGGCCAGCCGCCGGTAGAGCGACTCGTACATCTCGCCGACCCGGGCGATCCCGGCCACGCCGAAGGCCGGGCTGCCGCGGCGCGCGGCGCGGAGGTAGTGGCCCTGGGCCCGGAGCAGGAGCTGGCTCTCGCGCTCCAGCGCCTCGGCCTGCTCCGCCTCGCCGGCCGAGAGGTCGAGCGGCAGCGCCGCGAACCAGCTGCGGTAGACCTCGCCCAGCCAGAAGTGGGCCTTGGCCGGCGCCTCGTCGTCGAAGCGCTCGGCCTCGGCGGCGCCGTGCCAGGTGGAGAGGGCGAGGAGCAGGCTCCGCTCCGCGGCCTCCCCGTCGCCGGACTCCAGCTCCACCACCCCGCGCTCGGTGAGGGCCCGCATCCGGTCGAGCGGCGAGAGCCCCTCCTTCCCCGCCAGCGCGTCGAGCAGGGCCCGGGCCTCGGCCCGCTCCCCGAGCCGCTCGTGGCACAGCGCCTCGTGGAAGGCGGCCTGGTCGGCGTCCGGGCCGGCGTACTCGCGGCGGAAGCGGGCGAAGCTCGCGAGGGCGGCCCGCCACTCCTGGAGCCGCTCCCGGGCGAGCCCGGCGTCGAGGAGGGCGGCGGCGCGGTGGCGCGAGGCCGGGAACCGGTCGACGATCTGCTCGAAGGCGGCGGCGGCGCGCCGCGCGTCGCCCGCCTGGCTGGCCGAGAGCCCGAGGGCGAAGAGCTCCTCGTCGTTGCGCCCCACCAGGTCCAGGTCCCCCTTGCGCACCTCCACCGGCTCGGGCGGCAGCTCCAGCACCGGCGGGGCGGGCCGGGCCCCGGGCGCGCCGGCGGTGACGCAGCCGGCCAGGAGGGCGGCGGGAAGGGCGGCGAGGAGGAGGCTGCGGCGGGGTCCGGTCATGGCCGTCAGAGCCGCTCGGCGAGCCGCTTCAGGCCGCCGAGGTCGTGGACGTCCGACTCCAGGCGGGGGATGACCACCCCGGGCGCGCCGACCGCCTCGAAGAGGCGGGCCACCTCGCGCGCGTCGGCGGCCGCGAGCAGCTCGTGCTCCGCCAGGGTGGCCGCCAGCCGCTCGGCGAGCCCGCCCGCGTCCCGCGCCCCGAGGGCCTCGCGGAGCCGGGCCGCGTCCGGGAGCGGCGCGCCCGGCTCGGCCAGCGGGACCGTGACCCGGTTGGCCACCGCGCCCGCCACCGGCATCGACTCGGCGTGGAGCCGCTCGTGGAACATGAGCGCCTCGTCGACCGCCAGGGGTGCGGCCGACGAGACCAGCACGAAGCCCACGTCCGGCTGGGCCAGCAGCGCCCGCACCACCCCGGCGCGGCGCTCGAAGCCCTCGTACATCCCGTGGAACCCCTGGAGGAAGTCGGACAGGTCCTTCAGCACCTCGCCGCCGGTGAAGCGCGCCAGGGTGCGGGCCACGTAGGCGCCGCCCAGCTGGAACACCCGCAGGCCGAGCTTCCCGGCCGAGAGCGCCGGCAGCAGCAGCGCCCGGGCCGTCTCGTTGCCCAGGAAGTCGAGGATGCGGTCGGGGGCGTCGAGGAAGTCGAGGGCGTGGGCGGTGGGCGGGGTGTCGAGGACCACCAGGTCGTAGTCGCGCTCGGTGGCGAGCTCGTAGAGCTTCTCCATCGCCATGAACTCCTGGGAGCCGCCCAGGGCGCCGGAGAGCTGCTGGTAGAGCCGGTTCTGGTAGATGCGCTCGCGCCGGGCGCGGTCGGGGGCGTGGCGCGCCACCAGGTCGTCCCACGTGCGCTTCACGTCCAGCATCATGGCGAAGAGCTCGCCCGCCGGGCGCAGCCCCGCCTCGCGGAAGGCGTGGTCCGGGACCCGGCTCTCCACGTTGCCGAGCGAGGCCAGCCCCAGGGCGTTGGCCAGCCGGCGCGCCGGGTCGATGGTGCAGACCAGGGCCTTGCCGCCCTCGGCGGCGCGGGCCAGGGCGATGGCGGCCGCCACCGTGGTCTTGCCGACGCCGCCCGAGCCCACGCAGACGGCGATGCGCTTGCCGCGCAGGCTCAGGGAGAGCGCGCCCACGGGGCCCCTCCCTGGTCGCAGGCGTCGGCGAGCCGCTCCACCGCCGCGCGGTCCCAGCGCGCGGCGGCGAGCAGCGGCAGCACCAGCACCGGCAGGTCGATGGCCGCCCGGACGCGCGCCACCTGGCGCGCCGCCAGCTCGGCGCGCAGGCCCTGGAGCGCCGCCGCCCGCGCCGCCGCGCCCAGCGGGGGCGGCTCGGTCCCGGCGGCCTCGAGCGCGGTCCGCTCGGCGGCGGTGAAGCGGGGCTCGGGCACGGCGTTCACCACCAGGTAGCCGCGCGGGATGCCGACGACGACGCGGAGCTGCTCGTCCAGCTCGATGGCCTCGTTCACCGGCATCTCCTCGGGCAGGGTGACGAGCGCCACCGCGGTGTGGGCGGGGTCGAGGAGCAGGTCGCGCATCCACTGGGCGTCGCGCCGCAGCGGGCCGGCCGGGACGGTGTCGAGCAGCGCCCCGGGGGTGCGCAGCAGCTGCACCGCGTGGCCGGTGGCCGGGGCGTCGACGATGATCAGGTCCCAGCGGGGCCGGCCCCGCTCCTCGGCGCGGGCCTCGTGCAGGATCTTGCCCAGCATCACCAGCTCGGACAGGGAGGGCACCACCCGCAGGAAGTACCTCACCACCCGGTTCTCGAAGACGGCCTCGTAGATGGTGCGGTACCTCAGCACCATCAGGCCGTACTCGCGCATCGCCGCCTCGGGGGTGACGTCCACCGTCCAGACGCCGGGGATGGCCGGGCGGACCTCGGGGCCGGAGGGCGCCGCGCCCAGCAGCGGCGCCACCCGCTCCTGCGCGTTCACCTCGCAGACCAGCACGCGCAGCCCTCGCCGGGCGCCGAGCAGGGCGAGCGCGGCGGCCACCGAGGAGCGGCCCACGCCGCCCTTGCCGGTGACGATGAGCAGCCTGCGGTCGAGGAGCGGCGGGCCGGCCACGGAGCTTGACAAGGTAGCGACGGGAGGGAGACAAGTCCACCCATGTTCGACGAGCTGCGGCGCAATCCCCTGCTGAAGAAGGCGCTCTCCGCCGGCGAGGAGCGGGTGGGCAAGGTGGTGGCGGCGGTGCTCTCCAACGAGCGGGTCATGGCCCGGGTGCAGGGCGCGGTCACGACCGCGCTGGAGGCCCGCGCCGCGGTGGAGAAGGGGGTTCGCTCCGCGCTGCACGCGGTGAACCTGCCCACCGGCGACGAGGTGGCCGAGCTGAAGAAGCGGATCGCCGAGTTGGAGGCGATGATCGACGGGCTGGCGACGCGGGTGGACCGCGAGGCCGGCGCCGCCGCGGCCCCCCCGGCGGCCGGCGCGCCGCCCCCCGAGGATCCCCCGGGCGCCCGGTAGCCTCGCGCGGATGCGCCGCGTCGCCTTCATCAACGAGAAGGGCGGCACCTGCAAGACCACGCTCTGCGTGAACGTCGGCGCCTGGCTGGCCCAGGCGCGGCGCCGCCGCGTGCTGATCTGCGATCTCGACACCCAGGGGCACGCCGGCAAGTCCCTGGGCGTCGACGTCCGCGGGCTGTCGCCCACCGTGCGCGAGTGGCTGGACGGCGCCGCGCCCTTCGCGGCGGTGGTGAGGCCCACCGCGGTGCCCGGGCTGGACCTGGTGCCGGCCAACAAGGAGCTGGCGGGCTTCCCGGTGGCGGCGGCGGGCGATCCCGCCCGGGCCGGCCGGCTGGCGGCGCGGCTGCGCGAGGTGCCGGCCGGCGCCTACGACCTGGTGCTGCTCGACGCCCCGCCCTCGCTCTCCCTGGTCACCGAGAACGTCCTGCGGGCCGCCGGCGAGCTGGTGGTTCCGGTGGCGCTCACCTACCTGGCCCTGGACGGCGCCGCCGAGATCGTCGCCTCGCTGGCCCGGCTCCGGGAGGAGGAGGGGGAGGCCCCGGCCATCGCCATGGTGGTGCCCGCGCTCTACCGGAAGACGCAGCTGGCCGACGAGATCCTGGCGAAGCTCCGCGAGCGCTTCCCCGGGGAGGTCGCCGGCACGGTGCTGGGCTGGTCGGTGAAGATCGACGAGGCGCAGAGCCACGGCCGGACCATCTTCGAGTACGCGCCCGGCTCGCCGGGGGCCCGGGCGCTCGCGGCGCTCGCCGACGAGCTGCTCTCGCGCGACCCGACGCGGCTGGCGGGGGGCGGCGCCGCCGGGGCGTAGCGGCCGCGGCGGGCGGCGGGCCGGGGGCTACTTCTTCTGGAGCTCGCCGAGCCGCTTCTCCAGCTCGACGATGCGCTCCTGCAGCACCTGGATCTCGCGCTTCAGCTCCGGCGCCGACTGGATGCCCTCCAGGGTCTGGCGCACCCGATCGTCCACCCGCTTCTGGAACTGCGAGACCGCCTCCTGGGAGGCGCTGACCAGCTCCTTGGCCCGGTCGCTGGTCTGCTGGACCTTGGGGAGGATGCCGGCCACCTTCTGCTCCGCGACGTGGCGCGCCGCCTCGACCCGCTCCTCCACGAAGGCCTGGGCCCGCTCGCCGCCGTGCCGGATGAGGTCGCGCAGCATCCGCAGGCTCATCTTGGAGGTCTTCTTCTCCTCCTCGAAGATGATCTGCGCCAGCGTCACGCTGGTGAGGTCCTCCTTGGTGCGGTTGTCGACGACCTTCACCTCCTGGCCGCCCTTGATCATCTCCGCGATCTCGTCGAGCGTGACGTAGCGCGACTCCACGGTGTCGTAGAGCTTGCGGTTGGTGTACCGCTTGATGATCTTCGGCTCCCGGCCGGGGGCGGCGCCCTCGGGCGCGGTCGTCTGCTCGTCGGTCATCGTGGAAAGCCCCTGTGGGTGCGCGGGGATGCGAGGCGATTGTTCGCGTGGACGACGCCCCGTGTCAAGGAGGTCGTGCTAGTCTTTCGCGGCCGCCGATGATCATCACCTGCACCTCCTGCCAGACCCGCTTCCGGGTCGCCGACGACCGGATCGGCCCCGTGGGCGCGCGGGTGCGGTGCAGCCGCTGCCAGGCCCTCTTCGTGGTGCGCCGGGAGGACGGCGCGCCCGAGACGCCGGTGCCGGCCGCGCCCGCGCCGTCCCTGCCCCCGCCGCTGGCCAGCCGCCCGGCGCCCCCGCCGCCGCCCGGGACCGGCGCCTTGGAGATCGAGCTGACCAGCGACCCCTTCGCCATCCCGCGGGTGGCGCCGGCGCCGCGCGACGATCCCTTCGCGCCCCGGGCGGTCCCGCCCCCGCTCCCTCCGCACGCCGACCTGGGCGCGGTGGAGACCGACCTCGGATCGGCGGCGTCCCTGGAGTTCCCGCCGGAGGGGACCCGGGAGTTCCCGGCCGCGCCCTCCCTGGGCCTTCCCGGGCCGGCCGCTCCGGGGATCCCGCCGCCGGCGTCCCCCGGTCCCACCCCGGGGGACGGCGCGCTCTCCGAGCTCTTCGCCGCCCGTCCGCCGGAGGGGGACCCCTTCGCCGCGGAGCCGTCCGAGGGGAGCGGGGGCATCGCCCTCGAGGCCGCCGAGCCGCGGTCGCCGGGCCGGCTGGCCCAGGCGGCGGCGGCCGAGGCGGGCGACCTGGCCGCCGACTTCCGCACGCCCGGCCCGTCGGGCCTGGAAGTGGACGCGCCGCCCGAGCCGCCGCCCGAGCGCGCGCCGGCGCCACCTCCCGCCCCTCCTCCCCCCCCTGCGCCGGAGGCCGCCCGCCCCGCGCCGCAGCCGGCCACACCGCCGCCCGGACACGCTCCGGCGGCGGAAGAGGCGCCGGCCCCGGTCCGCCGGCGGGCGGCGGCGGTCCTGGTGAACTCCCTGTCGCTCCTGCTGCTGCTGGTCCTCGCGGCCGCGCTCTTCGTCTACTGGAAGGGCGGCGGGACGGCGGCGTTGCGGTCGGCGGTGGGGCTGGCGACG
>JAKAEO010000136.1 GCA_021818285.1 Myxococcales bacterium
CCCGACCCCGCGGGGGGCGGCACGCCCCCGGCGGCCCCCTGAGCCTCACGATTCACGGAGAGAGAGATGCCCAAGCTGAAGACCAAGTCCGGCGCCAAGAAGCGCTTCCAGGTGAAGAAGAGCGGCGCCGTGAAGTTCCGCCGCGCCGGCGTCCGCCACCTGGCGACGTTCGGCAAGACCAAGAAGCAGAGGGTGAACCTCCGCGGCACCAGCCACCTGACCGCGGAGGACTCGAAGAAGATCCTGGAGTGCTTCCCCTACGCCCGGTAGTCGGGCGGGGAACGGCTCCGTACCAGCGCCCCAGCGGGGATCCGAAGCGCGGCCCGATCCCGGTCCGCCTCCCGCCGGCCAAGAGGTGAAGTGAGATGCGCGTCAAGAAGGGATTCAAGGCCCGCCGCCGCCGCAACCGCGTCCTCAAGCTCGCCAAGGGCTTCCGGGGCCGCCGCAAGAACTGCTACAAGCGCGCCAACCAGGCGGTGGAGCGGGCGCTGAACTACTCCACCCGCGACCGCCGCCGCCGGCGCCGCGACTTCCGCTCCCTGTGGATCGCCCGCATCAACGCGGCCGCCCGCGCCAACGGGACGAGCTACTCGCGCCTCATCGCCGGCCTGAAGAAGGCGGGCGTGGCGCTGGACCGCAAGGTGCTGGCCGATCTCGCCCTCTTCCTCCCGGGCGACTTCGCCGCGGTGGTGAAGGCGTCCCAGGCCTAGGGGTCGGCCGTGGCCGACCTCATCGGGCAGCTCCAGTCCCTGGCGGCGACGGCGCGCGACGCCGTCGCCGGCGCCGCGGACGAGCGGGCCATCGAGGAGCTGCGGGTCCGCTTCCTCGGCAAGAAGGGCGAGCTCTCCGCGGTCCTCCGCGGCATGGGCGCGCTGGCGGCCGAGGAGCGCCCGCGTGTCGGCGAGGTCGCCAACCGGGTCCGGGACGAGGTGGAGGCGCTGCTCGCCGCGGCACGCGCCCGGCTCGAGGATCGGAAGCTCGAGGCCGAGCTCTCCGGCCCGCCCATCGACGTGACGCTGCCGGGCCGGCGGCTGCTGCCGCGCGGCCACCGCCACCCGCTCACCCGGGCCGCCGACGAGATCACCGCCATCTTCTCGCGCCTCGGCTACGAGGTGGCCAGCGGCCCGGAGATCGAGCTCGACTGGTACAACTTCGAGGCGCTGAACATCCCGGCCGATCATCCCGCCCGGGACATGCAGGACACCTTCTACGTCGAGGAGGGGACGCTCGGCCCCGGGGCCCGGCGCGGCAGCGTGCTGCTGCGCACCCACACCTCGCCGGTGCAGATCCGGACCATGAAGCGGCTCGGCAGGCCGCCGGTGCGGGTCATCTGCCCGGGGCGCGTCTACCGCTCCGACTACGACCAGACGCACTCCCCCATGTTCCACCAGGTGGAGGGGCTGTGCGTGGACGAGGGCATCACCTTCGCCGACCTGAAGGGCACCCTGGCGGCCTTCGCCCGCGCCTACTTCGGGCCGGCCACCCGGACCCGCTTCCGCCCCAGCTACTTCCCCTTCACCGAGCCGAGCGCCGAGGTGGACGTCTCCTGCAGCATCTGCGGCGGCTCCGGGCAGAAGTCCGGCGGCCGCTGCGGGACCTGCAAGGGCACCGGCTGGCTCGAGGTGCTGGGCGCCGGGCTGGTGCACCCCCGGGTGCTGGAGAACGGCGGGATCGACCCGACCCGCAGCACCGGCTTCGCCTTCGGCATGGGCGTCGAGCGCCTGGCGATGCTGAAGTACGGCATCGACGACCTGCGCCTCTTCTTCGAGAACGACCTCCGCTTCCTCGAGCAGTTCTAGCCATGCGCATCTCCCTGAAGTGGCTCGCCGAGTACGTGGACCTCCCGGCCCCCGAGGAGCTGGCGCGCCGGCTCACCGCGGTGGGGCTGGAGGTCGAGGGGATCGAGCGCACCGGGCAGGGGCTGGAGGGCGTGGTCGCGGCCCGCGTCCTCAGCTCGGAGCGGCACCCGAACGCCGAGAAGCTGTCGGTGGCCACGGTGGACCGCGGGGAGGGCGCGCCGCTGCAGATCGTCTGCGGCGCGAAGAACTACGCGGTGGGCGACGTGGTCCCCCTGGCGCAGGTGGGGGCGGTGCTCCCCGGCGGCCAGAGGATCGAGAAGGCGAAGCTCCGCGGCGTGGAGTCCTCGGGCATGCTCTGCTCGGCGCGCGAGCTGGGCCTCGACGCCGACGCCGCCGGCCTGCTGCTCCTCCCGCGCGAGGTGGCGCCGGGCACGCCGGTCGCGGCGGCGCTCGGTCTCGACGACGTCCTCTTCGAGGTGAACGTCACCCCCAACCGGCCCGATGCCCTGTCCCACGTCGGCATCGCCCGCGAGGTGGCGGCGATCCTCGGGACCCGGGTCCGGATGCCGGCGCCCCGGCTCGCCGAGCAGGGGCCGGCGGCGGCGGAGCGGGTCCGGGTGCGCATCGAGGCGCCCGACCGCTGCGCCCGCTACGCCGCCCGCGTCGTCGAGGGGGTGCGGATCGGCCCCTCGCCCGCGTGGCTGGCGCGGCGGCTCGAGGCCTGCGGCGTCCGCTCCATCTCCAACGCCGTCGACGCCACCAACTACGTGCTGCTGGAGCTGGGCCACCCGCTCCACGCCTTCGACCTGGACAAGGTGGCGGGCGCGGAGATCGTGGTGCGCACCGCCCGGCCCGGCGAGCGCATCACCACCCTGGACGGCAAGGACCGGGCGCTGGAGCCGGACGACCTGCTCATCGCCGACCGCGACCGCGGGAGCGCCCTGGCCGGGGTGATGGGCGGCGGCGACTCGGAGATCTCCGCGGGCACCACCCGCGTCCTGCTGGAGTCGGCCTGGTTCGCGCCGGGCGGCATCCGCCGGACCTCGCGCCGGCACGGCCTGAGGAGCGAGGCCTCCTACCGCTTCGAGCGCGGCGCCGATCCGGGCGTGGTGATCCCGGCGCTGGACCGCTGCGCGGCCCTGATCGCCGAGCTCGGCGGGGGGACGGTCCGGACGGGCGTGGTGGACGCCCACCCGCGCCCGCACCGCCCGGCCGAGGTCCGCCTGCGCTGGAGCCGCCCGGAGGCGATGCTGGGCATGCCGGTGGACCGGGACGAGGCCCGCGCCCGGCTGGCCGGGCTGGGCTTCGAGGAGCGGGACGCCGGCGCCGGCGGCGCCAGCTACGTGGTGCCGAGCTGGCGCGTCGACGTCTCCATCGAGGAGGACCTGGTCGAGGAGATCGTCCGGGCCCGCGGCTACGACGCCATCCCCGAGACGCTGCCCCCCATCGCCGCGGCGACGCCTGCCGAGCCGGCCGACGCCGTGGTGGTGGCCCGGACCCGGGTGGCGCTGGAGGGGGCGGGCTTCAGCGAGGCGGTGAACTTCAGCTTCGTCTCCGAGCCGGACCTGGCGCCGCTGCGCTACCCGGTGGCCGGCATCGCCCTGAAGAACCCCATCAGCGCCGACCTGGCCGTCATGCGCACCAGCCTGGTGCCCTCGCTCCTCCGGAACGCCGCCCGGAACCGGGCCCAGCGGGTCGAGGACCTGCGGCTCTACGAGCTGGCGCGGGTCTACCACCCGGCGCCGGAGGGGCACGAGGGCGACGAGCCCTCGGTCGAGGCGATGCACGTGGCCGGGGTGCTGCTGGGAAGGCGCCTCCCGCTCGGCTGGTCGGCCGCCGGCGACGCGGTGGACTTCTACGACGCCAAGGCCGCGGTCACCGCGGTGCTGGAGGCGCTGGGGCTGCGCGGCGCCGGCTGGACCGCCGGCGGCGAGCCCTGGATGCACCCCCGCCACTCGGCGCGCGTGGCGGCGGCGAGCGGCGAGCCGCTGGGCGCGGCCGGCGAGATCCACCCGCGGGTGGCCCAGGCCTTCGAGCTGCCGCGCGGGGTGATGGCCTTCGAGCTGTCCCTGGGGGCGCTGATGCGCCACGGCCGCTGGGTCCCGTCCCACCGGCCGGTGCCGCGCCTGCCGGCGGTGCTGCGCGACCTGGCGGTGGTGGTGGACGAGGCGGTGGAGGCGGGATCGGTGCTGGCCGCGGTCCGGGCCGAGCCGCTCGTCGAGGAGGTGGTGCTCTTCGACGTCTACCGCGGCGCCCCGCTGCCGCCCGGCCGCAAGAACCTGGCGATGGCGCTCCGCTACCGCGCCGCCGACCGCACCCTGACCGACGCCGAGGCCGACGCGGCGCACGCCGCCATCGTCGGGCGCCTGCGGGCCGACCCGCGGATCCGCGCCGAGCTTCGCGCCTAGCCCGGGGCCCCCGCCATGCCCGACGGGACGCCGCCCCAGCCGCCCACCGCCTCCGGCGGCCGGCTGGCCGGCTGGTCCCTGGGGCTCGCCGCCGCGGCGGCGCTGGCGTCCTGGAATCCCTTCGCGGCGCCGCTGGGGCTGCTGGTGGGCCTCTCCGCCGCGGCGCTGGCGGTGGCCGCGCTGCGGCGGCCCGCCGCGCGGAGGGCGCTCGCCGTCCCGGCGCTGGTCCTGGGGGTCGGGGCCGTGGTCGCCTCCGGCGCCGTCCTGCTCCTCACCGCCGGGGCGGTGACCACCGAGCTTCCGGGAGAGCCCGTGGTCCGCGGGCGCAGCGACGCCGAGGCCGCCGCGCTGCTCGACCGGGCCGCGAAGGAGACCGAGGTCTCGCGCCGGCGCGCGCGGCGCGAGCTGGAGCTGGAGACGGGCCGCGCCGGGGCCGCGGCGGGTGCCGCGGGAACCGCCAAGGATGGCGCAGGCTTGCCTCCGGCCGATGCCGGGGCCCGGACGGGCGGGGCGGACGAAACCGAGTGATTCAAGGGGTTTGACACCCCCGTGAGATTCAGCTAACAATCCCCGCTACTTAGCACCAAGCGGCGAGGGGAACGTGACCAAGGCCGACATCATCGAAAGCGTCTACGAGAAGGTGGGCTTCTCCAAGAAGGAAGCAGCCGAGATCGTGGAGATGGTCTTCGACACCATCAAGGAGACGCTGGAGCGCGGAGAGAAGATCAAGATCTCGGGCTTCGGGAACTTCATCGTCCGCGAGAAGAAGTCCCGCGTGGGGCGCAACCCGCAGACCGGCGAGGAGATCGAGATCTCCGCGCGGCGGGTGCTCACCTTCCGGCCCAGCCAGGTCCTGAAGAACGCCCTGAACCTCGCGGCCGAGGCCGCCGCCGCCGGCAACCCGCCGCCCGCGGCCTGACGCGGCCGGCGCCCCGCCTCACCCCTCTCCGATCAGCCGGTAGAGCGTCTTGCGGTCGATGCCGAGCTGCTCGGCGGCCCGCGTCTTGTTCCCGCCCGCCTCCCGCAGGACCAGCAGCGCGTAGCGCCGCTCCAGCTCCGCCAGGGACGGCCGGTCGGGGAGCGCCAGCCCGGCCGGCGCCACGCCGGCGCCCGAAGCGTCGCGGACCTGCTCGGGGAGGTCCTCGGGCAGGACGACGCCGGCCGGGTTCAGCGCCAGCGCCCGCGCCACCACGTTCTCCAGCTCGCGGACGTTCCCCGGCCAGCCGTAGGCGGCGAGGAGCTGCCGCGCTCCCTCGGAGATGGCGGCGGCGCCGTCGGGGCGGCCGTGCTTGCGCGCGAAGTGCTCGGCGAGGAGCGGGATGTCCTCGCGCCGCTCCCGCAGCGGCGGGATCTGGATGGTGACCACGTTGAGCCGGAACCACAGGTCCTCGCGGAACCGCCCCTCGCGCACCGCCTGGGCCAGGTCGCGGTTGGTCGCCGCCACCACGCGCACGTCGACGGCCACCGGCTCGTTGGTGCCGACGCGCCGGATGGTCCCCTCCTGGAGGGCGCGCAGCAGCCGCGACTGGAGGTTGGCGCCGAGGTCGCCGATCTCGTCGAGGAACAGGGTCCCCTGGCCGGCCTCCTCGAAGAGGCCGCGCCGCGCCGTCTGGGCGCCGGTGAAGGCGCCGCGGGCGTGGCCGAACAGCTCCGACTCCAGCACTCCCTCGGCGATGGCGCCGCAGTCCACCGCCACGAAGGGCCCGGCGGCGCGGGGAGAGGCCTGGTGGATGGCGCGGGCCACCAGCTCCTTGCCGGTGCCGCTCTCGCCGAGGATGAGCACCGTGGCGTCGGTGGCCGCCACCCGGGCCGCGGTCTTGTACACCTGGAGCATGGCCTCGCTGCGGCCCACCACGTTCTCCAGCCGGTACTTCTCCCGGGCGTCGCGGCGCAGCGCCCGGACCTCCAGGATGAGCTGGCGCTGGCGCAGCGCCCGGGCCACCACCACCTTGACGGCGTCCACGTCGTAGGGCTTGGAGATGTAGTCGAAGGCGCCGCGCCGGATGGCCTCGACGGCGCCGTCGATGTTGCCGAAGGCGGTGACCAGGATCACCGGCGTCTCCGGCGCCCGCTGGCGGAAGGCGTCGGTGAGCTCCAGGCCGCCGGTCTCCCCCATGCGGATGTCCGAGACCACCAGGTCGGGCGCGTCGCCGGCGCCGAGCCGCTGCAGCGCCTCGCTCCCGTCCGACAGGGCGGTGACCTGGTAGCCCTCGGCCGCCAGGATGCGGCCGAGCAGGTCGCGGCTCGAGGCGTCGTCGTCCACCACGAAGATGCGGGGCGCGTCCATGCCGATCCCTAGCCCGCGGCCCGCCAGGCCGGCGCGGGGATGAGGAGGGTGAAGGTGCTGCCCTGGCCCGGGGCGCTCTCCAGCTCGATGCGCCCCTTCAGGGCGCTGGCGATCTCGCGGCAGATGGCCAGGCCGAGCCCGGTTCCCTTGCCTCGCGGCTTGGTGGACCAGAAGGGCTCGAAGATCCGCTTGCGGTCCTCCGGCCCGATGCCCGGGCCGGTGTCGGACACCGACAGCGCCAGCTGGTCGCCGACGCGCCGGGCACGGACCGTGAGCCGCCCCCCCTGGCCCATGGCGTCCACGGCGTTGGAGAGGAAGTTGGTGAGGACGTGGCGCACCAGCGAGGGGTCGAGGGTGGCCCGCCCCATCTCCGCCGGCACGTCCCGCTCCACCTCGATGCGGGCCCGGGCCTCCGCGGAGAGGGTCAGCGACAGCGCCTCGTCCACCAGCGCCGCCACCTCCACCGGCTCCAGGGCCGGCGTCAGGGCGCGGGCCGAGTCGAGGAAGCGCCGGATGATGGCGGTCATCCGCTTCACCTCGGCCTCGATCACCGACAGCTCCTCGCGCATCGGCGCCGGGCAGCCAGGGGCGCGCGCCAGCAGTTGCACGTGGCCGCTGATGGCGTTGAGCGGGTTCCCCAGCTCGTGGGCGATGGTCCCGGAGAGCTGCCCCAGGGCGGCGAGCCGCTCCTTGGCGGTCAGGTCCCGGCGCGCCTCCACCAGCAGGTCGTTGAGATCGGCGAGCGCCCGGTTCTTCCGGGCCAGGTCGGCGGTGGCGCCGTCCACCCGCTCCTGGAGCTCGCGGCTGAAGCCGCGGATGCGCTGGAGCATGGCGTCGAGCCCCCGCGCCACCACGCCGATCTCGTCGTTGCGCTCGCTGCCGGGGATGTGCGGGCTCTCCGGGGCCCCGCTGCGCACCGCCTCCATGGCCTCGGCCAGGCGCGAGAGGGGGCGGGCCAGCATCCGGCCGAGGAGCAGGGTGAAGGCCAGCACCAGCACCAGGGCGCTGCCGGCCGTCACCCACAGGAAGATGGTCCGCTCCCGCCGGGCGATCTGGTCGGCGTCGGCCACCCAGGCCTCGAGGTGCAGCTCCGCCACCGGGTGGCCGAAGGGGTCGAGCGCCGGCTGGTCCACCACCGCCACGCGGTGCTCCCGGTCGCCGGTGAGCTGCGTCTCCAGCCGCGCCGAGAAGGGGTAGTCGGCCTGCTCGAAGGTGGTCTCGGGCCCGTGGGCGCCGAACTGGATGCCGATGATGTCGTCCTTGCCGGGGCGCCGGACCGCCAGCCGCGCCAGCCGCAGGCCCCGGTGGCGGGTCACGGTGGCCGCCAGCCGGTCGGCGAGCCGGGCCCGGTCCGACTCCAGCACCTCCCGCGACAGGTCCAGGTCGGAGAGGACGTTGCGCGCGACCGCCACGGTCCGCTCGCGGATGCCCTCCTCGACGGCCCGGGCGGCGATCGACTCGCCCAGGTAGGCGGCCACGCCCATGGTGACGAGCAGGATGGCGGCGAAGGTGGCGGTGATCTGCAGGCGGAGCGACACGGAGCCTCGGGGCGGGGCCGGTCGGCGCCGGCCCCGCCCAGACTAGCAGGAGAGGGCGCCAAGGCGACACGGACCGGTTATAAGGAGTCCCGCATGCCGACCATCGACTACGTGGACGCGCGGCGGGCCCGGCTGGAGGTGGAGTTCCACTTCGCCGCGGCCCACCGCCTGCCGCGCTACGAGGGGCCCTGCTTCCGGATGCACGGCCACAACTACACCTTCACCGTCGCCCTGGAGGGGGAGGTGGACCCCGCCACCGGGATGGTCGCCGACTTCGGCGTGGTGAAGGGGGCGGTGCAGGAGCAGGTCCTGGCCCGCTGCGATCACCGGACCCTGAACGACGTCCTGGAGAACCCGACCGCCGAGAACATCGCGCGCTGGATCTTCGAGACCCTGGAGCCGCGCCTCCCCGGGCTGGTGGAGGTGCGGCTCTTCGAGATCCCCGACAGCTGCGTCGTCTACCGGGGCGGGCGTGGCCGCGCGGCGTAGGGCGCGCGCGCGGTCCGGGGCCGTCGCCGCCGCCGTCCGCGGCTTCCTCGGGGCGCTCCCGTTGCCGGCGGCGGAGCGGCGGCGCCGCGACCTGGACCTGGCCGGGACGCCGGCGCGCGTCGCCGAGGCCTGGCTGGGGGACCTCCTCGACGGCTACGGCGAGGATCCGGCGGCCATCCTGGCGGGCGCGATGCCGGCCGGGGGCCGCGACCTGGTGGCGGTGACCGGCATCGACTTCCACTCGGTCTGCCCGCACCACCTCCTGCCGTCGCGGGGGCTGGCCCACGTGGCCTACGTCCCGGGGCGCGCGGTGGTGGGCTTCGGCCAGATCGCGCGGCTGGTGGACTGCTTCGCCCACCGGCTGATCCTCGAGGAGGAGCTGGCGCGGCGCGTGGCCGAGGCCCTGGTGCGCCACCTGGGCGCGCGCGGCGCCGCGGTGGTGCTGGACGCGGAACAGGCCTGC
>JAKAEO010000137.1 GCA_021818285.1 Myxococcales bacterium
ACCCCATGCCCATCGCCCTCGCCGCGCTCCTCCTCATGGCCCCGACCGCGACGCCGACCCCCGACGACTTCCTGGAGCAGTACGTCGCCACCCGCCGCTACGCGGCCGGCCGTCCGGCCGCCGCGGTGCTCACGCCCGACGGAGCGGCGGCGCTCTTCCTCCGCTCCGGGCCGCGCGACGCCGACCAGGCGCTGTACGTCACCGACCTGGCCACCGGCGAGACCCGCCGGCTCGCCACCGCCGAGGGGCTGGCCGGCGGGGCGGCGGCGACCCTGACCGCCGAGGAGCGGGCCCAGCTGGAGCGCCAGCGGATCACCGCGCGCGGCATCACCGCCTTCCACCTTTCGCGCGACGGCGAGCGGATCGCCGTGGCGGCCGGCGGGCGGCTCTTCCTCCTGGAGCGGCGCACCGGCGCCGTGAGGGCGCTGCGCGCCTCGGGGCGCCCCCTCGACCCGGCCTTCTCGCCCGACGGCCGGACCCTCTCCTACGTCGTCGGCCACGATCTCCGGCTGCTCGACCTCGCCGCCAACCGGGAGCGGCGGCTCACCCGCGGCGGGACCGAGGACGTGACCCACGGCACCGCCGAGTTCATCGCCCAGGAGGAGCTGGCCCGGTTCGAGGGCCACTGGTGGTCGCCCGACTCCCGCCGGCTCCTCTACCAGGAGACCGACCAGCGCGCCGTGGAGCGCTTCACGCTCCACGACCCGTTCCACCCGGAGCGGCCGGCCACCGTGGTCCGGTACCCCCGGGCCGGCGGGAAGAACGCGGTGGTCCGGCTCGGCGTGATCTCCGCGCGCGGCGGCAAGACCACCTGGCTGGACTGGGATCGGGAGGCCTTTCCCTACGTGGGGAACGTCGTCTGGCCGGAGCGGGGCGCTCTCTCGATCGTCGTCCTCGACCGGCGGCAGCAGGTGAAGCGGCTCCTCGCCGCCGACCCGCGCACCGGCCGCACCCGCGTGCTGGTGGAGGAGCGGGATCCGCGCTGGGTGGAGCCCCACGCCCGCTTCCCCCGGTGGCTGCCGGACGGGAGCGGCTTCTTCTGGCTCACCGAGCGCCACGGCGACGCCGAGCTGGAGCTGCGCGGCCCCGACGGTGCGCTGCGCGAGTCCTGGGTGGGGCCGGGCCAGGGCTTCGCGGAGTGGGTCGGCTGGGATCCGGCGCGGCGCTGGCTCTGGTTCAGCGGCGGCCCGAACCCCACCGAGAGCCACCTCTACGTGGTGAAGCGCCCCGGCGCGCCGGAGCCGTGGCGCCCGGGAGAGGGGCCGGGCCTGACCACCGCCTCGCTCTCCCGCGACGGGCGGGTGCTCCTGGTCCGCGGCGGCGGCTTCGGCGGGCAGGGCCCGGCGGAGGCGTGGCGGGCCGGCGGGCCGCGCCTGGCGGAGCTGCCCGCGGTGGCGGAGGCCCCGCCCTTCGCGACCCGCGGGGAGATCCGGAAGGTGGGTCCGGGGGAGGGGCTCTACGCCCTGCTCGTCCGCCCGCGCCACGCGCCGCCCGGCGCCCGCCTGCCGGTGCTGGTTCACGTCTACGGCGGTCCGGGCGCGCAGCTGGTGCGCGCCTGGAGCGTCCCGCTGCTCCAGTGGATCGCCGACCAGGGCTTCGCGGTGGTGAGCATCGACAACCGCGGCACGCCCGGCCGCGGCGTGGCCTTCTCCCGGGCCATCCGCGGCGACTTCGCCGGGCCGGCCCTGGAGGACCAGGTCGAGGGGCTCCGGGCGCTCGCCGCCGAGGTCCCGGAGCTGGACCTGTCGCGGGTGGGCATCTGGGGCGGCTCCTTCGGCGGGTACATGGCGGCGCTGGGCGTGCTCCGCCGCCCCGACGTCTACCGCGCGGCGGTGGCCGAGGCGCCGGTGGTCGAGTGGCGCGACTACGACACCGCCTACACCGAGCGCTACCTGGGCCTGCCGGGGGAGATCCCCGGCGCCTACGAGCGCTCCTCGCTGCTGGGCGACGCCGCCGGGCTGTCGCGGCCGCTCCTCCTCGTCCACGGGACGGCCGACGACAACGTCTGGCCCTTCCACTCCCTGAAGCTCTCCCAGGCCCTCTTCCGCGCCGGGAAGCCCCACCGGCTGCTCCTCCTGCCCGGGGCCGCCCACGGGATGTTCTCCTCCCAGGACCCGGTGCTGGTGCGGCGCGGGCTGGAGACCATCGTCGCCTTCTTCCGCGAGCACCTGCTCCGGGGAGGGGCGGCTCGGCCCGCCGGCGCGGACGGGCGGTGACACCGCGCGCCGCCTGCGGTAGAACGCGCCCCCCATGCCCTGGCGACTCGTCCGCTGGCTGCTCTTCCGGCTCGAGCCGGAGCGCGCGCACCACCTCGCGATGCGGTGGCTGCGGCTGCTGGGCTGGCGCCCGCTGGCGCGCCGGCTCCGGCCCCGGCCGGCCCCGAGCCTCCGGGTCCGCGCCCTGGGACTCGACTTCGACGGCCCCCTGGGGCTCGCCGCCGGCTTCGACAAGGGGCAGGTGCGGGCGGCGGGGCTGCTGGCGCTGGGCTTCTCCCACGTGGAGATCGGCACCATCACCCCTCGGCCGCAGGCCGGCAACCCGCCCCCGCGCCTCTTCCGCCTGCCCGAGCACCGCGCGCTCATCAACCGGATGGGCTTCAACAACGACGGGATGGAGGCCTGCGCGGCGCGGCTGGCGGCGCTGCGGCGCGAGGGGCGGCCCGGGCTCGTCGGGGTGAACGTCGGCAAGAACAAGGACACGCCCAACGAGCGGGCCGAGGAGGACTACCTGGCCTGCATCGACCGGCTGCACCCCTGGGCCGACTACCTGGTGGTGAACATCTCCTCGCCCAACACGCCGGGGCTGCGCGCCCTCCAGGAGAGGTCGGCGCTGGAGCGGCTGCTCGGCGCCTGCGCCGCCCGCGCCCGGTCGCTCCCGGTGCCGCGGCCGCTGCTCGTGAAGCTGGCCCCCGACCTCGGGCCGGAGGCGCTCGACGAGGCGGT
The DNA here is from genome assembly GCA_021818285.1 of Myxococcales bacterium. GTDB lineage: Bacteria > Myxococcota > Myxococcia > Myxococcales > Anaeromyxobacteraceae > JACRMN01. The sequence goes on from JAKAEO010000137.1 coordinate 2,943, forward strand.
GGACGTCGCCGTGGCGGTGGGGGCCGCCGGCGTCATCGCCACCAACACCACCGTCGAGCGCGGCGCGGTGCAGGGCCACCCCCGCGCCGGCGAGGCCGGAGGCCTCTCCGGCGCCCCGCTGGAGGCCCGCGCCACCGAGGTGGTCCGCCGGGCCCACGCCCGGGCGGCCGGACGCATCCCGGTGGTCGGCGTGGGCGGCGTGTTCACCGCGGAGGACGCCTACCGGAAGATCCGGGCCGGCGCCTCGCTGGTTCAGGTCTACACCGGCTTCATCTACGGGGGGCCCCGGATGCCGGCGCGCCTGCTCGAGGGGCTGGCCGGGCTGCTCCGCCGGGACGGCTTCCGGAGCGTCGAGGAGGCGGTCGGGGCGGACAGCCGTTTGGGGGGTGTCACAACCTGATTCATCCTGGATCAGGTAATTTGCGAGGCGCCTTGCCGGGTTATACCGTGTTCACGGGGCTGACCCGGAGCGTCCGGAATATTACCCTCTGGTAGGTATTTGGGGGACGACGCATCGCGTCGCTTGACGGTCTGACGCGATGCGTTACGATGGGGCGCCAGCGCGAGGTCCGGCTCGCCGGCGAACTTCCATCCGGGTGGAGAGAGGAGGCCAGCCATGGCCGAGAAGACCGTCAAGGTCCCTGAGTTCCTGCGGGAGCCGCTCGAGGCGGCGCAGGCGCGTCTCGAGACGTTCGAGGCCGACACGCAGCGGGTCCTGAAGGAGCTGGTGCAGAAGGGCAGGTCGAGCAGCCGGGACATCGGGGAGCTGATGCACAAGCTGTCGAAGCAGGACTGGAACGTGGAGCAGGTGCGGGCCCGCGTCGAGAAGCGGCTCGGCAAGCTCCGCGCCCAGGGCGTGGAGCTGGCGACCGAGTGGAGCGACCGGGCGCGCAGCGAGGCGGTGGAGCGCCTCGCGGAGCTGCAGCAGCGGGTCATCGCCTTCCTGGGCGTCGCCACCCGGGACCAGGTGGAGGAGCTGTCGAAGGAGCTGGACCGGCTCTCCAGGAAGCTGGAGCGGGGCAAGCGGGCCAAGCGGCCGGTGCGCCGGCACGGCGCGGGGGTGTCGCCGTGACGCTGCCCACTCGCTTCCAGGAGGCCGTGACCCAGGCTCGCGCCGGGGTGCGCTCGGCCGAGCGCGAGGCGGAGAAGGTGCTGGGCCGGATCGCCGACGCGGCCGGGATCGCTCCCGGGGACGTCCGGCGCCGCGCCCGCGCCCTCGGCGACCGGCTGCAGGCGCGGCGGCGGGAGCTCGGCAAGACCGTGGACGAGACGGTGCGCAGGGCGGCGTCGCGGGTCCGCCTGCCGAGCCGGGACGAGGTCGAGACGCTGCGCCAGCGCGTGGACGCGCTGACGGCGCGCCTCGAGGCGCTCGAGGGGGAGCGGCACAAGCCCGCGGCGTAGGCGGGCTTCGGGAGGCGCCATGCGGGGACCGAGCGTGCGAGGGCTCCTGGGAGCCACGGTGGCGGTGGCCCTGTCCGGCGCCGCGGTGCTCTCCCCGCGCGTCGCCGGGGAGGTCCTCGCCCCGCCCGCGGCCGAGCGCTGGATCTCGGCCGCCTGCGGCGGGACCGGCCCCTCCTGCGCCCGCTGGCAGGAGGTGCAGCGCCTCGCCAGCCTGCTGGGCGACCGCATGGAGGACGCGAGCCACGCCGAGCGGCTCCGGATCGCCTGGGCCATCGTCGAGGAGTCGGGCGGCGCGCGCCTCGACCCGCTCTTCGTGCTGGCGGTCATCGAGGTGGAGTCGGGCTTCGACCAGGACGCGGTGAGCCGCCGCGGGGCGATGGGGCTCATGCAGCTCAAGCCCTCCACGCTGCTGCGCGAGGTGGAGCGGGCGCGGCTCACCGCCGGCGACCTGGCCGATCCGGTGCTCAACGTCCGGGCCGGGATCCGCTACTTCCGGCGGCTGCTGGACGACTTCCGCCAGGACCAGGAGCTGGCCCTGATGGCCTACAACGCCGGGCCGGCGCGGATCAGCCGGCTCCGGCGCGAGGAGGGCGGGGTCCCGGCCTTCTACCGGGAATACCCGCGGCGGGTCTACGCCGAGCTCCGGCGCCTGCGGGCCGACCCGCGGGTCCGCCTGGCCCTGGCCGACGACGGGGCGGCGCCGCTCACGGCGATGCGCTAGAACCGCCTGGTGCGGGTCACCGAGATCTTCTTCAGCATCCAGGGGGAGGGCACGCGCGCCGGGCGCCCCTGCGTCTTCGTCCGCTTCACGGGCTGCGACCTGCGCTGCGTCTGGTGCGACACCGCCTACGCCTTCTCGGGCGGGACGGAGCGCACCCGCGCCGAGATCCTCGCCGAGGTGGCGCGCCACCCGGCCCGCTTCGTGCTCCTCACCGGAGGCGAGCCCACCCTGCAGGCCGAGCTGCCGGAGCTGGCGCGCGAGCTGCTCGACCGCGGCTACGAGGTGGCGGTGGAGACCCACGGGCAGCGGCCGCTCGGCGGCCTCCCCCGCGAGGTGGTGCGCATCGCCGACGTGAAGACGCCGGGCTCGGGCGAGGTGGCGCGCGACCTCTCCTGGCTGGCCGGGCTCCGGCCCCACGACGAGGTGAAGTTCGTGGTGGACTCGGAGGCCGACTGGCGGTGGGCGCTGGGGGTGATCCGGGCCGAGCGGCTGGAGGGGCGCGTCACCATCCTGGTCTCGCCGGTCCAGGGGAAGGTCGACCCCCGGGAGGCGGCGCGCTGGATCCTGGAGTCGGGCGTCGAGGCCCGCCTGAATCTGCAGCTCCACAAGATCGTCTGGGGAGCGGAGGCCCGCGGCGTCTAGCCCTCCGGGCCGGCCGGGGGAGCGGATTCTTGACGCGGTGGCCCGTGCGGGGCTACCAAGGCGAGCGAATGCGAGCACTTGCGGCCATCGCGGCGGCGCTCGCCCTGGCGCCGGCCGGCGCCGGGGCCGCTCCCTCCGTCTCCCTGAACGGCGTGAGCATCGAGGGCGCGGTGAACCAGCGCTTCGACAACGCCACGGTGGTGATCGACGCGCAGGGCAACGTGAACATCCTGGCGCGAGGCTACACGGTGAGCCGCGCCGAGCCGGAGCCGCGGGCGGCGCCGGCGCTGCCGGCCCGGCCGCCCATGGCGGCGCCGGAGCCCCGCCCCGGCGAGAAGCCGCAGCGCCGCTACTTCCTGGTGGCCCAGCAGACCACGCCCGGCATCACCGAGTACGACGTGGCGGTGTTCGTCAACGGACGCTGGGTCCGCGAGTTGCGGGCCGACGGCGACGCCGAGCCCTTCGAGCTCACCCGCTTCCTGCTGACCGGCCCGAACAAGGTGACGATGGTGGCCACCAAGCACCTGGCGGGCTCGGCCCCGCGCAGCACCTCCCGCGACCAGACCCTCAAGGTGATCGTGGGGGAGGGGAGCGCCGGGGGCGGCACGGTCTACGTCGACGCCCCCCTCTTCACCATGACCCGGAACGCCGCCGAGACCGGGACCTTCACCGAGGAGTACACCCTCGTCGCCCGCTAGCGGGGAGCGCACGTGTTCCGACCCGACCCCAGCCTGACCCACTGGCCCGCCAGCCGCGAGCAGGTGGTGGCCGTCATCGAGAGCATCAACCAGCCGCAGATCTCCATCCCCGGCAAGCCGCCCCAGACCGCCCAGGCCCACATCCTCGGGCTGCGCCAGGCCAACGGCACCTTCGCCGTCGTCGTCGGGCTGCACCTGCGCCAGACCGGGGAGAACGTGGTGTACGTCCACGAGCGCCCGGAGATCCCGCTCGAGGCCTACCGCGAGGTGGAGGCGGAGGGGCTTCACTTCCTGGAGTCCATGGGCTTCATGCTCGACAACGTGAACTTCGCCAAGCTCGCCCCCGAGGCGCAGGAGCAGACGCTGCGCCGCATCCCGCTGCTCCACCCCCAGCGCCCGGCCGCGGCGGCGGCCGCGGCCGACGCCCGCTCCAGCCCGCGACAGGCCCTGGCGCGGCTCCTGGCGGGGTTCTGACCATGCGCCGCCTGCTCCCGCTCGCCGCCGCCCTGCTCGCCGCCTGCGCCTCGGGCCCCACGCCGCGCCAGCGCGAGGCCGCCGAGATCCACACCAACCTGGGCACCGAGGCGCTGCGGGGAGGCCGGCCGCAGGAGGCGCTCCGCGAGTTCGAGGAGGCGCTCAAGGCCAACGACGGCCTGGCCGAGGCCCACCTGGGGCGCGGGATCGTGCTGGAGTTCTCCTTCGGCCGCACCGCCGAGGCGGAGCAGGAGTACCGGCGCGCCATCGCCCTGAAGCCGGCGCTGTCGGAGGCCCACAACAACCTGGGCCAGCTCCTGGCCGGGCGCGGGCGGCTCGACGAGGCCCTCGCCGAGTTCGACACCGCCCTCTCCAACATGTACTACCGCGAGCCCTACTCGGCCCGCTTCAACAAGGGGAAGGTGCTGGAGGCGCTGGGGCGGCGCGACGAGGCCCTGGCCGAGCTCAGGACCTGCCTGACGCTGAACCCGCGCTACTGCCCCTGCCACCGGGAGACCGGCCTCATCCTCCTCGACGCCGGCAAGGGCAAGGAGGCCCTCGCCGCCTTCCAGCGGCTGACGCAGCTCTGCGACCGCGACCCCGACGCCTGGTACCAGTCGGGCCTGGCCCAGCTCCGGGTGGGAGACGCCGAGGCGGCGCGCTCCGACTTCGGCCGCTGCGAGGAGCTGGCGGGCGCGGGCGACCTGGCCGGCGAGTGCCGCCGGAAGCGCGAGCAGCTGCGCTGAGGAGGAGCCGGTGGACGGCGGGGAGCGAGAGGCGCGAGTGGCCGCCTTCGGCCGCTGGCTCCGCCAGGAGCGGGAGCTGCGCGGCTTGCCGCGCGAGGAGGTGGCGCGCCTCACCCGCATCGCGCCGGCCGTGGTCGAGGCGCTGGAGTCGGGCGACGCGGCGCGGATGCCGCCGCGCGCCTACCTCTTCGGCTACCTGCGCGGCTACGCCGGGGTGGTCGGCCTCGACGCCGACGACCTGGTGCTGCGGTGGCAGGAGGCCGAGGGCCCGGGGGAGGGGGAGGCGGCGGCGCCCGGCGCCGTCCCGGAGCGGCGGCGGTCCCTGGCGCTGGGGCTCGCCCTGGCGGCGGCGCTGGTCCTGGCGCTGGCGGCGGCCTGGCTGTGGTCGGCGCGGCCGCGGACGCTCGCCCCGCCGGAGCGCCCCTCCCGGGCGCTGGAGCGGGCCCCGGCCGCGCGCTGACCGCGGCGGCTCGCCGCCGCTCCCGGACCGCGCTACAACCCCCTCCGGTGTCCACCGCCCACAAGCTCCGCGCGCTGGTGCTCCAGGCCACCGACTACGGCGAGTCGGACCGGGTGGTGGCGCTGCTCAGCGAGGAGCGGGGGAAGCTCTCGGCCTTCGCCCACGGGGCCCGGGCCTCGCGGCGGCGCTTCGGCGGCGCGCTCGAGCCCTTCAACCTGCTGGCCGCCGAGCTGCGGGAGCGGCCGGGCGGCCTCTGGACCCTGGAGTCGGCCGCGGTGCTGCGGGGCTTCGGGGCCGTCCGGGGCGAGCTGGCGCGGATCGCCTGCGCCGCCTACGCCTGCGACGTGGCCCGCTCGCTGGTGCGCGAGCAGGAGGCCCACCCCGACCTCTTCGCCCTGCTGCTCTCGCTGCTGGAGCGGCTCGACGCGGCGCCGGCCGAGCCCTCGGCGCTGCGCGCCTTCGAGCTGGGGGCGCTGCGGGCGGCCGGCCTCTCGCCCCGCCTCGACGGCTGTGCCCGCTGCGGCGCCGCGCTGCCCGGGCCGCCGGCCCGGCTGGCCTTCTCCCCGGAGGACGGCGGCCTGCTCTGCGCCGGCTGCGCGCCCGGCGCGCC
>JAKAEO010000138.1 GCA_021818285.1 Myxococcales bacterium
GGGCGCGAGGCGACGCGCGACGGCCTGGACGCGGCCGCCTCCGAGGTCGCCGACCTGCTGGCCGAGGGCCACAGCCGGGGGCAGGTCGAGGCCTGCATCCGGGCGGTGGCGCGCAAGGGCGGGCGCGCCGCGCCGCCCGAGGAGGAGGCACCATGAGCGCCAGGCAGGCGACCGTCTGGGCCGAGGCACCGTTCGAGCTGCCGCGGGCCACCCACGCCGACCTCGCGCCGCTGCGGCGCAGGCTCGCCGCCGCCACCTCCCAGGACGCGGTGGCGGTGGACGCCCTCGAGGACGACCTGCGCGAGGCCGAGGCGGCCCTGGGCGCGGTGACCGACTGGCTCGGCGCGGTGGAGGAGGCGCTGCGCGACCCGCGCGTGGGCCGGCGGGACCTGCTGGCGATGGCGCTGGGCGGGTCGCCGGTGGAGCGGATCGAGTACCTCGGCTCCGCCGTCCAGAACATCCGCCGGCGGCTGGCCCAGGTCGGGACGCGCCTCCCCGAGCGGCCCTGAGCGGCCGCCGGGGCCGCGCCGTCACTCCGTCGCGCGGGCCAGCAGGGCCCGGACCGGGCCCACGTCCACCTCGCTCACCGCGGCCACCGGAAGCCGCCGCGCGTCGGTGGAGTACCAGAGGTGCAGCGGGCGGCTCTTCGTCGGGTCGTCGGCCCGCACCAGCCGGGCGTCGATCCGCACCGTCTCCCAGGAGCCGGCCGGGGTGTCCACCCGCTCGACCTTCGCGGCCACCGTCCCGGTGAGGCGCCACAGCCGCCAGTTGCCGAAGAGGTCGAAGCACAGCGCCTCCCCGGGCCGGAGCGCGGCGCCGCGGAGGTAGTAGAGGACCGAGAGCAGGTCCAGCACCGCCGGGTGGGCCCGCGCGAAGGTGGTCCGGCCGCGCTCGGCGCCGCGGGTCCAGGCCATCGTCAGGGTGGGGCCGGGCCGGTCGAAGCGCACGTCGGTGGACTTCCGCCGCCCGTCCTCGTCCATCTCGTCCCGGTAGCGCTGCGGCCGCAGGCTCTCCGGGTCCACCCAGGAGAGGGCCACCGCCTTGACCCGCCGGACCTTGGCGAAGACCGAGGTGTTCCGCACCCGGGCGCGCAGCGGGAGCTGGGAGCCCCCGAGGATGGGCGGCTCGACCGTCAGCTGCAGCGTCCCGGCCTTCACCACCCCCATGACGTCCACGTCGTAGCGGAGCACCTCCCCCGGGCGGAAGGGAGGCGGCCCGGCGCGGGGCGGCAGCCCGCAGGCCCCGGGCGCCGGCCCGCCCGGTGCCGAGATCAGGGCGGCGGCCAGCGCGGCGGCGAGCGGCGTCATCGGGCGCTGGCCATCGCGCCGCCGCCGGGGGCGTAGGCGGCCAGCCGGGCCACCAGGCTGCCGACCGCGAAGTCGGCGCTGGCCTGCACCAGCACGTGGCGGGGGTCGTCGGAGAGCCAGAGGACGCTGTCGCGGTTGGTGCGGAACTTCCCCTCGAAGGCGGTGCGGACCCCGACCTCGACGGTGGCGAAGCGGCCGGCCGGCACCTCCAGCTCCTCGCGCCCGCGCACCTCGGCCACCAGGGTGAAGGTCTTGTGGCCGGCGAACACCGGGATCTGGTAGCGCGTCCCGGGCTCCAGCCGCTGCAGGCGCAGCCAGAGGAAGGCCGACATGAAGTCCTGCACGTCGGGCGGGACGTCGAGGAGCTCGTCGCTCCGCGACCGGCCCTGGACGGTGACCGAGACCTTGCCCCGCACCCGGTCGAAGCGGGAGCGGTCGACGTGCCGGTAGCCCAGCTCCACCGCCTGCAGGTCGGACCCGAGCGGCAGCCGCGTGCGGGAGTCCCAGTAGGAGACCAGGTGCTGCCGGACGTCCACCAGCGACGCCACGCCGTCGGTGCGGGCGAGCAGGGTCATGGGCCAGACGGACCCCTCGGCCCGGCCCAGCGACAGGCGAGCCCGCCCGGTCGGGATGTGCAGCCAGGACACCGCGAAGTCCATCTGCTCGCCGGGCTGGAAGGGGAGGGTGTCGGCGCGGGCCGCCGTGGCGACCAGCAGCGCGACCAGGGCCGGGATCCGTCTCATGTGCGCCTTCCCGCTCCCGGCCGCCGGCGGCCCCTGCCGCCCTCCCCGGGAAGCCATGGAGATGCCACACCGCGGCTCCCGATGCCAGGGGCCGCCCCGCGCGCCACGATCGTCCGACGGCGCGGCCCGATGGCGTATTCTGGGCGGGCCCGCCGCGCCGCGGGCGGGAGGAGGTGTCGGATGCCCTACGACCCCTACGGCATGGAGGAGGACGACGGCCCGGAGCCCGACGCCTCCGGCGAGGGGCGCCAGCGCCGCTTCGGGGACTTCGACTGCCCCGCCTGCAGCGCCAACAACCCGTACGACGACGGCTTCGGCGACGGGGACGCGGTGCTCTGCTACTACTGCGGCCAGGAGTACCTGGTGAAGGTCACCGACGAGGGACGGCTCCGGCTGCGCGAGGCCTGAGTCGCCGCGTCCCCGGGCGGCTCCGCCGCCGGTCCTACCCGCCCTTCGGCGGCCTCGCCCCGAAGATGGCGGTGCCGACGCGCACCAGCGTCGCGCCCTCCTCGACGGCGACCTCCCAGTCGGCGGTCATCCCCATCGACAGGTCGGGCAGCCCCAGCCCGTCCCGCAGGGCCCGGAGCGCCCGGAAGTGCGGCCGGGGGTCGCCCTCGGCCGGCGGGATGCACATCAGCCCGCGCAGCTCCAGGCCGGGCAGCGCGCCCACCGCCTCCGCCAGCCGGGCCACCTCCTCGGGGGGGCAGCCCGCCTTCTGCGGCTCGCGGGCCACGTTGACCTCCAGGAGCACCTTCACCGCCGCCCCCCGGGCCGCCGCCCGCCTCGACAGCTCGCGCGCCAGCTCCACCCGGTCCACGGTGTGGACCCAGGCGGCCCGCGGGGGCGCGGCCCCGAGCAGGACCTTCACCTTGTTGGTCTGGAGCGAGCCGACGAAGTGCCAGACCAGGCCGGGGAGGTCGGCCAGCGCCGCCGCCTTGTCGCGCCACTCCTGCGCGTAGTTCTCGCCGAAGTCCCGCTGGCCGGCGGCGTAGGCCTCGCGCACCGCCTCGGGGGGGTGGGTCTTCGACACCGCCACCAGGGTGACCGACGGCGGGAGGCGGGCGCGCAGGGCCCGGAGCCGCTCGCCGACGCTCACCGGCCGGCTCCCCGGCCGTCCCAGGGCAGGGCCAGGCCGGCCCGGGCCAGCAGCGCCGCCGTCTCGGCCAGGGGCAGCCCGACCACGTTGGAGACGCTGCCGCGGATCTCGCGCACCAGGGAGCCGCCGGCGCCCTGGAGGGCGTAGGCCCCGGCCTTGTCGAGCGGCTCGCCGGTGGCGACGTACCAGTCCACCTGCCCGGGCGTGAGCGCGGCGAAGGAGACCTCGGTCGCGACCAGCGCCGCGAGCTCGCGCGGCGCCGCGCCGCCGACCCGCAGGCAGACGCCGGTGAGCACCCGGTGGTCGCGGCCGGAGAGGGCGCGGAGCATGCGCCGCGCGTCCTCGGCGTCGCGCGGCTTGCCCAGCACCTCCTCGCCGAGCACCACCGCGGTGTCGGCCCCCAGCACCAGCTCGCCGGCCACCGCCGCGGCCTTCTCGCGGGCCACGCGGCGGACGTAGGCCTCGGCGGGCTCGCCGGGGTGGAGGGTCTCGTCGGCGTGCGCCGGACGGACCTCCGGGTCGAGGCCCAGGAGCCCCAGCAGCTCCCGGCGGCGCGGGCTCTGCGAGGCGAGCACCAGCCTCACTGGTCGAGCTGCGCCGGCGGCTGCGCGGCGTCGCCGCGCAGGTAGGCGTCGTTGATCCGCACGCGGGCCTTCTCCCGCAGCGCCTTCATCCAGGCCGACTCCACCTGGACCTCCCGCCGGTCGCGCAGCTGCCGCTCCACCGACTCCTCCTGCGAGGCGAACTTCGCCGGGTCGGGCCGCTGGCGCTCCTTCACCCGCGCGATCACCGGGCCCGCCGCCGTGTCGTAGACCCGGCCGAGCAGCCCGGGCGCGGTGGCGGCGAAGGCGTCGGCGAAGAGCTGGGGCTGCGCGCCGAGCCGGGGGACGTCCGGGCTGCCGGCCCGGCCGAAGGGGCCGGTGTCGTCTACCTGGAGCACCACGCCGCCGAGCTTCACCGGCGGGGGCCCCTTCTTCGGCGCCTGGGGGCCGGGCTCGGGCGGGAACAGCTCGGCGAGCCCCTTCGCCTTGCGCGCCCGGGCCAGCGCCTCCTCGGCACGCCGGGTGGCGTCGGCCCTGGCCATGTCGGCCTGGAGCAGCTCGCGGGCGATGTCCGGCGCCGCCTGCTCCAGCGGGATCTGCTGCGGGCCGCGGACGTCCTCCACCTGGATGACGTGCCACCCGAAGCGGGTCCGCACCGGCCCGACCAGCTCCCCCTTCTTGGCGGCGAAGGCCGCCTGCTCGAAGGGCGGGGCCATGACGCCCGGGCCGAACCAGCCGAGGTCGCCGCCGCGCTCCTTGGAGCCGGGATCCTCGGAGAACTGCGAGGCCAGCTTCGCGAAGTCCTCGCCCTTCCGCGCCCGGGCCAGCACCTCCTCCGCCTTCTTCCGGGCCGCGGCGTCGACGTCGGCCGGGGCGTTGTCGGGGGCGCGGATGAGCACGTGGCGGGCCCGGACCTCCTTCGGCCGGTTCCACTTCGCGTCCTCCTCCTTGTAGGTCCTGGCGATCCGGTCGGCGCTCTTCGCCTGGAAGGCCTTCACCTGCTCGGCGGTGGGCTTCATCTCCGCCTGGAGCCCCGCCACCGGGAAGCGGACGAACTCCAGGTCCACCCGGTCGCCGTCGGTCTCCCAGGCCTGGCGCACCTCCGGGCCCGACACCTGGATGGTCTCGCGAAGGAGCGCCAGGACCTTCTGGGCCAGCAGGTCGCGCCGCATCCGGTCCTCGAAGCGGCCGGGCGTGCCGTAGGCCGCGCCCACCGCCCGCTTGTAGAGCTCCACGTCGAAGCGGCCGTCCACCTGGAAGGAGGGGATGGCCTTGATGGCCTTCTCCAGCTCCTCGTCGGTCACCACCACCCCGAGCCGCTCCCCCTCCTGCAGCATCAGCTCCCGCTCCACCAGCTGGTCCATGGCCACCTTGCGCAGGCCGAGCTGGTCGGCCAGCTCGCGGGTGAAGCCCTGGCCGACGCGCGACTGGTAGCTGCGGAAGATGTTGGCGTAGTGCTGGTCGTAGTCGGCGCCGGAGAGCTGCGTGCCGTTCACCTCGGCCGCCCAGGTGCCGGCGGCGCCGCGGACGTCGCAGCCGCGCGAGCCGGGGCCGAAGGAGACGACGAAGACCAGGATGATGATGCCGAAGAGGACGTAGGTGAGGACGTTCTTGGCGTTCTGCCGGAGGATGTCGAGCATGGGTTCTCGCGCTGCGGGGGGCGGCCGGAGGAAGGTTGAAGAAACTAGTCGAGGGGGGCTAAAATGCAAGGGATTTCCAGCCCGGCACCTGCTTCGTCGCCCCACCGGAAGAAGGCGTGATCCAGCTCCTCAAGCGGTACCGCGAGATGGTCGTGACCGCGGTGGCGCTCGTGGTCCCGCTCTTCGTCTACTTCGCGCACGCCCGCCACCCCGGGGCGCGCACCGCCGTCGATCGCCTGGTGGTCTCCGCCTCGCGCCCGGTGGAGTGGCTGGTGGGGAAGGCCATCACCGGCGCCGGGATCGCCTGGTACGACTACCTCGACCTGCGCCACGCCCGCGGCGAGGCGCGGCGCCTCTCCTCCGAGGTGAACCGGCTGGCGATGGACCGGATGGAGCTCCGGGCGGTCCGCGCCGAGAACGACCGGCTCCGCAGCTTGCTGGACTTCGCGCCGGCGGCGGCGGGCGCGCCCATCGTCGGCGCCCGGGTCGTCGGCGTCCGGCTCGACCCCAAGGGGCTCCAGCTGCTCACCGTGGACCGCGGCTCCGACCAGGGGCTGCAGCGCATGATGCCGGTGGTGGCGGCGCAGGGGGTGGTGGGGCGGATCCACTCGGTGCTGCCCGGGAGCGCCGACGTCCTGGTGCTCACCGACCGGAACAGCTCGGTGGCGGTGCGGGTGGAGCGCAGCCGGGCCCGGGCCAACGTCCGCGGCTCCGGCGACCCCACCGTCGCCCGGCTCGACTTCGCCCTGCGGGCCGACGACTTCCTGGAGGGGGACCTGCTCGTCACCTCCGGCACCGACGGCGTCTTCCCGCCCGGCCTCCCGGTGGGGCGGATCCGGGGGCTCCGGAAGGGCGGCCAGGGGCTGTACCAGCACGCCGAGGTGGTGCCGGCGGCCGACGTCACCAAGGTGGAGGAGGTCCTGATCCTCGCCGCTCCCCGCGAGGAGGCCGCGGCCGCGCGGCTGGGCCCGCCGTGAAGCGCGCGCTGGCATCCTTCGCGCTGGCGGTGGCGCTGGCCGGGGCGCAGTCGGCGCTGTCGCTCCACCTGGGCGGCCTGCCCTTCGCCCTGCCGCTGCTGCCCGTGGTCTGGGCGGCGGTGGAGGCCGGCCTGCTCGAGGGCCTGGGCGTCGCCGTGGCGGCCGGCTACGTGCTCGACCTGTTCTCCGGCGGGCCGCGCGGCCTGCTGGTCAGCCTGACCGTGGCCGCCTGGCTGGCGAGCCGGCTGGCGCGCAGCTCGCTCTCGGTCCGCGGCGCGCTGGGCTTCGCGGCGCTGACCGGCGGGGCCACCACCCTGGTCGGGCTGGGCGCGCTGCTGCTGGCGCGCTTCACCGCGGCGCCCGGCACCGCCCCGGCGGCGAGCCTGGTGGGGCGGGTGCTGCTCGAGTCGCTGGCGACCGCCGTGGCCGGGCTCCTCCTCCACCCCCTGCTGCGCCGGCTCGAGCGGTTCGTCGAGCGGCAGCCCGAGCCGGGGCTCCTGGCGCGGTGAGCGCGATGGCCGGGCTCGAGAGCGGCGGGTCGGCGCCTCCCCGGGAGCCCCGGGAGCGCGTCTTCTGGGCCGCGCTGGCGGCGGCGCTGGCCTTCCTGGTGATCGCCGGCCGGCTCTACCAGCTCCAGATCCTCCGCGGCGACGAGTACAAGGGCCGGGCCGACGAGAACTTCGTCAAGGAGCTTCGGGTGCCGGCCGACCGCGGCCTGATCCTCGACCGCAACCGGCGCGTGCTGGTCGACGAGCGACCCAGCTACGACGTCACCTTGACCCCGTACTTCTGCGGCAAGGGCTGCGACGACGTGCTGGCGCGCCTCTCCGCGATGCTGGCCCTCTCCCCCGACGAAGGGCAGCACGCCCGGGACCGGCTCCAGGCGGCGCGCGGCCTGGTCCGCTTCCGCCCCTTCACCGTCAAGGTGGACATCACCCGCGAGGAGCTGGACGTGGTGGAGGCCAACCGCGTGCCGGGCGGCGTGCTGGGCGGGGTGGACGTCATCCCCACGCCGCACCGCAACTACCGGCAGGGCACCTGGGCGGCCCACCTCTTCGGCTACATGAACGAGGTCGGGGCCGACGAGCTGGACAAGCTCAACGCCGAGCTGCCCGACGGGCAGCGCCCCTACCAGCCTGGCGACTTCGTCGGCCGGCGCGGCCTGGAGAAGCGCTGGGAGGCGGAGCTGCGCGGGGTGGACGGGCGGCGCCGGGTGGTGGTGGACGCCCGGGGCAACGCCAAGGGCGAGGAGCTGGAGGCGGAGCTCATCCCCGAGGCCCAGCGCTACGAGCCGCCGCGCCCGGGCGAGAACCTGGTGCTCTCCATCGACTGGCGGCTCCAGGAGTTCGCCGAGAAGACCTTCCCCGGCACCGCCGGGGTGGTGCTGGCGATGGACCCGCGCACCGGGTTCCTGCTGGCGCTGGTGTCCCGCCCCGCGCCCGACCCCAACAAGCTCTCCGGCCGCATCACCCGCGCCGAGCTGGCCGCCATCCACGCCGACCCGCTCCAGCCCGAGCTGTTCCGGGCCATCCAGCAGCACTACTTTCCCGGCTCCACCTTCAAGGTGGTGACGGCGGTGGCGGCGCTGGAGGAGGGGCTCTTCCGGCGCGGCGGCACCATCTTCTGCCCGGGCCACTACACCCTGGGCCGGCACCGCTGGCGCTGCGACAAGGAGTCGGGCCACGGGGCGGTGGACCTGGAGCACGCGCTCGGCGCCAGCTGCGACGTGTTCTTCTACACGCTGGGCGACCGGCTCGGCGCCGACCGCCTGGCGGCCTGGGGCGAGAAGCTGGGGCTGGGGAGCCCCACCGGCTTCGACGTCGGCGGCGAGACCCCGGGGGTGATGCCCGACGAGGCCTGGTACGACCGCCACATCCCCGGCGGCTACCAGCGCGGGATGGCGGTCAACATGGGCATCGGCCAGGGGGACGTGCGGGTCACGCCCATGCAGCAGCTGGTGCTCTACGGCGCGCTGGCCTCGGGGACGGTGTGGCGCCCCCAGGCGGTGCTGCGCATCGAGGACGCCCGCGGCGAGACCGTCCGGCAGTTCGCGCCCGAGGCCCGGTTCCAGCTGCCGCTCCGCCCGGAGACCCGGCAGGCGGTGCTGGCCGGGCTGGAGGCGGCGGTGAACAAGCCCTACGGCACGGCCTACGCGTCGCGCCTGCCGCCCGAGGACGGGGAGATGGTGGGCAAGACCGGGACCGCCCAGGTGGTCCGGCTCGGGGCCCGGCGGCTCAAGGCCAGCCAGGTCTCCTACTTCGAGCGGGACCACGCCTGGTTCGCCGCCTTCGCGCCCGAGGACGACCCGGAGATCGTGGTGGTGGTGCTGAACGAGCACTCCGGGTTCGGCGCCTCCAACGCCGCGCCGACCGCCGCGGCGGTGG
>JAKAEO010000139.1 GCA_021818285.1 Myxococcales bacterium
GGGCCTCCCCGGCAGCCGCGCGGCGGCGGCGCGGTAGTGGGCCTCGGCCCCGGCCGGATCGCCGGCCTCCTGGAGCATGCGGCCGAGCCCGAGGCGGACGGCGGGCTCCTCCGGGCCCCGCTCCGCCGCCGGCGGCGACCGCCGCGGGCGCGGCGCCGGGCGCCGGGGGAGCGAGGCCACCGCGAACGCGAAGAGGGCCTGGCCCGACTCCGGGCGCCAGGTGGTCCGGCCGTCGCGCGCCACCAGCCGGCCGCCGTCGGCGGCGAGGCGCACCGAGGCCAGGGGCCGGCCGGCGGGGAGCTGGGCCCGCAGCGCCCGGAGGGCGCGCCGGATCCGCCGGGCCGGGAGGCGGGCCGCCTGCAGCTCCCGGGCGGAGCGCAGCAGCACCAGGTCGGGGAAGGAGAAGCGCAGCTCGCCCCGCGGCCCCCGGCCCGGGTCGGCGAAGCCGAGCCGCGCCCAGGCCCGCACCCGGCCCGGCGGCACCGCCAGCAGGCGGGCGACGTCCCGCGTCCGGTATCCCCAGGCGGTGGCGGCCGGGCGGGCCATCGGCGCATCATAGCCGCGGCCCGGGGCGGCACCCAGCCGGGATTCCCCCGGCCGGGCGCCGGGTGTCCCGGGCGGCGAATCCATTCACGGAACGTCGATGGATGTCCGCGCCGCCGCCGGCGGTGCTAGCATCCTTCCCGGGAGGACGCGCATGTCCTGGTGGGCCTGGATCCTGATGGGCGTGGCGCTGCTGGTCGTCGAGCTGGCGGCGCCGGGGGGGCTCTTCGCCCTCTTCTTCGGCGTCGGCGCCCTGGCGGTCGGGGCGCTGGTGGCGCTGGGGGCCGGGGGGCCGGCCTGGTTCCAGTGGGGCCTCTTCGTCCTCCTCTCGGTCTCGCTGCTGGCGATGCTGCGCCGGCGGCTGCGCGGCAAGCTCGGCGCGCCGGGCCTGCGGCCCGACGTGGTGGGCGAGGTGGCCACGCCGCTCGACGACATCCCGGCCGGGGGGACGGGCCGCGCCGAGCTGCGCGGCACGCCCTGGGACGCGCGCGCCGAGGGCGGCGAGCCGCTGCCCCGGGGGCGGCGCTGCCGCGTGGTCCGGGTGGAGGGGCTGACGCTCCACCTCCGGCCCGAGTGAACTCCGGACGAAAGGACACACCGTGAACGCCGCGCTGCTCATCGCCATCGTCGTCGCCGTCCTGGCCGTCATCGTGGTGGTGAAGACCGCCACCGTGGTCCCGCAGCAGGCCGCCTTCGTGGTGGAGCGGCTGGGGAAGTTCGACGCCGTCCTGGAGGCGGGCTTCCACGTCCTGCTGCCCTTCATCGACGTCATCCGCTACCGCCACACGCTCAAGGAGCAGGCGGTCGACATCCCCGAGCAGATCTGCATCACCAAGGACAACGTCCAGGTGGCGGTGGACGGCATCCTCTACCTCAAGGTGCTGGACCCGCAGCGGGCCAGCTACGGCATCGCCGACTACTACTTCGGGATCACCCAGCTGGCGCAGACCGCGCTGCGCAGCGAGATCGGCAAGATCGACCTGGACCGCACCTTCGAGGAGCGCAGCTACATCAACTCGATGGTGATCTCCGAGCTGGACAAGGCCACCGGCCCGTGGGGCGTGAAGGTGCTGCGCTACGAGATCAAGAACATCACCCCGCCGAAGGACGTGCTGGCCGCGATGGAGAAGCAGATGCGGGCCGAGCGGGAGAAGCGGGCGGTGGTGCTGGCCTCCGAGGGCGAGCGCGACGCGGTCATCAACAACGCCGAGGGGCGCAAGCAGGAGGTCATCAAGTCCTCGGAGGCCAAGCGGCAGCAGCAGATCAACGAGGCCCAGGGGCAGGCCGAGGCCATCCTGGCGGTGGCCGGCGCCACCGCCGAGGGGCTGCGCAAGGTCGCCGAGGCCATCGGCGCCCCCGGCGGCTTCGAGGCGGTGCAGCTCCGGGTGGCCGAGCAGTACATGGTGGAGCTGGGCAAGCTGGCCAAGGCCGGGAACACCCTGGTGCTGCCGGCCAACCTGGCCGACGTCGGGTCGATGCTGGCGCTGGCGATGAACGTCATCCGCGGCGGCCCCGGGCCGCTGCCGACCACGCCCGCGCCGGGCGGCCCCCGGCCGCCACCGGCGCCCATGGCGCCGCCGTCGCGCCCGCCGCGCCCCCCGGGCACCTGACCGCGCCTTCCTGCCGCGGGCCGGCCCCGCCGGAGCATTCGGTGCCGGGGCGCCGCGGCGGTATCATCCGGCCCGGTGTCCCAGGCCCCCGTCCGCATCGTCAGCTACAACGTCCGCTACTTCGGCCACGCGCTGAAGGGGCTCGCCTCGACGCGCCGCTCCCAGCGCGGCATCGCCGACCGGCTCTCCCGCCTCGACCCGGTGGCCGACGTCGTCTGCCTCCAGGAGATCGAGACCATCTCGGTCCGCTCGCGGGTGGCGCTGCGGAGGCGCCGCCCGGAGGAGACGCAGCTCGACGCCTTCCTGCGGGAGGAGGCGGCGGCCTTCGCGGCCCGGGGCCGCCCCTCGCCGTACGAGGGCTTCTACTTCCGCGCCCACGTGAACCGGGTGCGGAACCTGCACATCTACACCACCGGCCTGGCGGTGCTGGTGAACCTGCGCCGGGCGCAGGTGCTCGGCCACAACGTCGAGGAGCCGCACCGCATCACCCACCACGGGACCCAGCTGTTCCGGGACGTGAAGCAGACGCGGATCTGCGCCCACCTGGTGCTGCGCACCGCCGCCGTCCCGCGGCTGCACGTCTTCAACACCCACCTCTCGCTGCCCACGCCCTTCCGGGCCGGCTTCTGGTCCCGGCCGCGCCGCATGGGCTGGGGCCCGAACCAGCTCCACGAGGCCCGGACCCTGGCCGCCTTCGTCCGCAAGCGGGCGGGCGACGAGCCCTTCGTGGTCTGCGGCGACTTCAACTCGGCGCCCGGCTCGCCGGTCTACCGCTACCTCACCGGGGAGGCGGGCTTCGAGAGCGCGCTGGAGCGCCAGGGGCTGCAGGATCCGGCCGACCCCGGGGCCTGGCCCACCGCCGGCTTCGTCCGGCTGCGGATGCACCTCGACCACATCTTCCACGGCAACGGCGTCACCTTCGTGGACCTGGACGGCACCGCGCGGTTCGGCGACCGGCGCAGCGCCTTCCAGGGGCTCTCCGACCACGTGCCCCTGGTGGGCCGCTTCCGCTGCGGTTGAGCCTGCCCCGTCCGGGAGGGCGAGGCGGGCCGGAGGCGGCTATGATGGCGCGATCCGGAGGCCGCCATCGCCCCCCGCCTGGTCCATCGCTCCGTCGTCACCGACCCCGCCGCCGCGCCGCGGGAGGACGCCGTCGCCGTCGAGGAGCCGCTGGAGATCCGCATCGCCGGCGACCCGGTGGCGGTGACCATGCGCACGCCGGGCGACGACGGCGACCTGGCGCTGGGCTTCCTCTACGGCGAGGGGATCGTCGAGCGCGCCGCCGACGTCGGCACCGTGGCCCACTGCGGCCGGCCGGGCGGCGAGGGGTACGGCAACGTCATCGACGTCGCGCCCGGGGCCGGCACCAGCCTGGCGTGGGAGCGGATCGAGGCCTCGCGGCGAGGGACCCTCACCACCGCCGCCTGCGGCGTCTGCGGGCGCCGCAGCATCGACGACCTGCTCGCCGCCTGCGCCCCGCTCCCGCCCGGCCCGGCCATCGCCCGCGCCACGGTGCTGCGCGCCATCGAGGAGATGCGGGAGGCCCAGTCGCTCTTCGAGCGGACCGGCGGGACCCACGCCGCCGCCGCCTACACCGCCGAGGGGAGGCGCCTGGTGGGACGCGAGGACGTGGGGCGCCACAACGCCGTGGACAAGGTGGTCGGGGCCCTGCTCAAGGAGCGGCTGGTGGGGCAGGGGGCGGAGCCCGGGGGGCGCGGCCCGGCGCTGCTGGTGGTCAGCGGGCGCGCCAGCTTCGAGATCGTGCAGAAGGCCATCCGGGCGCGGCTCCCGGCGGTGGCCAGCGTCTCGGCGCCGACCTCGCTGGCGGTGGACCTGGCGGGCCGGGCCGGGCTCACCCTGGCCGGCTTCGTGCGCGGCAGCCGCATCAACGTCTACGCCCACCCGGGCCGGCTGGCCTAGAACCGCACCGCCTGGGCGCGCTGGGCCTGGCGGCGGAACAGGTCGCGCCAGCCCTCGCCGGAGAGGGCGCGGGCCAGCTCCACCGCCACGTGGCGCGGCTCCACGCCCATGGCCTCGTTGCGCCCCAGCCCCGACATGCAGGAGGGGCAGTTGGTGAGCACCACCGCGCCCCGCGGCCGGGAGGCCAGCGCCTCGGCCAGCGCCCCGCGCTTGCGGTGCAGCATGGCGTCGGTGATGTCGGGGCGCGACAGCGCCAGCGTCCCGGCCTCCGAGCAGCACTGCTCCACCCGCTCGACCCGGGCGCCGCCGATGCGCTCCAGCACCGCCTCGGCCTTGCCGTCGAGCGAGTCGTGGCAGGGCGGGTGGTAGAGGTAGTCGCCGGGCAGGTCCACCGACAGGCCGCGGTCCAGGGCGAAGCGGGCCACGTCGAGGATGGGGGCCTGGAAGATCTTCCCCGCCTCCATGGCCGCCAGGGCCTCGCGGCAGGTGCCGCAGGTGACCGCCACGGCGTCGAACTGGAGGTAGGAGAACATCTCCCGGATCTGCGAGAAGAGGATGGTGTCGCGCAGCACGGCGCGGGAGTGCTGCTCGACGGCGGCGTTGGCGCGGGCCGGGAAGCCGCAGCAGAGGAAGGGCGGGGGCAGGACCACCCGGGTGCCGGTCGCCAGCAGCACGTGCAGCGCCGCCATCGAGACCGAGGAGTGCAGCCGCTCCGAGCCGCAGCCGGGGAAGTAGAAGACGGTGGAGCGCGCCTCACCCTCCGGCTCCAGCACCAGCGCCTGGTCGGGCTTGCAGGGCGGCAGCAGGTCGCGCAGCGTCTCGGCGTCGGCGCGCGGCCCCGGGGAGGCGAAGAGCTGGAGCGCCCGCGGGCGGGGACCGCCGTCGGCCGCCGGCCCCGCCATCCGCGCCAGGGCCCGCTGCAGCGAGCCGCCGAGCCGCACCACCGCCCCGCGGAACAGGGCGTTGTAGGCGGGCGAGCGGCTGTCCAGGTAGGAGAGGGTGGCCCGGGTGGCCGCCTTGGTGCGCTGGATGCCGCGCCCCGCCAGCAGCTCGCGCTCCAGCACCGAGACCTCGGCGGTGTCGATGTCCACCGGGCAGGGCTTGGCGCACTTGTGGCAGAGGGTGCAGTGGTCGGCGACCTCGCCCAGCCAGCGGAGCAGCTCGAAGCCGGTGGTGCGCTCCCGCTGGGCGTCGTAGAGCAGCGCCTCGATGAGCGCGCCCACCGCCAGGTTCTTGTTGCGGGGGTGGAAGAACAGGCCCCGGGCCGGGTGGTAGACGCAGCAGTCGGGCTTGCACTTGCCGCAGCGCACGCACTTGGCGATGCGCAGGGCCAGCTCCTCGAGCTTGCCGTGCTGGAGGATGCGGGCCTCCAGCTCCAGCAGGTTGAAGGAGGGGGTGAAGATGCGCTCGATCACCGCCCGGTCGGAGAGCTTGCCCGGGTTCATGATCCCCCGGGGGTCGAGGGCGCGGCGGTGGGCCGAGAGCGCCTCGACCACCTCCGGCTCCAGGTACTTCAGCTTGGTGACGCCGATGCCGTGCTCGCCGGAGCAGACGCCGCCCAGCCGGGCCACCTCCTCCATCACCCGGTCCACCGCCCACTCGGCCCGGCGCATCATCGCCCGGTCGCTGGACATCACCGGGATGTTCACGTGCACGTTGCCGTCGCCGGCGTGCATGTGGGTGGCGAGGACGATGAGCCGCCCGCGCACCTCCTTCCACAGCGCCTCGATCCCCGCCCCCAGCGCCGGGTAGCCGCGCACGAACTCCAGCAGGTCGCGCTTCAGGGCGCCGAGGAGCGCCTCGGCGCGCAGGGCGCGGTCGTCGGCGGCGGCCAGGGCCGCCAGCGCCTCGTCGCAGCGCCCCACCGCCTGGGCGATGCGCTCGGGCAGGTACTGGGCGTCCTCCTGCGCCGGGGCCGCCTCCAGGTACCCGGCGATGCGCCGGACGAGCTGCTCCTGGTTGTGGCGCTCCTCGTCGCGGTTGGCCTGCTCGCACCAGCGCGCGAACTCCGCCAGCGCGGTGAGCGGCAGCACCACGTCCTCGTTGAGCTTGAAGGCGTTGGTGCGGGCGGCGATGGCGCCGAGCCGCTTGCGGTCGGCCCAGAAGCGCTTCGCCTCGGCGGCGTCGCGCGCCGCGAAGAGGTGGGTGTTCCGGTGCGGCGCCAGGATGTCGCGGATGCGCTGGACGCCGCGGGCCGTCTCCCCGGCCGAGTGGCCCACCACGTCCACCAGCAGCACCGCGCGCGGCGTCTCGGCGCGGGGCGCCTTGACCTTGTAGCCGATGGCCCGCACGTACTCGTCGTCGAAGTGCTCCAGCGCCTGGAGCACCTCGCGCCCCTCGTTGGGGAAGGCGCGGGAGAGCGCCAGCACCACCTCGCTGGCCTCCTCCAGGTCCGGGCCGAAGAACTCCAGGCAGAGGGTGGCCGAGGACTCGTACTGGCGGTAGAGGACGAACTCCGCCGAGGTGATGACCCCGTCGGTGCCCTCCTTCTGGACCCCGGGGAGGCCGCCCAGCGCCTTGTTGGTGATGTCCTTCCACAGGCCGTTGCGGCGCACCTCGCTCCCGCGCAGCGACACCTCCCGCACCACGCGCCCCCCGGCGTCCTCCACCCGCCAGGTGACGACGTCCCCGGGGAGGATCTTCCGCAGCGGGTGGCCGGCGCGGCGCACCGTCCAGGTGGCGCCGGTGGGCATGGCCATCTTCCAGGCCAGCAGGTTGTCGATGCAGGTGCCCCAGAGCACCGCCATCTTGCCGCCGGCGTTCTCGGCGATGTTCCCGCCCACGGTGCAGGCCCAGGCGCTGGTGGGATCGGTGGCGAAGACCAGGCCGCGGCGCGCCGCCTCCTCCATCGCCCGCTCGGTGATCACGCCGGCCTCGAGCCGCATGACCTGGGCCCGCGCCCCGGCCGCCGGGAAGTCCCGCTCCTCCACCGCCAGCACCCGGTTCAGCTTCTCGGTGTTCACCACCACGCAGCCGGCCCGCAGCGGCACGGCGCCGCCGGTGAGCCCGGTGCCGGCGCCGCGGGGGATGGCCGCGAGCCCCAGCCCGGCGACGGCGGCGAGCAGCGGGGCCACCTGCGCCTCCTCGGTGGGCATGACCACCGCCGCCGGCAGGTGGAGGCGCCAGTCGGTGGCGTCGGTGGCGTGCGAGACCAGCGTGAAGGGGTCGAAGAGCACGTTGGCGCGCCCCACCACCGGCGCCAGCGCCGCGACGATGCGCTGCCGCTCGGCCGGGGCCGCGGCCACCTCGCGCTCGAAGTCGGCCGCCAGCCCGCGGGCGGCGGCCAGGACCTCCCGGACCAGCGCGTCCTCGCCGGCGCTCCCGGCCACGACCGCCAGGTCCCCGGCCAGGTGGCGGGAGAGGCGGCGGCGCCGCGCCGGCGTGTCGAGCAGCTCCTGGAAGAGGAACGGGTTGCGGCGGTGGATGGAGACCTCGCCCAGCACCCGGAGCAGCAGCCGCGCCGACCGCCCGGTGACGCGCCGGCCGCGCAGGGCCTCGAGCTTCTCCCAGACCTCCTCGCCGAGCAGCTGCAGCACCACCTGCCGGTCGTCGGCGGAGGTGTAGTTGAACGGGATCTCGCGGTGGCTCTCGGGGGCGGTGCTCATCGTCGTCGCGGGGCCTCGGTCGCGGCGGCGGAGGCGGCCCGGAAGGGCTGGCAACATAGCAGATCGCGTGCCCCGGCGCGCCGGCGGATTCGTCCGTGGTGCCGGGCACATGCGCGCGCCGGGTGGCCGCGCCTCCGGCAGGAATTGCGCCTCCGGCCCGGGGTGCGACAATTCCGCGTCGGCGGGCGCGGGGGCGCCCCTCGGCCCACGCCCGGCGGCGAGCCCCGGCGGTCGGCCGGACTCTTGACGGTCGGCGGGACCCGGCCGACCATCGCCGCATGACCGCCCCGCAAACCACGCTCACCCGGATCGACGTCGAGCGGCTGAGCAAGCTCATCGACAAGCACGAGAGCGGCCAGTTCGCCGCGGCGGCGCGGCTGCTGCGAGCCAAGATCGCGAGCTCGCCCTCCATCCCGGCCGAGCAGGTCCCGCCCGACCTCGTGACCATGAACTCCCTGGTGGCCTACGTGGACGAGGCCACCGGCAAGGAGTCGGAGGTGGTGATGGCCTACCCGCGCGACGCCGACCCGTGGCGCGGGCGGGTGTCGATCCTCTCGCCGGTCTGCGCCACGCTGCTCGGGCTGAAGATCGGCCAGTCGGCCCCGTGCACCCTGCAGGACGGGACGGCCTCCCGGCTCAAGGTGGTCGCCATCAAGTACCAGCCGGAGAAGGCCGGCGACCTGCACCTCTAGCCGGTCGCGCCGCCCCGCCGCTCCGCCCCCGACGCCGCCGGCCCCGCGCCCCGCGAGCGGGACGCCGGCGCGCTCGCCGTGGCCCCGGCACGGCTCCTCGGGGGGAGACGGGCCGCCAGCGGCTGCCCGGATATCGGGCATATTGCCGCAGGTCCGCACGAAAGTGGGTCACGCTGCCCGTTCATCGGGCAGACTGCTCCCTTCGTCCCCTCCACCCACTTCAAGCCCGTGCCCGGCACGGGGGAGCGTGCATGGCCACCCAGC
>JAKAEO010000140.1 GCA_021818285.1 Myxococcales bacterium
CGCCGGGGCCGGGCCGCGCGGGGGCCGCGGCGGGCGGGCCGGCCGGGCGGGGCGCTCCGCCCGCTTCGCCGCCCGCTCCTTGCGGAACGCCTTGGACTTCAGGGACCGCTGGGTCTTCTTGGTGGGCGACTTCGACTTCTGCGGCCTCGCGGCCTTCCTGGGCGCCGGCTTCCGGTTCTTCATCTAGCTCCTCACGTGCCCCGCGCCCTCCACCACGAACTTCTGGGTGGTGAGCTCGGCGAGCCCCATGGGCCCGAAGGCGTGCAGCTTGGTGGTCGAGATGCCGATCTCGGCGCCGAGCCCCAGCTCGCCGCCGTCGTTGAAGCGGGTGGAGGCGTTCACCATCACCGCGCTGGCGGTGACCTCGCGCTCGAAGCGGCGCGCCGAGTCCAGGTCCCGGGTGAGGATGGCCTCGGTGTGCAGCGAGCCGTAGCGGGCGATGTGCTCGAGGGCGCCGTCCAGCCCCGGGACCACCCGCACCGCCAGGATCAGGTCGAGAAACTCCTTGCCGAAGTCCTCCGGCGCCGCCGGGACCGCCCTCACGCCGGCGCGCCGCAGGATGCCGAGCGCGGTCGGGTCGCAGCGCAGCTCCACCCCCGCGGCCGCCAGGGCCCGCCCCACCGCCGGCAGCAGCTTCGCCGCCGCCGCCCGGTGCACCAGCAGGCACTCCAGCGCGTTGCAGACGCCGGGCCGCTGCGCCTTGCCGTTCACCGCCAGGGCCACGGCCTGGTCGGGCGGCGCGGTGCGGTCGAGGAAGAGGTGGCACACCCCCTGGTAGTGCTTCACCACCGGGACGCGCGAGCGCTCGGCCACGGCGCGGATGAGCGAGGTCCCGCCGCGGGGGATGGCGAGGTCGACGAGGTCGTCGAGCTGCAGCAGGGCGAAGGTGGCCTCGCGGTCGGGCGTCGGCACCACCTGGGCCGCGGCCCGCGGCAGGCCCGCCTTCGCGAGCCCCTCGCCGAAGGCCTCGATCAGCGCCTGCGAGGAGCGCAGCGCGTCGGAGCCGGGCCGGAGGATGGCGGCGTTGCCCGACTTCAGGCAGAGCGCGGCGGCCTCCGGGGCCACGTTGGGCCGGGCCTCGTAGACCATCAGCACCACGCCCAGCGGGATGCGGACCTTCCTCACCGAGAGGCCGTTGGGGCGGGTCCAGCTCGAGGTCACCTCGCCCACCGGATCGGGGAGCGCCGCCACCTCCCGCAGCGAGCGGGCGATGGCCTCGAGCCGCGCCGGGTCGAGCGCCAGCCGGTCGAGGTAGGCGGCGTTCTGGCCGGCCCTCCGGGCCTCGGCGAGGTCCTTCCGGTTCTCGGCGAGGATCCGCCTCCCGGCCTTCCGGATCGCGGCCGCCGCCTCGCGCAGCGCCAGGTCCTTGGCCGCGGTGGGGGCGTGCGAGAGCGCCCGCGACGCGTCGCGCGCCGCGGTGGCCAGCGCCCGCATCTGGTGCGTCAGGGACTGCGCCCGCGCCATGGGTCCAGTCGGCCTCCGGGCCTCTTATACACCGGGCCCGGTCCGCGGACAGCGCGTCACTCCGCGCCGTCCAGCACCACCAGGTCGTTCCGGTGGACCACCTCGTCCAGGTACTTGTAGCCGAGGGTCTTCTCGATCTCGGCCGTCTTCACGCCGGCGATGCGCCGCACCTCGTCGGCGCCGTAGCCGGCGAGGCCGCGGGCGAAGGGGCGGCGCGGCTCCACCGCGATGTCCACCGGGTCGCCGACGCCGAACTGGCCGGTGACCCCCTTCACGCCCGAGGGCAGGAGGCTGCGCCCCTGCTCGGTGAGCGCCCGGCGGGCCCCGGCGTCCACCAGGATCACGCCCTTGCCCTTGGCCACCGACGCCAGCCAACCCTTGCGGCCGCTGAGCCGCTCCGGCACCGGCGGGAAGAAGGTGCCGACGCGCTCGCCGGCGAGCAGCGCCGCGAGGGCCCCCGGCCGGCGCCCCGAGAGCAGCGCGGTGGCCACGCCCTGGGCCGCGAGGCGCCGCGCCGCCCGCAGCTTCGTGACCATGCCGCCGGTGCCGTGGACGCTGCCGGCGCCGCCGGCCATGCGCTCCACCTCGGCGGTGATCCGCGGCACCTCGTCCAGCATCCGGGCGCCGGGCTCGCGGGGGTCCCGGTCGAAGAGCCCCTCCACGTCGGTGAGCATGGCGAGCAGCTCCGCCTCGACGCAGGCGGCCACCAGCGCTCCCAGGCTGTCGTTGTCCCCGACCTTGATCTCCTCCACCGCCACGGTGTCGTTCTCGTTCACCACCGGCAGCACGCCCAGCTCCAGGAGCCGGGCGAAGGTGCGGCGGGCGTTGAGGAAGCGCTTGCGGCTCGCCAGGTCGTCGGCGGTGAGCAGCACCTGGGCCACCTTCAGGCCGTGCGGGGCGAGGGCCCGCTCCCAGGCGGCCACCAGGTCGGGCTGGCCGGTGGCGGCCAGCGCCTGCCGGGTGACGATGTCCCAGGGCTTGCCGGCGCCGCGCACCAGGCCGAGCTTGGCGGCACCGAAGGTGATGGCGCCCGAGGTGACGAGCACCAGCTTGCGGGAGCGGGCGGCGGCCGCCAGCTCGGCGGCCAGCCGCTCGCAGTTCTCCCGGTCGAAGCGGCCGGCGCCGTCGGTGAGCGTGCCGGTGCCCACCTTGACGACGAGGCGGCTCACCCGGTGGAGGTCGCGGCGCTGCACCGGGGCATCTTACAGCGGGAGCGGTCCCGGGCGGGCGGCGCCGGGCCGGCGCGGCGTCCGGGGCGGCGCGGCGTCCGGGGCGGCGGCCAATGCTACGGCAGGGCGAGCCGCACCAGCCCGCCGACGCTCTGGCCGGCGAGCGACATCGAGGCGCCGTGCCGGTCGGGGAAGCGGCCGCTGGCCTGCAGCCAGCGCCAGTCCACCCCCACCGCGAAGCCGTCCACGACGAGGAGGTCGACCCCGGCGCCGGCCACGAACCCGAAGCCGCGCGCCGTGCCGTCCAGGCCGTTGCTGGAGCCGGCCAGGCGGGACTCCAGCCAGACGGCGCCGGCGGTCAGGCCCGGCTCGAGCCGCCAGAAGGCGTGGTGGAGCCGGACCAGCGCGGCCAGGCCGCGCGACTCGAGCGAGATGCGCGAGCCGGCGCCGCCCGGATCGGCGAAGTCGCGGTCGGTCCAGGAAGCCTCCACCCCGGCGGTGGCGAAGGGCAGCAACCGGACGCCGAAGCCGACCCCCAGCGTCGCGGTGGTCCGCCCGTCGGCGAAGTCGGAGCCGGAGGGGAGGAAGAAGCCGCCGCGGGCCCAGCCGGAGTAGAAGCCGGGGCCCGGCTGCCAGGACTCCTCGGCCGGCGGCGCCGGCGGCGGGGGCGGCGGCCCGGTCTGGGCCGCGGCCGCGGCCGGCGCGCCCGCCAGGAGCGCCAGCGCGACGGAGAGGAGGGCCTGCGGGGCGCTCGCCATGGCGGGATGGTAGCAGGTCCGCCCCGGCGGTGCGGCGCGGCGGCGCGCGCCCCCGGCGCCGCCGCTTCTCCTCGATCGGGGCGGGGCGGGCCGCTATGCTCCCGGGAGCGAATGCAGGAAGTCCACGGGAACATCCTCGGCCTCAAGCAGAGCCAGCTCCACGCCCTGCGCCGCACCTACCGCCGCCGCGTCGACCCGGACGAGGTGATCTCGCCCGAGCTGGCGCGCCACCTCACCGCGCTCTCCCGCGAGACCAACCGCCAGGTGGGCGTGCTCCTCGACCGCAAGGGGGACGTCCAGGCGGTCATCGTCGGCGACGCCCGCAAGCTCACCCTGCCCGACGTCGGGCGCGCCCGCGCCGGCTCCCACCGGCTCCGCGGCCTGCGGCTGGTCCACACCCACCTCGACGGCGAGCCGCTCACCCGCGACGACCACACCGACCTGGCGCTGCTGCGGCTCGACCTGGTGGCGGCGCTGGAGGTCGGCGAGGACGGGCTGCCGGGGCAGGTCCACCTCGCCCACCTGCTCCCCGAGAACCCCCAGGGCGCGCTCTGGAAGGACGAGCGCGTCCCCTCGGTGCACGAGCTGTCCTACGACGCGCGCGCCGGGGCGCTGGCGCTGGAGGAGGAGTTCGCGCGGGCCCAGACGGCGCGGCGCACCGGCGGGCGGGAGCGCGCCATCCTGGTGGGCGTCGGCGGCCGCGGCCGCAGCCGGGCCGAGGCCGAGGCCTCGCTCGCCGAGCTGCGCGAGCTGGCGCGGACCGCCGGGGTGGAGGTCATCGACGCGGTGCTGCAGCAGCGCCGCGAGGTCGACCCGCGCACCCTCATCGGCAAGGGCAAGCTCGAGGACGTGCTGCTGCGCTCGATGCAGCTCATGGCCGACCTCATCGTCTTCGACGCCGACCTCTCGCCGTCGCAGGCCATCCACGTCGCCGAGGCCACCAGCCTGAAGATCCTCGACCGCACCCAGCTCATCCTCGACATCTTCGCGCAGCGGGCCCAGAGCGCCGACGGCAAGCTCCAGGTGGAACTGGCCCAGCTCAAGTACCTCTACCCGCGCCTGGTCGGGCGCGACGACTCGCTCTCGCGCCTCGCCGGCGGCATCGGCGGCCGGGGGCCGGGCGAGACCAAGCTGGAGATCGACCGGCGGCGGGTGCGCGACCGCATCACCCAGCTGGAGCGGCGCATCGAGGCGCTCTCCGGCAGCCGCGCGGTGCGCCGCAAGCAGCGCAACGAGAACGGGCTGCCGGTGCTCTCCATCGTCGGCTACACCAACGCCGGCAAGTCCACGCTGCTCAACGCCCTCACCGGCTCGGCGGTCGTGGCCGAGGACGTGCTCTTCGCCACCCTCGACCCCACCAGCCGCCGGCTCCGCTTCCCGCGCGACCGCGAGGTGATCGTCACCGACACGGTGGGCTTCATCCGCGACCTGCCCGAGGACCTGGTGAACGCCTTCCGGGCCACCCTGGAGGAGCTGCACGACGCCGACCTCCTGCTGCACGTGGTGGACGCCTCCGATCCGCGGCTCGACGCCCAGGTGGAGGCGGTGGAGAAGATCCTCGGCGGCCTGGGGCTGCTCGGGGTGCCGCGGGTCCTGGTCTTCAACAAGATCGACCGGCTGCCGCCCGGCCAGGGCGAGGAGCTGGCCCACCTGCGCGACGGGGTGGCGGTCTCGGCGGTGGAGCGGCGCGGCCTCGAGGAGCTGCTGGCCCGCTGCGATCGGCTGCTGTGGCGCGAGGGGCGGGTGGCCTTCGGCGAGGCGGGCGGCTAGAGTCGCGCCTCCGATGGCCCGCCGCGCCGCCGCCCTGCCGCTCGCCGCCCTCGCCGTCGCCGCCCTCGCCGCCTGCGAGCGCGGCGGCGGCCGCGAGGCGCGCGCCCGCCTGGAGGCCCGCGATCAGGCGGCCCGCCCGGCCCCCTTCGACTGGAGCCGGCCCGCGGCGGCGCTGGCCATGGGCGCGGGCGAGGCGGCCCGCCGGCTCGGCTCGCTCGACTACGCCGCCACCGTCACCTGGACCGTCTCCCGCGGCAGCGGCGGCGACCTGCTGCAGAGCCGCGCCACCGAGCGCCACCAGGTGCGGCAGCTCGCCTCCGGCGACTTCCAGGTGACGGCCCAGATCGACCCGGGCACCTGGCCGGGCGCCGAGACCGGCAAGGAGATCGTCTTCGCCGGCGGCATGACCTGGGCGCGCGCCCGCTACGCCCCCTTCCGCGAGCGTCCCGCCGACCGGGGCCACGAGGCGCGGCGCTTCCGCGACGAGAGCTTCCGCCTGGCGGGCGACCTCGCGGCGCTGCTCGGGCCGCGCCTCGCCCTCGAGCCGCGCGGCGAGGCGAGCGCGCTGGGCCGGCCGGCGCGCCGCTTCGCGCTGGTCCTGGCCCCCGGCGAAGGGCGAGCGCAGGGCCGGCCGGACGAGGCTGGCCCGGAGCGGGCGGGGGAGGAGGCGGGCTCCGCCCGCCGACGGGCGGAGGCGAAGCCGGAGCATCCGACGGAGCCGGGGGGGCAACCTCCCCCCGGCAAGGAGGCCGGGTACGACGAGGGGACCAGGCGGAGGATGGAGTTCCTCGAGGGCCGCGTGCCGCTGGCGCTCGAGGGCGAGCTGCTCCTCGACGCCGAGAGCGGCGTGCCGATGGCGGTGCGCATGAAGGCCGCCTTCGGCGCGGCCGGCCATCCGCGGCTGCGCGCCGACGTCGAGCTCGACGCCCGCCTCACCGCCTGGGGCGGGCTGGTCGCGGCGGTGACGCCGCCGCGCGGCGCGCTCCCCGACGACCGCAAGCCGGGGGGCGTGGCCCGGGCGCTGGAGCAGGCCGGGCTGCGCAAACGCGGCGAGCCGCCCGCCGAGGAGCCGGCCGGCGAGCCCGCGGACGAGCCAGCGGACGCGGGTGGGGGCGGGTAGCCGCACCCCCCCTGCGGTCCCGGCCGCGACGCAGCGCCGCCACGGTGACGTGAATCGGGGCCACGCCCCGGCCGTCCAAGTCCCCGGAAACCGGGAGCCGGGCGGGCGGCACGCCCCTTGCCCTGGACCGGTCCCGGAACAGGAGACGGAGACGGCCATGACCCTCACCGCCGCAGCGCTCGCGCTCAGCCTCGCCCAGGGCTACCCGCCCTACCCGCCGCCGGACTACACGCCGCCTCCGCCGCCCGGCCAACGGCAGGGGCCGCCGCGCTACTACCCGGCGCCGCAGCAGCCGATGCCGCGGGGGCTGGTGGCGCTGGTGTTCATGCCCATCGGCTCCTCGACCCTGAGCAGCGACCTCCAGGGCTGGCAGTCCACCGCCGAGTGGCAGGGCGCGCTGGCCCTGGAGCTGCGCGCCCCGCGCGGCGGCGGGCGGCTGCGCTTCGGCGGCGAGATCTCCGACCACGACCGGATCCTGGACGTGTCGCTGAAGTACAACTTCTTCGACTGGAGCCCCCTCCAGCCCTTCGTGACCATCGGCGCCGGGGCCGGACGGCTCGGGCCGGAGACCAGCTGGCGCGCCACCGCCTCGATCTCCGCGGGGGTGGACTTCTACCTGACCCGCGACTTCTTCTTCACCGCGGAGCTGAAGGGGCGCGGCTTCGCCGACCGCTCGGCCTACGACCCGGACAACGTCTACGGCTCGGGCGTGACCATGACCACGGCGCTGCTCGGCGCGGGCGTGTATTTCTAGCGCTCGCGCATCCGGTCCCAGAGGGTGCGGCCGCTCGCCACCAGGCGGCCGTCCTTCCAGCCGATGGTGAGCTGGTCCTCGGCCCGGCGGAAGGTCCGGGCCGGGGCGCCGGGGTGGCGCGGGTCCGAGTCGCGCACCAGCAGCAGCTCCTGCAGCACCAGGGCGTCGGGGCGGAAGTCCACCGAGGCGGTCAGCTCGTGGCGGCGGCGCCAGCCGGAGTCGAGCCGCTCGGACTCCTCGCGCTGCAGGAAGAGGAAGCCCGGGGTCTCGCAGGCGCCCTCGGGGCCGGCGACGGTCTCGGGCACGAAGCGGTTCCCGCGCAGGCTCATGATCCGCAGGCCGCGCTCGCAGGTCCCGGAGGTCCCGTCGGCCGGGCCGCAGCGCTCCCCCTCGGCGACGAGCAGGGTGACGCCGCCCAGCTTCTCGAGGCGCAGCCGCGGGCGGACCGCGAAGCCGCGCAGCACGCCGGTGGCGTGGATCACCGTCTCCCGGCCGCCCACCGTCACCAGCGCCACCGGCCCCATCGCCTCCCCCGAGGCGTAGCGGTTGGTCATCACCCACACCAGCCGGACGTCCTCCGACGGCTTGCTCACCACCACGTCGGCGTCGGTGAGCGGCCGGCCCGGGAGCAGCGCCTTGGCCAGGCTGTTGTCGGCGCAGGCCATCCCCGGCCCGTCCCAGGTCACCTGGTTGCCGACGCAGTCGATGGGCGGGGTGGTGGCGAGCCGGGTGCGCGGGTCGAGGCCGCGCACCAGCAGCTCCATCCACAGGGCGGGCGTGGGCGGGGGGTCGGCCGGGCGCTCGACCCAGCAGACCCGCTGGTCGGACCAGCCGGTGCGGGGCGCGGAGGCGCAGGCGAGGAGGGCGAGGGCTGCGAGCGGCGCGAGTCGGCGCATGGAGGAGGTCTCTCTGGCTTCAGTGGCCGCGGCGCGGTGCCTTCCGGGGCGGGCCGTCGCCCTCCCCCTCCGGCTCCTGCTTCTGCCCCACCATGCCGCTGTAGGCCCGGGCGAAGTCGGGGCCGAAGAGGGCGTCGCTGATGGCGCCGTCCTCGTCGAAGAGCTCGTGGAAGCGGGCCTCGTAGGCCTTCCAGAGCGCCTGGGCCTTCATGGGCCACATGCTCCCCGGCGAGGCGGCCTCGATGGACTCCGGGCCGATCTCCCGCAGCAGCGCCCGGGCCCCCTCGACGACGCCGTTCAGGAGCGCCACCTGGTGGACCATGAGGTCGGCGAAGGCGCGCTGCAGCTCGGCGGCGCGCCCGGCCTGACCGGGGTCGAGGAGGTAGGCGGCCAGCTGGCGGGCGTCGCGGGAGCGCTGGATGGCGCCTTCGCCGTGGACGGTGCGCACCCCCATCTCCTTGCCGAACTCCTCGTAGCCCTTGCGCAGCTCCACGTAGGAGCGGCAGGCGGTCTCGAGGGTCTCGGCGAGCCGCTGGAGGAAGGCCTGCACCTCGGCCGGCCGCTCCACCCGCACCGACGCCGGCAGGTAGGACTCGGCGAAGGTGCGGACCAGCCGGTCCACCTCGCCGCCACCGCCGGGGAGCGGGGCGGGCGCC
>JAKAEO010000141.1 GCA_021818285.1 Myxococcales bacterium
CCGGCTCGGGCACGGAGCAGGGCATGCCCCCGCCGCCCCCGCCCGCCCCGGGGCGGCCGGCGGTCGCCGCCTGGGAGGGGCAGCGCACCGCGCCGGCGCGCGCGCAGGCGCGCGAGCCGGCCTGGACCAGCGCCGACCAGCAGACCGGCGGGACCATCGTGGACGGCGGGAGCGTCGCGCCCCCGCGCCGCGGCGCCGGTCCCGTCCTCGCCGTGATCCTGGTGACCGGCCTCGCGGTGGTCGCCGCCGGCTGGTGGTTCTTCCTGCGCGAGCCGGAGCAGGTGGCCCGCCCGGCGCTCGCCGGGGCCCCTCCGGCGCCGCCCGCGCCGGCGCCCACGCTGCCTCCTCCGGCGCCCCCCTACGTCCCGCCCGCGGCGGCGAAGGCTCCGGAGCCGGCGCCCGCGCAGGCCGAGCCGGCGAAGGCCGAGCCGCCGAAGCAGCAAGAGCCTGCCGCGGCGGTGGCCAAGGGCGAGCCGGCGAAGCCGCAAGAGCCGGCCCCGGCGGTGGCCAAGGGCGAGCCGGCACCGGCCGCGGAGCCCCCGCCGGCGGCACCGGCCGCGGCGCAGAAGGCCCCCGAGCCCGCGCCCGCGAGGGCCGCCGCGCCGGCGAAGCCGCCCCCGGCGAAGGCCGCGCCGGCGCCGCGGACGGCGAAGTCGCTCATCGCCCAGGCGCGGAAGCTGCGCGAGCGGGGCAAGACCTCGCAGGCGCTCGACCTCTACGGCCAGGCCGTCGTGCTGCAGCCCGACAACGCCGTCGCCCTCGCCGGGCGCGGCTGGTGCTACCTGGAGCTCTCGCAGTACGGACCGGCCGAGGCCAGCTTCTCCTCCGCCCTGGAGGCGGACCCGGAGGGCGCCGACGCGCTGCTGGGGCTCGCCGAGACCTACCGCTACGAGGGGAAGCGGGGCGAGGCCGTGAAGTTCTACGAGCGCTACCTCGCGGCCCACCCCGACGGCGAGGACGCCGTCGCCGCCAAGAACGCCATCCAGCAGCTCAAGGAGTGAAGCGCCCATGCCGGACCGCGGACCGAACAAGCCCAGCGCCACCGAGGACGACTTCTTCGCCCGCGAGGACGTGGAGAAGAAGCGCAAGCTCGCGCGGCAGGTGCAGCAGAGCCTCTCCGCCGAGGAGCGCACGAAGCTGCGGGCCGAGCACCACATGCACTGCCCGCGCTGCGGCGTGACCATGCAGGAGGTCCACTTCGGCAAG
The DNA here is from genome assembly GCA_021818285.1 of Myxococcales bacterium. Lineage (GTDB taxonomy): Bacteria > Myxococcota > Myxococcia > Myxococcales > Anaeromyxobacteraceae > JACRMN01. Next base: position 1,207 of record JAKAEO010000141.1, read on the forward strand.
CTCACCGTGGACGTGTGCTTCAGCTGCAACGGCGCCTTCCTCGACCGCGCCGAGATCGAGGTCATCGCCGCGCCGCACCAGAAGGGGATCATGGGAGCCATCCTCAACTGGTTCAAGGACGAGACCCAGCACCCGGTGAAGTAGGCGGCCCGTGCTGTCCATCGAAGAGGTCCGGCGCATCGCCGCCCTGGCGAGGCTCGAGCTTTCGCCCGAGGAGGAGCGGCTCTACGCCGGGCAGCTCTCCGCCATCCTCGACTACGTGCGGCAGCTGGAGGAGCTGGACGTGTCGGGCGTCGAGCCCATGACCCACGCGCTGGCGGCCGGCGAGGCGCCGGCGCTGCGCGCCGACGAGGTCCGCGAGGGGCTGGGGGCGGAGCGGGCCCTGGCGGCGGCGCCGGCGCGCCAGGGCACCGCCTTCCTGGTGCCGAGGATCATCGAGTGAGCGCGGAGCTCCTGGCGCTGGACCTGCGGGCGCTCTCCGGGGCGCTGGCCGCCGGCCGGGTCTCCTCCCGCGAGGCCACCGAGGCGGCGCTCTCGCGCATCGAGGCCACCGACGGCCGGGTGGGCGCCTTCCTGCGGGTCACCGCGGAGCGGGCCCGGGCCGACGCGGCGGCCGCCGACGAGCGGGCGGCGCGGGGGGCGCGGCGCGGGCCGCTCGACGGGATCCCGCTGGCGGTGAAGGACCTCTTCCTCACCGAGGGGGTGGAGACCACCGCCGGCTCCCGCATCCTGGAGGGCTACCGCCCGCCCTACGACGCCACCGCGGTGGCCCGGCTCCGCGCCGCCGGGGCGGTGCTGCTCGGCAAGCTGAACCTGGACGAGTTCGCCATGGGCTCGTCCAACGAGAACTCGGCCTTCAAGCCCTGCCGCAACCCCTGGGACCTGGCCCGCACGCCGGGAGGCTCCTCGGGCGGCAGCGCCGCGGCGGTGGCGGCGCGCCAGGCCTGGGGCACGCTGGGCACCGACACCGGCGGCTCCATCCGCGAGCCGGCCTCCTTTTGCGGCGTGGTCGGGGTGAAGCCCACCTACGGCCGGGTCTCGCGCTACGGGGTGGTCGCCTTCGCCAGCTCGCTCGACCAGGTGGGGCCGCTGGCCCGCACCGTCGGCGACGCCGCGCTGCTGCTGCAGGCGGTCGCCGGGCACGACGAGCGCGACATGACCTCCAGCACCCTGCCGGCCGGCGACTACCTGGCGCGGCTGGAGGAGGGGGCGGCCGGGCTGCGCATCGGCGTGCCGCGGGAGTGGTTCGGGGGCGGGCTGGAGCCGGGGGTGGAGGCGCGGGTGCGCGAGGCGCTGGCGCGCTACGAGAAGCTGGGCGCGCGGCTGGTGGAGGTCTCGCTGCCCCACTCCCGCTACGCCGTCGCCGCCTACTACCTGATCGCGCCGGCCGAGGCCTCCTCCAACCTGGCGCGCTACGACGGCGTTCGCTACGGGCTGCGGGCCGCGGCGCGCGGCCTCGGGGAGATGTACGCCGGGACCCGGGCCAGCGGCTTCGGCCCGGAGCCCAAGCGGCGCATCATGCTCGGGACCTACGCCCTCTCCGCCGGCTACTATGACGCCTACTACCTGCGCGCCCAGAAGGTCCGCACCCTGATCCGCCGCGACTTCGACCGGGCCTTCGAGGCCTGCGACGTGGTGGCGGGCCCGGTGGCGCCCACCGTGGCCTTCCGGCTGGGCGAGAAGCTCTCCGACCCGCTGCAGATGTACCTGGCCGACGTCTACACCATCAGCGCCAACCTGGCGGCGCTGCCCGGCCTCTCGGTGCCATGCGGGCTCCACCCGGCGGAGCGGATGCCGGTGGGGCTGCAGCTCGTCGGGCGCCCCTTCGACGAGGCCACCCTGCTGCGGGCGGCGCGGGCGCTGGAGCGCGAGCAGGGGCCGCCGCCGGCGCCCCCGGAGGCGCGATGATCGGCCGCCCCGTCCCCGCCCGGCCGGCCGGCGGCGCGCCGCCCCCGCGCGGCGCCGGGATCCTGGTCTGGGCGGCGATGGTCGCCTTCCTGCTGCTCTTCCTGGGCGTGGTGCTGGCGGTGGAGCCGCCCGCCGACGATCCCCGGGCGCCCCGGCAGCTGCTCTTCGTCCTGGCGCTGGCCTCCTCGGCCGCGGGCATCGCCATCTCCCGGCTGGTCCCGCCCCGCGTCGCCGCCCGCCACACCGGCGGGCGGCCGGGCGCCGCCGCCCTGGTCCGGTCGCTGCTCGGCTGGGCCGCCTGCGAGGCGGTGGCCCTCTACCCGCTGGTGGCCCACATGCTGATCCACGACCACCGGCTCCTCGCCGTCTTCGCCGTCGACGTGGTGGCGCTCGTCAGCCTCTACCCCAGCCGGAACGCCTGGGCGCAGCTCGCGGCCGACCGGGCCGGGGCCGGCGCCGGGGGGGCGGTGCGCTAGATGCCGCTCGCCGACTTCGACGTCGTCCTGGGGCTGGAGGTCCACGCCCAGCTCCTCACCCGGAGCAAGATCTTCTGCGGCTGCTCCACCGCCTTCGGCGCCGAGCCGAACGCCCACACCTGCCCGGTCTGCCTGGCGCTGCCGGGGGCGCTGCCCTGGCTGAACCGCGAGGTGGTGGAGATGGCGGTCCGCGCCGGCCTGGCGCTGGGCTGCGCGATCCAGCCGACCAGCGTCTTCGCCCGCAAGAACTACTTCTACCCGGACCTCCCCAAGGGCTACCAGATCTCCCAGTACGAGCGGCCCATCTGCCTGGGCGGCGCGGTGGAGTTCGACCTGGGCGGGGAGGAGCGCCGGGTGCGCCTCACCCGCATCCACATGGAGGAGGACGCCGGGAAGAACCTGCACGACCTCGCCGCCGACGGCTCCTCCGGCGTGGACCTGAACCGGGCCGGCGTGCCGCTGCTGGAGATCGTCAGCGAGCCGGAGCTGCGCTCGGTGGACGAGGCGGTCGAGTACCTGAAGGCGCTGCGGGCGGTGCTGGTGGCGCTGGGGGTGAACGACGGCAACCTGGAGGAGGGCTCCTTCCGCTGCGACGCCAACGTCAGCGTGAAGCCGCGGGGGGCGGCGAGGCTCGGGCAGCGCTGCGAGATCAAGAACATGAACTCCTTCCGCTTCCTGCGGCAGGCGGTGGAGTTCGAGGTCCGGCGGCAGGTGGAGGTGATCGAGGCGGGCGGGAAGGTGGAGCAGGAGACCCGCCTCTTCGACCCGGCCCGCGGCGAGACGCGGGCGATGCGCAGCAAGGAGGAGGCCCACGACTACCGCTACTTCCCCGAGCCGGACCTGCCGCCGGTGCGGGTGGACCCGGCGCTGGTGGCCGCGGCGCGCGCCGCCCTGCCGGAGCTGCCGCGGGCCCGCGCCCGGCGCTACCAGGAGCGGCTCGGGCTGCCGGCGGCCGACGCCGGGCTGATCGCCGGCGAGCCGGAGGTGGCCCGCTTCTTCGACGCGGCGCTGGAGGCGAGCGGCAAGGGGGCGGAGGCGGCGCGGCGCATCGCCAACTGGCTGAACGGCGACGTGGCCCGGCTCGCCAACGAGAGCGGCCTCGCGCCCCGCGACTGGAGGCTCTCGCCCGGGGCGCTGGCGGAGCTGGTGGGGCTCATCGAGGCCGGGACGGTGGGCGGCCCCGGGGCGAAGCAGGTGCTGGAGGAGTGCTTCCGCAGCGGCGCCTCCCCGGCGGCGGTGGTGCGGGAGAAGGGGCTGGCGCAGGTGTCGGACGCCGCGGCCATCGACGCGGTGGTGGAGCGGGTGCTGGCGGCGAGCCCGGCCGAGGTGGAGCGCTACCGGGCCGGCAACGCCAAGCTGCTCGGCTTCTTCGTCGGGCAGGTGATGAAGGAGATGAAGGGCAAGGGCAACCCGGCGGTGGTCAACGCCGCGGTGAAGAAGAAGCTGGGGGGGCCGTGAGCCGCGGCCGCGGTCCGGGCTGGGGCGCGGGCCCCGCCGGCGCCGGCGCGGCGCCGCCCTCGCGGACCTTCCTGGCGCTGCTGGCCGCGGCGGCGGTGCTGGTGGCGGCCTTCCTGGCGGCCGACGGGCGCTGGGGCTCGGCCGCCGCCCTGATCGCGGCCGCCGTCTACTTCACGCTGCGCTACACGGGCCGGCTGGGCCGGAGGCGCGAGCGGTGAGCGCGCCGGCGAATCCGGGGGGCGCGGCGAGGGAGCCGCTGCGTCCGGTGCTCTACGACGTCCGGGAGGACGCCGTCCGGCTCCTCGACCAGCGCGCGCTCCCCGGCGCGGAGCGCTGGCTGGCGCTGCGCTCCTCGGCCGAGGTGGCCGACGCCATCCGCGCCCTGGCGGTGCGGGGCGCCCCGGCCATCGGCGTGGCCGCCGCCTTCGGGCTGGCGGCCGACGCCCGCCGCGGAGCCGGCGCCGCCGAGCTCTCCCGCCGCGCCGAGCTGCTGGCGCGCGCCCGCCCCACCGCGGTGAACCTGGCCTGGGCGGTGCGCCGGGTCTCGCGGCGCTTCGGCGAGGGGGGCGACGCGGTGCTGGCCGAGGCCCAGGCCATCCGCGACGAGGACGAGGCCGCCTGCCGGCGCATGGGGGCGCTGGGGGCGCCGCTCCTGCCGCGGGGGGCCCGGGTGCTCACCCACTGCAACGCCGGCGCGCTGGCCACCGCCGGCTACGGCACCGCCCTGGGGGTGATCCGCGCCGCGGTGGAGGCCGGCAACCCCGTCACCGTGCTCGCCGACGAGACCCGGCCCTTCTTCCAGGGGGCCCGGCTCACCGCCTGGGAGCTGCAGCGCGACGGCATCCCGGTGACGGTCCTCACCGACGGGATGGCCGGCTGGCTCATGGCGCGCGGCGAGATCGACGCGGTGGTGGTGGGGGCCGACCGCATCGCCCGCAACGGCGACGTCGCCAACAAGATCGGCACCTACGCGCTGGCGGTGCTCGCCGCCCACCACCGGCTGCCCTTCCTGGTCGCCGCGCCCTGGAGCACGGTGGACCGGGAGACGCCCGACGGCGGCGCCATCCCCATCGAGGAGCGGAGCGGCGACGAGGTCACGGTGATCGGCGGGCAGCGGGTGGCGCCGCCGGGCGTCCCGGCCCGGTACCCGGCCTTCGACGTGACCCCGGCGGCGCTGGTCACCGCCATCGTCACCGAGCGCGGCCTGGCCCGGGCCCCGTTCGGAGCGGCGCTGGCGGCGATGGCGGAGCGCGGTCCGGCCTGAGCCGCTACATTCCGCCCATGGCGGCGCGGCGCAGGATCGGCACCTTCGGGGCCGGACGCAGGGTGGTGACCGTCGGGCTCGAGGCCAGCCCCTGGCGCGACGCCTACCACCGGCTCCTCACCATGAGCTGGCCGCGCTTCTTCGCGCTGCTGGTGGCCGCCTTCCTGGTGGTGAACGGCCTCTTCGCCGCCGGCTACCTGGCCGCGGCCGGCGGCATCGACGGGGCCCGGCCCGGTTCGCCCTCCGACGCCTTCTTCTTCAGCGTCCAGACCCTGGCCACCATCGGCTACGGCCGGATGTCGCCGCGTTCCCTGGCGGCCAACCTGCTGGTCTCCGTCGAGGCCTTCTCCGGGATGATCGGCCTGGCGGTCACCACCGGGCTGGTGTTCGCCCGCTTCGCCCGGCCCACCGCCCGCGTGCTCTTCAGCCGGGTGGCGGTGGTCCGGCCGTGGGAGGGGGTGCCCTCGCTGATGATCCGCATGGCCAACGCCCGCGGGAACCAGATCGCCGAGGCCCGGGTGAAGGTCACGCTGCTGCGCGAGGACCGGACCGCCGAGGGCGAGACCACCCGGCGCTTCCACGACCTGCGGCTGGTCCGGAGCGAGTCGCCGGCCTTCGCCATGACCTGGACGGTGATCCACCCCATCGACGCCTCGAGCCCGCTCTTCGGGGAGACGGCCGAGTCGCTCCGGGGCCGGGGCGCCGACCTCACCGTCTCCTTCGTGGGGATCGACGACGGCCTGGCGCAGTCGGTCCACGCCCGGCACGCCTACGCCGCCGAGGACCTGGTCTGGAACGCGAAGCTGGCCGACATCCTGGCGTTCCAGGCCGACGGGACGCGGGTCGTCGACTATCGCCGCTTCCACGTGGTCGAGCCGCTCGGGGCCGGGAGCGCGCCGGAGGCCGGGATCGGCCCGGGCGGGCCGGCGGACCCGGGCCGGCGGAGCCAAGGCCCGGGAATCCTTGACAGGCCGGGCGGCCGGATCGTATAGAACCGCCCTCCCGGAGGTCCGGGGGAGCGCTCGCGCGTGGCGCGCTCGAGCCGGAACCCCGGAAGCCCACGGGCTTTTTCGTTCAAGGAGCAGCTCGATGTACGCGGTGATCCAGACCGGCGGGAAGCAGTACCGCGTCGCCACCGGCGACACGGTCAAGGTCGAGAAGCTCGCGGGCGACGTCGGCGCCAAGGTGAAGTTCGAGGCGCTGCTCGTCGGCGGCGAGGGCGAGGCGCGGGTGGGCAAGCCCACCGTCGCCGGCGCGGCCGTCGAGGGCGAGATCGTCGCCCAGGGCAAGCACAAGAAGGTGGTCCACTTCCGCAAGAAGAAGGAAGGCTGGACCAAGAAGCGCGGCCACCGGCAGCCCTTCACCGAGATCAAGATCACCGCGGTGAACGCGTAGGCCGCGACGGAAGGACGAAGCCATGGCTCACAAAAAAGGACAGGGTTCCTCCCGCAACGGCCGCGACTCGCAGGGCCAGCGCCGCGGGATCAAGATCTACGGCTCCGAGGCGGTGGCGGCGGGCAACATCCTGGTCCGCCAGCTCGGCACCAAGTTCCACCCCGGCTCCAACGTCGGCATGGGCAAGGACTTCACCCTCTTCGCCCTGGTGGACGGGACGGTGAAGTTCTCGAAGACCCGGGGCGACCGGCGCGTCGTCTCGATCGTCCCCAAGGTGTAGCGGCCGCCGGGCCGCCGCCCTCGCGCGACGCCGCGGGCCCCCGGGCCTCGCGGCGTTCGTGTTTCCAGGGGTGACGCCCTGCCCCCGCCCCGCGGTATCGTGAGAGTCCGATGAAGTTCGTCGACGAGGTCCGCATCCGCGTGAAGGCCGGCGACGGCGGCGACGGCGCCATCGCCTGGCGGCGGGAGAAGTTCATCCCCCGGGGCGGGCCGGCCGGCGGCGACGGCGGCAACGGCGGCGACGTGGTGCTGCTGGTGGACCCGCAGCTCTCCACGCTGCTCGACTACCGCTTCGTCCACGAGCACAAGGCGAAGAACGGCCAGCACGGCATGGGCAGCGACTGCAACGGCGCCGACGGCGGGCCGCTGGTGCTGCGGGTGCCGCCGGGCACGGTGGTGACCGACGCCCTCTCCGGCGAGCCGGTCGCCGACCTCTCCGAGCCGGGCCGGGAGCTGGTGGTCGCCAAGGGGGGCAAGGGCGGCCTCGGCAACATGAACTTCGCCACCTCGACGAACCAGGCGCCGCGCTACGCCGAGCCCGGGACGCCGGGCGAGGAGAAGGAGCTGCGGCTCGAGCTC
>JAKAEO010000142.1 GCA_021818285.1 Myxococcales bacterium
AAGCCGGGCGGCGGCGGCGGCGGCGCCCCCCAGCCCTGCCCCGGCGGCGGGCCGGCCGGGGCCGCGGCCGGCGGCGCCGCGGGCGGCGGCGCCGGCGGCGCGTTCGGGTCGGCGAGGTGGATCTCGGCGCCGCAGTGGGGGCAGCTCTGGACCCCGAAGCGGTCGGTGGCGAAGACCTGCTGGCAACGGGCGCAGCGCGCGTTCATGGGGCGCGAGCTTAGCGCGCCGGGGCGCCGTGACCGACGGAAAAAACAGGGCGGGGGGAGGACCCCGCCGGAGCCTCAGTTCTTGAGGCTCGAGACCTCGTCCATCCACAGCGTCCCGCGGGTGCGGAACACGGCGATGACGATGGCCAGCCCGACCGCGGCCTCGGCCGCGGCGACGGCGATGACGAAGAAGGCGATGGCCTGGCCGTTCATCGAGCCCTGGTGCCGGGCGAAGGCCAGGAAGGTGAGGTTCGCGGCGTTGAGCATCAGCTCGACGCACATGAAGACCACCAGGATGTTGCGCTTCACCACCACGCCGACCAGGCCGATGGTGAAGAGCAGGGCGGCGAGGGCCAGGTAGTGGTTGGCGGCGGCCATCTAGATGCGCTCCTTGGCCACCACCACCGCGCCGACGATGGCGACGAGCAGCAGGAGGCTGGTGGCCTCGAAGGGGAGCAGGTACTGGGTGAAGAGCAGCCGGCCCACCGCCCGGACGGTGCCGTAGTCGGGGGCCACCGTCGTCCAGTGGAGGACGCCGGAGTCGCGGATGGCGGTGGCCAGCACCGCCAGCACCCCGAAGCCGCCGAAGACCGCCGCCCACTGGATGGCCTTGAGCCGGGCGGGCTTCAGGTCCTCCTCGTGGAGCGACAGCAGCATGATGACGAACAGGAAGACCACCATGATGGCGCCGGCGTAGACCAGCACCTGCAGGAAGGCCACCAGGTGGGCCACCAGCAGCACGTAGATCCCGGCCAGGAAGAAGAAGGCGGCCACCAGGCTCATGGCGGCGTTGACCGGGTTCCTCGCCACCACCACGCCCAGCGCCGAGGCCACCAGGGGGATGGCGAAGAGCCAGAAGACGAACAGCTCGGCGCGGTCGGCCATCGGTCAGCTCCTCATCCCGCCGATGACGGCGTCGCGGCTGTCCTGCGACACCCCCCAGGCGGCGTCGCCGTGGGGGCAGCGGTGCTCGGCGATGTGGCGCTCGAAGTCGGCCTTGAACTTCTTCACGAAGCTCTGCACCGGCATGGAGGCGGCGTCGCCCAGGGCGCAGATGGTGAAGCCGCCGATGTGGTTCGCCATGTCGAGCAGCTTGTCGGCGTCGCCCGGGACCCCGTGGCCGCTCTCGATCTTCTCGCAGAGCGCCTCCATCCAGGGGGTGCCCTCGCGGCAGGGGGTGCACTGGCCGCAGCTCTCCTCGGCGTAGAACTTCGCCACCCGGGAGAGCACCCGGACCATGCAGACCGAGTCGTCCATGACGATGACGCCGCCCGAGCCGGACATGGTGCCGGCCGCCTTGATGGCGTCGAACTCCAGCGACACGTCGATCTCGTCGCCGCGCAGCACCGGCGAGGAGGAGCCGCCGGGGATGACCGCCTGGATGGGCCGGCCGCTGGCGGTCCCGCCGCAGTCCTCCAGGATGAGCCGCTTCAGGTTGTAGTGGACCGGCTTCTCGTAGATGCCGGGCCGCTTCACGTTGCCGGAGACGCCGAAGAGCCGCGTCCCGCCCGACTTGCCGGTGCCCAGCGCGGCGAAGGCGGCCCCGCCGTTCTTCACGATCCAGGGGACGTTGGCCAGGGTCTCGACGTTGTTGATGATGGTCGGCTTGCCCCACAGCCCCACCACCGCCGGGAACGGGGGCTTGAGGCGCGGGTAGCCCTTCTTGCCCTCCAGCGACTCCATCAGCGCCGACTCCTCGCCGCAGATGTAGGCGCCGGCGCCGCGGTGGACGTGGACCTCCAGGTCGAAGTCGGCCTTGCCGTAGAGGCGCTTGCCGATGATCCCGGCGGCCCGGGCCTCGGCCAGCGCCGCCTCCAGCACCGCCGCCTGCCTGGGGAACTCGCCGCGGATGTAGACGTAGGCGAGGTGGATGTCGAGGGCGAAGCAGGTGATGGCGATCCCCTCGATCAGCATGTGGGGATCGTTCTCGATGATGTAGCGGTCCTTGAAGGTGCCGGGCTCCGACTCGTCGGCGTTGACGCAGAGGTAGCGGGGGCGGACGTCCTTGGGCAGGAAGGTCCACTTCATCCCGGTGGCGAAGCCTGCGCCGCCGCGGCCGCGCAGGTTGGAGGCCTTCACCTCGTCCACGATGGCCGCCGGGGCCATCGACAGCGCCTTCTCCAGGGCCGCGTAGCCGCCGTCGGCCCGGTAGGAGGCGAGGGTGTGGCTGTCCTTCTTGCCCCAGCGCGCGGTGAGGATCTTCACGTCGTCGCTCACGGGAGCCCCTCCACGATCTTGGCGAGCTTCTCCGGGGTGACGCGCTCGATCATCTCCTTCTCGTCGAGGAGGACGGCCGGGGCGGTGCCGCAGGAGCCCAGGCACTCCACCTCGCGGACGGTGATCCGGCCGTCGGCGGTGGTGCCGCCCTCCGCCAGGCCCAGGCGCTTGCGGAGGTCGCGGAACATCCGGTCGGCGCCGGCCAGGCAGCAGGAGACGTTGGTGCACACCTCGACCAGGTGCCGCCCGTTCGGGTGGGTGTGGAACATCACGTAGAAGCTCGCCACCTCCTCGGCCCGGGCGGCGCTGGTGCCCAGGCGGTCGGCGCACAGCCCCTGGACCGCGGGGCCGGCGTAGCCGAAGAGCTCCTGCCCCAATCGGAGGGCGGGCAGCATCGCCGCCTCCTTCCGGTCGGGCGGGTATCGCTGGAGGACGGGGGCGAGCAGGGCGTCGAAGCGGGCGACCAGGTCCTTTGGCAGGTCCTTCCAGTCGCCCGGCATGCTCGGGTCGTGAGGAGGCATAAGGGGTCGTGGTGCCTCGGAAAAAGTCTCGGCAGGCTATTGAGGCCACCCGGGGTTGTCAAGGAGATCCTGGGCGCTCCAAAGCGACGAGCCCACCGGCGGCCACGGCGGCCGCGGGTGGGCTCGGGTGCGGCCGATCCGATCGGGCTACTTCTTGCCCTTCTTGTTGAACTTCTCCTTCAGGACCTTGGCGGGGAGCATCTTCACCACCTGCTTGGCCGGGATCTTGATGGCCTCGCCGGTGGCCGGGTTGCGGCCCATGCGCGCCTTGCGGTCCACCAGCTTCACGGCGCCCAGGCCGCCCAGCGGGATCTTCCCGCCCGGCTTGAGGGTCTTGAGGACGGTGGCCTCGACCGCCTCGAACACCGTCCGGACCTGCGCCTTCGACATCCCCGAAGCCTCGGCGACGGCCGAGAAGAACTGAGCCTGCGTCATGTAGGAGAATCCTCCCGTGGCAGGCCGGCCCCCACGGCCGGCTGATTTGACGGCTTTCGTAGCGCTTCCGGATCCGATCGTCAACTGGCGATCGTCACGATCTGCCTGGAAATCGGGCCTTCCGTGCCGATCGGCGCCCCGCCGGCGAGCTTCGCGAACGGTGAAATCAGCGGCGCAGCAGGGCCCAGAGGACCTCCCAGGCGATGAGCACGATGATGGTCACCTCGAAGAGGTCGGCCCGCCGGACGTCGGCGGCCTCCTTCAGCATCCGGTTCACGTCGGCGAGCAGCCGCTGCTTGCGCAGCACGTCCCCCTGCCAGGCCGGGAGCCGGAAGCGCCCCACCGCCGCCTGGTAGAGCCGCGCCAGGTAGAAGTCGCCGACGATCTTCACCCCGTTCTCCAGCCGCTCGATCATCTCCGACAGCTCCAGCAGCAGCGCGGCGGTGCGGCGCGCCAGGCGTCCGTGACGGAGGGTGAACAGCGAGCCGAGCCCCCGCGCCGCCTCCATCTCGTCGTAGATGGCGTGCAGCTCCCGGTCCAGCAGGGCGTCGTAGTAGCGCAGCTCCAGCAGGTGGGCGGTGGCGAACTCCAGCAGGTCGGGGATGTCGGAGACGCCCGAGGGCTCGAGCAGGAAGGCGCTGTTCCAGTCCACGACCGCCAGGTCGTCCTCCAGGTAGCTGAAGCGGTGCTTGAGGACGTCGGCCGACTCCTGCGCCGAGAGCGGGACCGGGCTGGTCTCGCCGAGCAGCAGCCGCGCCAGCGGCGCCCGCTCCAGCACCTCCCGCGCCGGGACCGGCTCCTCGAAGGCCCGCACCTGGAAGATGGCGTAGGTCTCGAGCCCCGCCCAGGAGTGGGGCTTCTCCAGCGCGCCGCCCAGCGCCCGCCCCCCCTCCTCGGCCTCGCGGCGCGCCGCCTCGTCGAGGGCCGGGGTGGGCTGGACCACCAGCTCGTCGGCCAGCGGCACCAGCTCCTCCAGCGCCGTGCCCGGGGGGATGGGCAGCTCGTAGACCACGCTGGCGACGCCGTACTCGAAGAGGTGGAGCAGGGCCCGCGCCGTGCGCGGCCCCGAGGCGAGCGGCAGCTCCCGCGCCCCCAGCGCCAGGTGCAGCGGCGGCCGGGGGATCTGCAGCGCCGCCGAGCTGTGGACGCCCCCCATGCGCCAGCGCGAGGCCGGGGCCCGCGCCGCCGCCTCGGCCCGCGCCAGGTCGATGGCGTCGGCGACGTCGAAGAGCCGGTAGACGCGCAGGTGGCCGTCGCGGACCCGGAGCGGCGCGGGGGTGCCCACGCCCCGACTCTAGACCAGCCGCGCCGCCCGGGGGGCCGGCGTCGGGGTCGCAGGGCCGGCGCCCTACCCGCCCACCAGCCGCAGCGGCAGCTGGCTGCGGCCCGGGTTGCGCCCGAACTCCACCAGGTAGTCGCCGGAGAAGCAGGCGTCGCAGAAGCCGGAGCGCTCCTCGCCCAGCGCCGCGTAGAGCCCGTCCAGCGAGAGGTAGCCGAGGCTGTCGGCGGTGACGTAGCGGGCGATCTCCTCCACGGAGTGGCTGGAGGCGATGAGCTCCTGCCGCGTCGGGGTGTCGATGCCGTAGTAGCAGGGCCAGGCGGTGGGGGGCGAGCTGATGCGCAGGTGCACCTCGGAGGCGCCCGCGGCCCGGACCATCTTCACGATCTTGCGGCTGGTGGTGCCGCGGACGATGGAGTCGTCCACCACCACCACGCGCTTGCCCTTCAGCGCCGGCCCGACCGCGTTCAGCTTCAGCTTCACGCCGAAGTGGCGGATGGACTGCTGCGGCTCGATGAAGGTCCGGCCCACGTAGTGGCTCCGCACCAGCCCCATGGCGAAGGGCACGCCGCCCTGGTGGGCGTAGCCGATGGCCGCCGGCACGCCCGAGTCGGGCACCGGGATCACCACGTCGGCCGGCACCGGGTGGTCCTTGGCGAGCTGCCGGCCGAAGTCCTGCCGCACCTCGTAGACCGAGCGCCCGAAGAGCACCGAGTCGGGCCGGGCGAAGTAGATGTGCTCGAAGACGCAGCGCCCCAGCCGCGCCGGGCGGGCCGCCGCCGGGTCGATGCGCTCCGAGCGCAGCCCGTCGCCGTCGACGATGACGATCTCGCCCGGCTCCACCTCGCGGATGAACTCGGCCTCGATGAGGTCGAGCGCGGTGGTCTCGCTGGCGAGCACGTAGCTGCCCTTCATCCGGCCCAGCACCAGGGGGCGGAAGCCCATGGGGTCGCGGGCCCCGAGCAGGGCCCGCTCCGAGAGGAAGAGCACCGAGTAGGCGCCCGCCACCTGGACGAGCGCCTCGCGGACCGCCGCCACCAGGTGCTCGGTGGTGCCGGCCCGGTGGCCGGTCCGCGCCCGGGCCATGAGGTGCAGCATCACCTCGGTGTCGGAGGTGGTCTGGAAGATCGAGCCCTGGCGCTCCAGGTCGTCGCGCAGCGCCCCGGCGTTCACCAGGTTGCCGTTGTGGGCGACGGCCACCGCGCCGCCGGCGTACTGGATGGCGATGGGCTGGGCGTTCTTCAGGCTGGAGTGGCCGGCGGTGGAGTAGCGGACGTGGCCGATGGCGGCGCCGCCGGGGAGCTTGGCCAGGGCGTCGACGGTGAAGATGTCGGCCACCAGCCCCATCCCGCGGTGGACGTGCAGGGCGTGGCCGTCGGTCGAGACCAGCCCCGCCGATTCCTGGCCGCGGTGCTGGAGCGCGTGCAGCCCCAGGTAGGTGAAGTTCGCGGCCTCCTCGCTCTGGCCCAGCGCCCAGATGCCGAAGACCCCGCACTCCTCCTTGCGCTTGTCCCAGACCGCGTCGTAACCCATGGCGGCGCGCAGTATAACGACCCGGACGTGAAAAAGCTCTTTGCCACCGGCGTGCTCCTCGCGGCCCTGCTGGCCGCGGCGATCGCGCTGCCCGCGCTGCTCCGGAGCGACGATCGGGGCGGTCCCCCGCGCCTCGACGGCGCCTGCCGGGGCCGCGGCGCGCTCTCCGCCGGCGCCGCCGAGGTGCCGCTGCGGCTGCCCGGCCCGCCCACCATCGCCGGCTTCGCCCGGCTGCGCTGGGGCGCGACGGGGCAGCGCGACCCCCTGGCGGCGCGCGCGCTGGTGGTGGCCGAGCCGGGCTGCGCCGTCGGCCTCCTCTCGCTGGAGATCCTGCTGGTGCCGCCGGCGCTGGCCCGCGCCGTGGAGCGGCGCGGCCGCGAGCTCGGCCTCGACCAGGTGATCGTCGCCGCCACCCACACCCACGCCGGTCCCGGCGGCTACTGGGACTCGTTCCTGGGCGGCCGGCTCGCCACCGCCCCCTACCGCCCGGAGGTCCTCGCCGCGCTGGAGGAGGCGGCGGTCCGGGCGCTCTCCGGGGCCCGCGCGGCGGTGGCCCCGGCCCGCCTGCAGGTGGGCGAGGGGGACGCGAGCGACCTGGTCATGAACCGCGACGGCGGGGAGGTGGACGGCCGGCTGGTCTCGGTCCGGCTCACCCGCGCCGACGGCACGCCGGTGGCGCGGCTCGTCTCCTTCGGCTCCCACCCCACCATGCTCGGCATGCGCAACCGGCTCCTCTCGGGCGACTGGCCCGGCGCGCTGATGCGCTCGCGCCCGGAGCCGGTGCTCTTCGTCGAGGGGGCCCTCGGCGACCAGAGCACCCGCGGGCCCCCCGGCGTGCCCGGCACGCCCGAGGGGTACGCGGGCGCGGTCGAGGCGCGGCTCGACGCCGTGCCCCTCTCCGCGCCCGACGCCGCCCCCGCCCTGGGCGCGGCGCGGGCGACGGTGGTGCTGCCGCCGACCGCTCCGGGCGCGGTCCCCGCCTTCCTGCGCCCGGCGGCGGGCTGGCTCTTCCAGGGGGCCCTGCCCGCCGAGGCCGCCGTCGTGGCGCTGCGGCTCGGGCCGCTCACCCTGCTCGCGACCCCGGCCGAGCCCACCGCGCGGGTGGCCGCCGGCTGGCGGGCGGCGGCCGGTCCGGGCGCGGAGATCGTGTCCCTGGCCGGCGCCTACGCCGGCTACGTCGAGACCCGGGAGCGCATGGAACGGGGCGAGGGCGAGACCGACCGGACCTACTACGGCCCGGCGCTGGCGGAGCGGCTGGGAGAGGCCGTGGCCCTGGCCGCCCGGGCCGCCCGCGGCGAGCCGTAGCCGGTCGCACCCATTCGGGCGGTGCGCCGCGGTGGCGCGCGGCGGAACGCCCCGCCGGGCGCCGCTCCGGACCGAGGTTACGCTTCCTGGGAGGAGAGGCCGACGTCCCGCCTCGTGGAGGCCGCATGCCCGCCTGGAGGAAGATCCTCTGCCCCATCGACTTCTCCGAGCACTCGCGGCTGGCGATGCTCGAGGCGGCCGCGATCACCAGGCGCGTCGGCGCGCAGCTCTTCCTGCTCCACGTGCTCGAGGAGCGCCGGCCGGTGTCCCGCGCCGACGTGCTCGCCCCGCCGGAGTTCCTGGCCCGGCTCTCCGAGGGCGCGCAGCGCGACCTGGCGGCCTGGAAGTCCGTCGCCGAGGAGCTCGCCCCCGGGCGCGTCATCACCGAGATGGTGGGCGGCCACCCCGCCACCGAGATCCTCCGGGTGGCGCGCGAGGGCGACTTCGACCTCGTGGTCATCGGCACCCACGGCCGGCGCGGCCTGCGCCGCTTCGTCATCGGCTCGGTCGCCGCCGAGGTGGCCCGCTCCGCCTCCTGCTCGGTCGAGGTGGTGCGCTCCAAGGCGCGCGGCGAGTTCGAGGTGGCGCCGGACTGAGGCGTCAGAACCGGACCGCCGGCGCGCCGGCGTCGTCGAGGGAGAGCCAGCCCAGGGTCCCGGCGGCGGCGGCGAAGACCGCGGCTCCCGCCAGCGCCACCCAGGCGTCGCGCCGCGCGCCCGCCGCCGAGGCGCGGGCGGCGTCGTAGCTCGCGGGATCGGCGCCCGGCTGCAGCGAGCCGTCGGGGCGGAGCATGGCGTCGGCGTCGCGGTCGTGCCCGCGGGCGGAGAGCGCCTGCCAGCCGGCGGCGCCGGCGAGCCCCAGCGAGACCGCCCCCGCGCCCCACATGGCGGGCCGCAGCCAGCCGGCGGGCCGGCCCTCCGCGGGCGGAGCCTCGGGGGGCGGCGCCACCGCCGTCGGCGGGGCCGCCGCCGCGACCGCCACCGGCGGGGAGGCGGGCGGAGGGTGGACCACGGGCGGCGCCGCGGGCGG
>JAKAEO010000143.1 GCA_021818285.1 Myxococcales bacterium
GTGCCCTACGACCGCATCCCCCGCCGGCTGATCCAGGCCTTCGTCGCCTCCGAGGACCAGTCCTTCTTCGAGCACCACGGCGTGGACCTGCTCGGCACGCTGCGCGCGGCGGTGAACACCTACCTGCTGCGCCGCAAGCTGCAGGGCGGCTCCACCATCACCCAGCAGACCGCCAAGTCGCTGCTGGTCTCGGCCGAGGGCTTCGCCGAGGGCACCAAGCGCAACCTGCGCCGGAAGATCCGGGAGCTGATCCTGGCGACCCGGCTGGAGGCCGCCTTCACCAAGGAGGAGATCCTCTTCCTCTACCTGAACGGCGTCTACCTGGGCCACCACAGCTACGGGGTGCAGAGCGCGGCGGAGAACTACTACCGGAAGAACGTCGAGGACCTCACCCTGGCCGAGGCGGCGCTGATCGCCGGCCTGCCCCAGGCGCCGACCCGCTTCTCGCCGTTCGTGAACCCCGAGGCGGCGCGGAACCGCCGCCGCTACGTGCTGCGGCGGATGTTCGAGGACGGCTACATCACCGCCGCGGAGCGGAAGGCGGCCGAGGAGGCCGAGGTCCGCGTCTACGACGTGGACGACCCCTTCCGCGAGACCGCCCCCTTCTACGTCGAGCAGGTGCGCCGCCAGGTGGTGGAGCGGTACGGCAACGACCGGCTGCTCCGCGACGGGCTGCGGGTGGAGACCGGGATGGCGCTGGAGGTCCAGCGCGGCGCCCAGGCCGCCATGCTCCAGGGGCTCATGGAGGTGGACCACCGCCAGGGTTACTACGGCCCGGTGGCCCAGGTGGCCGGCGCCGCCCGCGACGAGCTGCTGCGCCGCCTGGCGCGGGCCTGGCCCCGGGGCAGCCTGCGGCCCGGCGACTACGCCGTGGGGCTGGTGACGGCGGTGGACGACCGGGCCGGCGCGGCGACGGTGGCGGTGGGCGAGGAGGAGGGGCTGCTGCCCATCTCCGGGATGCGCTGGGCCCGCAAGCCCAACCCCGAGGCCTGGTACCCCGACGCCCTGATCTCCCGCGTCTCCACCGCCCTCGCCCCCGGCGACGTGATCCTGGTGCGCCGGGTGGAGCGCAGGGAGCTCCAGGACCGGGAGGCGGGGCGCTCCGCCGAGGCCCGGGCCCAGGTGCCGGAGGCGCCGCTGCTGCTCTCGCTGGAGCAGGAGCCGCGGCTCCAGGGGGCGCTGGTCTCGATCGAGCCCTTCACCGGCTACGTGGCGGCGATGATCGGCGGCTACGACTTCGAGGCCAGCGAGTTCAACCGCGCCTTCCAGGCCTGCCGCCAGCCGGGCAGCGCCTTCAAGCCCATCGTCTACTCCGCGGCCATCGACAAGCTGAACTACTCCCCGGCCACGCTGCTCACCGACGCCCCCATCGTCTACCGGGACGAGTCGTCGGGCGTCTCCTGGAAGCCGGAGAACTTCGGCCAGAGCTTCAAGGGGGACGTCACCCTGCGCGACGCCCTGGTCCACTCGATGAACATCCCGGCGGTGAAGACCGCCGCGGCGCTCGGGGTGGACCGGCTGGTGGAGTGGGCCCGGACCCTCGGCCTCGGCACCCCGGTGAAGCGGGAGCTGGGGAGCGCCATCGGCTCCTCCTGCACCACCCTCTGGGACCTGGGCCAGGTCTACGCGCTGCTCGACCGCTACGGCGAGAAGCGCCGCTCCACCTTCGTGAAGCGGGTGCTGGACCGGGACGGGCGGGTGCTCGAGGACCACACCGCCCCGGCCGATCCCTGGGTGCCGCTCTCCACCCGCCTGGCGGCGGCCGCGGCGGCGGTCGAGGCGCCGCGCGAGCGGGTGATGGACGAGCGCAGCGCCTACATCACCGTCCACCTCATGCAGGAGGTGGCCACCGTCGGCACCGGCGCGCAGGCGGCGCGCCTCGGCAAGCCGGCCGCGGGCAAGACCGGCACCACCAACGACTCCTTCGACACCTGGTTCCTGGGCTTCACCCGCGACCTCTTCACCGGCGTCTGGCTGGGCTACGACAAGAACGAGACGCCGCTCGGCCGCTACGAGACCGGCGGCCGCGCGGCGCTGCCCATCTGGCTGGCCACCATGCAGGCGGCGCTGCGCGACCGGCCCGAGCCCGAGTTCCCGGTGCCGGCCGGCATCGCCTTCGTGCGCATCGACCCGGCCACCGGCCGCCCGGTGGAGGGGCTGGACCAGGGCGTCGTCGAGCCCTTCAAGGCCGAGGCCCAGCCGGTCGCCGAGGACGCCGACAAGCCCCGCATCGAGATGCGCGATCTCTTCGGCGAGTGAGCGCGGCCCGCCGGATCCTTGACCCCCCACCGGGCCGCCCGTAGCATCGGGCGACCGCCAGCGCACGGAGACCAGGGCGCTTTCCCACGGCGTCGCCGGGAGCCCGGGGACATGCTGCGACAGATCGAGAAGCTCGGCCTCAAGACGTCGCTCCGGCTCGTCTTCGCGCTCTTCCTGGCGCTCACCTTCCTGGTCACGGCCTTCACGCTGGAGCGGGTGGTGCGCCGGGCCGCCGAGGCCTCGGTGGAGCGCCACGCCCGCGGCGAGATGGGGATCATCGCCACGCTGGCGGCCGCGGCCGTCGCCCGCCAGGAGGCGCCCGACGCCGGCCAGGCGCTCGCCAACCTGGTGTGGCAGGTGGAGGCGACGGGCGGGGACCAGGACGTCGCCTTCGTCGTCGTGGAGACGGCCGACGGCTCGGTGCTGGCGAAGTCGGCGAGCCGCGACTGGCTCGACCGCGTGAACCAGGTCTTCCCCCCGTCCGGCGGGCGCCGTCACGACGCCTTCCAGGAGCGGGACGGCCTCTACCTCCTCTCGGTCCCGGTGCCGCCGGCCGCCGACCCGTCGGGCGCGCCGGTGGCCTGGGTGCTCTCCGGCCTCTCCGCCGATCCGGTCAACGAGGTGGTGGCCGGGGTCCGGCTCTCCATCCTCGTCATCCTGGTGGTGGCGGCCGCGGTGCTGCTGGGCGTCCTCCACCTGGGGATCCGGAACCTGGTGCTGCGGCCCCTCACCGCCATGAGCGGGCTGGCGGAGAAGGTCTCGGAGTCGGACCTCACCGGCCGGGCCGAGGTCCGCTCCGGCGACGAGCTGGGGCGGGTGGCCGAGTCGCTGAACCGCATCATCGGCAACCTGGGCGAGACGGTGCAGCGCATCCGCGGCGTCTCCGAGGCGGTGGCGCAGGTGATCGAGCGGGCCACCCGCACCGGCGCGACCGTGGCCGAGGGCGCCGGAACGGTCTCGGCGCGCGTCGCCGAGACCGGCCGGTCGATGAGCCAGATGCTGCAGAGCCTGAAGGGGATCGCCGAGAACGTCGAGGTGCTGGCCAAGGGCGCCGAGGAGTCCTCCTCCTCGATCGTCGAGATGGCCGCCACCAACGACGAGGTGGCCGAGAACATCGGGCAGCTGGCCGGCAGCGTCGAGGAGACCACCGCCGCCATCGAGGAGATGACCTACTCCATCAAGGAGGTGGCCAAGAACGTCGAGCAGCTGTCGGCCACCGCCGAGCAGACCAGCAGCTCCATGAGCCGGATGCACCTCTCCATCGGCCAGGTGGAGTCGAACGCCAACGAGACCGCGCGGCTCTCCGAGCAGGCCACCCGCGACGCCGAGCTGGGCGCCGAGTCCATCGGCCGCACCCTGGCCGGCATCGACAAGATCAAGGCCTCCTCCAAGGAGGCGGCCACGGTCATCGAGCAGCTGGGGAGGCGGATCGGCACGGTCGGCAACATCCTCGGGGTCATCGACGACGTCGCCGAGCAGACCAACCTGCTGGCGCTCAACGCCGCCATCCTGGCGGCGCAGTCGGGGGAGCACGGCAAGGGGTTCGCGGTGGTCGCCGACGAGATCAAGGACCTGGCCGAGCGCACCGGCGCCTCCACCAAGGAGATCGCCGAGCTGATCCGCTCGGTGCAGGACGAGTCGCAGAACGCCGTCCACGCCATGGAGCGGGGCGTGAAGAACGTCGAGGAGGGGGTGCGGCTGGGACAGGAGGCGGAGACCGCGCTGAAGAAGATCCAGGCCTCCTCGCAGCGCTCCACCCAGATGGTGAAGGCCATCGCCGCCGCCACCGTGGAGCAGGCCCGCGGCTCGAAGGACGTCACCGGGGCCATCTCCCGCATCGCCGAGACGGTGCAGCAGATCGCCACCGCCACCTCCGAGCAGGCGCGCGGCAGCGAGCAGATCATGAAGAGCGCCGAGAAGATGAAGGTGATCACCAAGTACGTCGAGCGCTCCAGCCAGGAGCAGGCCACCGGTTCCAAGCAGATCACCCGTTCGATCGAGTCCATCGGCGAGATGGCGAACCAGCTGAACCGGGCGCAGCGGGACCAGACCCGGGAGGCGGAGGCGGCGCTGGGTACCGTCCGGGACATCAAGGAGGTGGCCGAGGCCCAGACCGGCGCGGTCCGCGAGCTGGAGGCGGCCATCCAGGACCTGGCCCGGCAGGCGGACGTCCTGCGCACCGAGGTCCGGCGCTTCCGGACCTGACGGACGGCGCCTCCCCGGGCGCCGTGCTATAGATCGGGCGAATGTTCGGCCTGGGATTCCCCGAGATCCTCGTCATCCTGATCCTCGCCCTGATCCTGCTGGGGCCGCAGCGCCTCCCGGACGCCGCCAAGCAGCTGGGCAAGGGGTTGCGCGAGTTCAAGAAGGCGACGGACGACCTGAAGTCGCAGTTCGAGGGGGAGCTGTACGGCGACCCCCGCCCCCCGCCCCCCCGCCCCGCCGCCCCGGCGCTGCCGGCCGCCGGGCCGGAGAGCCCGCCGCTGGTGCCGCCGGGCGCGGTGCCGGCCCCGGTGGGTGACGCCCCGGCCGCGACCGCCGACAACGTCCCCGGCCTGGAGGCGGCGCTGGCCGAGCCGGGCGCGTCCGCCGGCCCGGCCCGGGTCGCGCCCGAGCCCGCCCCGGCGCGGCCCCCGGAGGGGAAGGCCCCGTGACCGCGCCGGCCGTGCCGCCGGCGGATCCGGAGAAGCCGCCCGAGCCCGAGGGGGAGGTCCGGGCCAGCTTCTGGGACCACCTGAAGGAGCTGCGCACCCGCCTGATCCACGCCCTGATCGGGGTGGCGCTGGGGATGGCCGTGGTCGGCGTCTTCTCGGAGGACATCTTCCGCTGGGTCATGCGGCCGGTGACCCGCTCGCTGCCCGAGGGGCAGCAGGCCCTCAACTACACGAGCTACCTGGAGCCCTTCCTCGTCTACCTGAAGGTGGCGCTGTACGGCGGCATCTTCGTCTCGGCCCCCTGGGTGCTCTGGCAGCTCTGGCAGTTCGTGGCGCCCGGCCTCTACCGCCGCGAGAAGAAGATGGTGGTGCCCTTCCTGGCCTTCGGGACGGCGCTGTTCTACACCGGCGCGGCCTTCTGCTACTTCCTGGTGATGCCCTACGCCTTCCCGGCGCTGGCGGCCATCGCCGGGCCCGACATGCGGGCGCTGCTCACCATGCGCGAGCAGCTGACCCTGGTGCTGGCGATGCTGCTGGGCTTCGGGATCATCTTCGAGGTCCCGGTGATCATCGCCTTCCTGTCGATGATCGGCGTCGTGGACTACCGCTTCCTGGCGAAGTACCGCCGCCACGCCATCGTGGTGAACACCATCATCGCGGCGGTGGTCACGCCCACCGGCGACCCCTTCAACCTGGCGCTGATGGCCATCCCGATGATCCTGTTCTACGAGGTCGGGATCCTCCTGGCGCGCTTCCTCGGCAAGAAGAAGCCGGAGCCGGAGGGCGAGGCGGCCGCCGCGGGAGAGGCCAAGGCGTAGGCCCCGATGGCCCTGGACCTGCTGGCGGCGGGCTTCGCCGCGCTCATGCTGCTCCGGCACGCCGGGCGGGCCCGGCCGCTGCTGGCCCGCGGTGCCGACCCGGGCGCACGCCGCCGCGCCCTCCCCAGCTTCCTCACCGCCGCCGTGGCCCTGCTCCTGCTCGGCGCCAGCCTCTGGCGGCTGGCGGCGCCCCGCCCCTGACCCGAGGACCCCATGCGTTCCGCCCTGCCCGTCGAGGTCGTCTTCCTCTCCGCCAAGCGCACCGCCTTCGGGACCTTCGGCGGGTCGCTCAAGGACCTCTCCGCCACCGACCTGGGCGTCGCCGCGGCGAAGGCCGCGCTGGCCGCCTCCGGCGTCGCCCCGGAGGAGGTGGGCCACGTGGTCTTCGGGAACGTGATGCAGACCAGCCCCGACGCCATCTACCTGGCCCGCCACGTGGGGCTGCGCGCCGGCCTGCCCATCTCCACCCCGGCGCTGACCGTGAACCGGCTCTGCGGCTCCGGCTTCGAGGCGGTGGTGCAGGGGGCGATGCTGCTCGGCACCGGCCAGGCCGAGGCGGTGCTGGTGGGGGGCACCGAGTCGATGAGCGAGGCGCCGCTGGTGATCCGCGGCACGCGCTGGGGCCACGGGTTCCTGAAGGCCCCGCCGGTCGAGGACATGCTCGGCAACGCCCTCACCGACAGCTGGGCCGGCCTGCCCATGGCCCTCACCGCCGAGAAGCTGGCCGCGCAGTACGGCATCACCCGCGAGCAGGTGGACGAGTACAGCGCCCTCACCCAGCAGCGCCACGCCGCCGCCCGGGAGGCCGGCCGCTTCCGCGAGGAGATCGCGCCCGTGGAGGTGACGACGCGCAAGGGGCCGGCGGCCTTCGACCGCGACGAGCACCCGCGGCCCGAGACCACCCGGGAGACCCTGGCGAAGCTGAAGCCCATCTTCCAGAAGGACGGGCTGGTCCACGCCGGGGCCGCCAGCGGCGTGGCCGACGGCGCCGGGGCGCTGGTGATGGCCACGCGGGCCTTCGCGGACCGCCGGGGGCTGCGGCCGCTGGCGCGGCTCGTCCAGTGGGGGACCGCCGCCGTGGACCCCACCGTCATGGGCATCGGGCCGGCCCCGGCCTTCCGCCTGGCGATGGAGCGGGCCGGCGCCCGGCTCTCCGACTTCGACCTCTTCGAGGTGAACGAGGCCTTCGCGCCCCAGTACCTGGCGGTGGAGAAGGAGCTGGGGCTGCCCCGGGACCGCACCAACGTGGACGGAGGCGCCGTGGCGCTGGGCCACCCGCTGGCCGCCAGCGGGGCGCGCATCACCGCCCACCTCCTCCACGAGCTGCGCCGGCGCGGCGCGCGGTTCGGGCTGGGCGGCGCCTGCATCGGCGGCGGCCAGGGCATCGCCGTCGCCGTCGAGGCGCTCTGAGGCCATGCGGCGCGGCTCCTCCGTCGCCGGGCTGCTCACCTTCGGCGGGCGCATGCCGCCCGCGGTGGGCGGGCTCGTCGTGGCGCTGGTCGGGGCGAGCCTCGCCGGCCGCCTCAGCGGGCTGGGCGGGGCGGCGCTGCTGGTCCCGGACCTGGTCCTCGGCGGCCAGGCCTGGCGGCTCGTCACCTGGAGCTTCGTGGAGCGCGATCCCGTGTCGCTGCTCTTCGGCGGCCTCACCCTCTACTGGTTCGGGCGCGACCTGGCATGGGCCTGGGGCGCCCGCCGCCTGGTCGTCACCTGGCTGGTGCTGGGCGCGGCCGCCGGCGCCGTGCCGGTCCTGGCCTCGCTCGTCCTGCCCGGGCTCGGCGCCGCGGCCTGGGCGGGGCCGTGGGCGGTCCTCTCCGGCCTGCTGGTGGCCTGGGGCCTGCTCCACCCGGATCGCCAGATCCTCCTGAACTTCCTGCTCCCGGTGAGCGGGCGCGGGCTGGCCTGGCTGACGGTGGGCATGACCGTCCTCTTCGCGATCTTCGGCGGGTTCGCCGCCTACCTGCCCCACCTCGCCGCCGAGGGCATGATGGCCGCCTGGGCGCGCGGCCTCTCGCCGCGCGGCGCCTGGCAGGGGTTCCGCATCCGC
Source organism: Myxococcales bacterium (assembly GCA_021818285.1). Classification (GTDB taxonomy): domain Bacteria; phylum Myxococcota; class Myxococcia; order Myxococcales; family Anaeromyxobacteraceae; genus JACRMN01. Next base: position 7,776 of record JAKAEO010000143.1, read on the forward strand.
ATGGGGCAGCGCCGCATGCGCCGCCGCGCCCGCCACCTCCAGGTGGTGAAGCGCGGCGGGAAGGACGAGCCGCCGCGCTGGCTGAACTGAGGCGCGCCGGGCGCTACGAGACCGACACCTGGCGCACCGCGCTCCGGTAGACCCAGATGCGCGCGGTGTTGGTGCGGCTCTCGGCGGGGATCATGAAGAAGCCGGGCGCCTCGGGGTCGTAGTCGCGGCTGAAGCCGGCCACCTGGCGGCCGTCGCGGAAGGTGACGCGGACCTTGAGCCCCTGCGGCTCGGGCGCCTTCTCCCCCGGCGCCAGCATGAAGAAGATGGCGCGGAGCCGGTCGGCCGTCACCGGCTCCGGCGGCGCGTCGGGCTGCGCCGACAGCGCAACCGCGGACGCCAGCAGGTCGGGGTCCTGGAGCAGGCCGCGCATCACCTGGCCCTCGACGGTGTGCAGCACCACGCGGTGGAGCCCGGGGACGAGCCGGCCCCGCGGCGCGGCCGGCTCCTCGACCAGCGGCTCCTCGTCGATGGTCAGCGACTCGAGCGGGACGGGCTCGCCCGGGGGCGGCGCGGGCTCGGCGGCCGGCTCGGGGGGGACGGGCTCCAGCGCGAGCGGCTCCGGCGGCGGCTCGACGGCGGCCGGCGGGGGCGGCGGTGGCTCCTCCACCAGCTCCGTCAGCTCCACCGCCTCCAGGACCGGCAGCTCGTCGACGGAGGGCCCGGGCGCCGCGCGCGGGC
>JAKAEO010000144.1 GCA_021818285.1 Myxococcales bacterium
ATGGTGTCGCGCACCTCCGCGGTCCGGTCCAGGGTGGCGAGCGTCTTCTCCACCCAGCCCTCGGGCAGGTCGCGGGCCACGCCGCCGACCCGGACGTAGTTGGAGGTGAGGCGGGCGCCGCAGAGCTCGGTCATGCGGTCCCACATGAGGTCGCGGGCCTCGATGGCGTAGAGGAAGGCGGTCATCGCCCCCAGCTCCAGCCCCATGGCGCCGACCATGGTGAGGTGGTCGCAGATGCGGTGCAGCTCCGCGGCGATCACCCGCAGGTACTGGGCGCGGTCGGGGACCTCGAGCGCGCAGAGCTTCTCCACCGCCAGCGCGAAGCCGACGTTGTTCATCGTCGACGACACGTAGTTCAGCCGGTCGGTGTAGGGGAACACCTGGCCCCAGGTCACCGCCTCGCAGCTCTTCTCGAAGCCGCGGTGCAGGAAGCCGATGTCCACCCGCATCCCGCGGATGAACTCGCCGTCGAGCCGGGTCACCAGCCGGCAGGTGCCATGGGTGGCCGGGTGGGACGGCCCCAGGTTGATGACCATCTCCCGGGAGTCGAGCGGGGCGTCGAGCGCCTGCGAGCCCAGCGGCGCCGGGGGGGGCCGGGGCGCGGGGGCGTCGGGGGTGTGCGTGCTCATGTCGTTGGCTCCGGGTCCGTCAGTCGCGGCCGACCGGGCCCGGCCCGCGGAACAGGTCCGGGACGTCGCGCTCCGGGGTGAGCGGCTGGCGCCCGCGCAGCGGGTAGTCCTTGCGCAGGGGGTGGCCCACGAACTCGTCGTACATGAAGAGCCGGCGGTGGTCGGGGTGGCCGGGGAAGCGGATGCCGTACATGTCCCAGCAGTAGCGCTCGAACCAGTCGGCGCCGCGCCACACCCCGGTGACGGTGGGGACGGCGGGATCCGACTCCGGGACCTTCACCCGCAGCCGCACCCGGTGCCCCTGGGTGGTGGAGGTGCAGTTGTAGACCACCTCGAAGCGGGGCTCCTGGCCGAGGTAGTCCACCGCCGTGACGTACGGGGCGAGGTTGAACTGCAGCGCCGGATCCTCCTTGAGGAAGCGGCACACCTCGGCGATGCGCTCCTTGCGCACGAAGACCACGTCGTCGCCGCCCGGACCGACGTACGGGTCGTACGCGTCCCCGGGGAACCGCGCGACGAGGGCCTGGACCACGGCCTGGGACATCCGGAGCCTCCCCCTACTCGGCCGCGGCCGGGTGGGCCGGGAGCCGGTCGATGAGCTTGTGCTGCTGGGCCTGGACCTTCTTCTGGAGGAGCATGAGCCCGTCCAGCACCTGCTCCGGCCGCGGCGGGCAGCCGGGGATGTAGACGTCCACCGGGACCAGCCGGTCGATGCCCTGCACCGTGGCGTAGTTGTCGTAGAAGCCGCCCGAGGAGGCGCAGACCCCGAAGGCGATGACCCACTTCGGCTCGGCCAGCTGCTCGTAGATGCGCTTGAGGATGGGGGCCTGCTTGCAGTTCACCGTCCCCACCACCAGCAGCAGGTCGGCCTGGCGGGGCGAGAAGCGCGGCACCTCGGCGCCGAACCGGGCGATGTCGTACCGCGCCGAGGCGACGCTCATGTACTCCATGCCGCAGCAGGCGGTGACGAAGGGGTACTGCCAGAGCGAGTTCTTGCGGGCCCAGCCCAGCCCCTTGGAGACCAGGTTCTGGAAGAACCCGGTGGCCTCCTCGCGGCGGGTGGCCACCGCGGGGACGATGTCGATCGCGGACGGCATGGTCACTCCCAGTCCAGCGCGCCCTTCTTCCACACGTAGGCCAGGCCGGCCACCAGCGTGGCCGCGAAGGCCGCCATGGTGGCGTACCCCGCCCAGCCCAGCTCGCGGACCTGGACCGCCCACGGGTAGATGAAGACCGCCTCGATGTCGAAGACCACGAAGAGCAGGGCGATGACGTAGAACTTGACCCCGAACCGGTCCCGGGCGTCGCCGATCGGGTCGGAGCCGCACTCGAAGGGCGCCGACTTGACCCGGCTGGGGCGGCGGGGACCGAGGAGGGCCGCGAGACCGACCAGGGTGAGCCCCAGGATCAGGGCGAGGGCGAAGACCAGGGCCAGCGGGAAGTAGGTCTGGAGTGGCGTCATTCTCGTCGCCTGGAGATAGCTCCCGGACTAGGTACCTGTGCGGGAAATCGGGGCACCTGTCTCCCCGTTTTGGCGGGTTTTGTCAAATGGAAATCGACGCTTGACAGTCAAGCCCCGAATGGTCTATTCGCAGCGCCGCTTCCCCGTCATCGTCCCCGGAGGTCCCCCATCATGGGCTTCGAGTTTGGTGCCGTCGCCGCGTTCGCGGTCATGGCCGTCGCGTTCGGCTTCGGGGGGATCACGCTGGGCCAGATCGCCGGGCCGAAGCTGCCCAACCCAGCGAAATCCACCATCTACGAGTGCGGCGAGCTCCCGATCGGGTCTGCCTGGTTCAACTTCAACCCGCGCTTCTACCTGATCGCCCTCGTCTTCGTGATCTTCGAGGTGGAGATCGCCCTCACCTTCCCGGTGGTGGTCGTCTACAAGGACTGGGTCGCCCACGGGATGGGGCTGGGCCTGGTGGCCCTGGGCGAGCTGCTCCTCTTCACCGCCATCCTGGTGCTCGGGCTGGCGTGGGTCTGGGTCCACGGGGATCTGGAGTGGGTGAAGCGGCTCGCCACGGTCGAGGGGGCCCCGGCGGACCGGCCCGCCGGCAAGAAGGCCGCCTAGGCCCCGGGACCTGGAAACGGAGGAATTCCGATGGCTTCGCGCGACACGATGGACCAGAACATGGGCGGCGAGGTGATGCTGTCGCACACCAGCCAGCTCGACAAGCTCATCAACCTGGCCCGCACCAACTCGCTCCACTACCTGCTCTTCGGCCTCGCCTGCTGCGGCATCGAGCTGATGCAGACCGGCGGCCCCCGCGCCGACCTCGACCGGTTCGGCGCCGTCTTCCGGGCCAGCCCCCGCCAGTCCGACTTCATGATCGTGGCGGGCACCCTCACCTACAAGATGGCCGAGCGCTGCAAGCTGCTCTACGACCAGATGTCGGAGCCCAAGTACGTGATCTCCATGGGCTCCTGCGCCAACTGCGGCGGCCTCTTCCAGCTCGCCTACTCGGTCTGCAAGGGCGTCGACAAGATGATCCCGGTGGACGTCTACGTTCCCGGCTGCCCGCCGCGGCCGGAGGCGCTCACCGAGGGGTTCCTGCGCCTGCAGGACCTGGTGATGCGCGAGCGCTGGAAGGACAAGCGCCGCCGCCGCCCCGACGCCGCCTGAGCAGGAGCCGGAGAACGCATGACGCCGACGGAGATCCACGAGAGGCTGAAGGCCCGGTTCGGGGAGGCGGTGGGCCCGCTCTCCGAGCCCAAGATCGACCCCTTCGCGGTGGTGAAGGGCGAGGCGATCGTCGAGGTGGCGCGCTTCCTGCGCGACCAGCCGGGGCTGGAGCTGGACTTCTGCGAGGACCTCACCGCGGTCGACTGGCCCAAGCGGAACGTCGTCGAGGTCGTCTACCACCTCTTCTCCTACCGCCACCGCCACGGCATCGTCCTCAAGGTCGAGGCCGACCGGGCGGCGCCGCGCGTCCCCTCGGTGGAGGGGGTGTGGAAGGCCGCCAACTGGATGGAGCGGGAGGTCTACGACCTCTTCGGCGTCGAGTTCCCCGGCCACCCCGACCTGCGCCGCGTGCTGCTGCCCGACGACTGGGAGGGCCACCCGCTGCGCAAGGACTACCAGGAGGCCGGCGGCTGGCACGGCATCGGCAACGTCCGGGAGAGCCCGCTCGTCGAGCTGCGCCGCCTCGACGAGGTGGCGATGGCCGAGGCGGCGAAGAACCGCCCGCCTCCCCCACCCCCTCCCGCCCCCGCCGCCCCGGCGCCGGCCGCGCCGGCCGCCCCCAAGGCGTAGGAGATCCCATGCAGAAGCTCATCCTGCGCAGGGTGAACGCCGGCGGCGACGAGATGCTGCTGAACTTCGGGCCGCAGCACCCCTCCACCCACGGCGTCATCAACTTCCTCGTCGACACCGACGGCGAGGTGATGCGCAAGGCGGTGCCCGACGTCGGCTACCTGCACCGCTCCATCGAGAAGATCGGCGAGCTGGTCGGCTACCCGGGCTTCATGCCCTACACCGACCGCATCGACTACGTGGCGGCGATGTTCGCCAACGAGGGGTACGCGGTGGCGGTGGAGCGGCTGCTCAAGCTGGAGGTCCCGCCCCGCGCCCAGTACCTGCGCGCCGTCTCCTGCGAGCTCTGCCGGATCGCCAGCCACCTGGTGTCGGTCGGCACCATGGCCACCGACATCGGCGCCACCACCCCGCTGGTCCACGCCCTGCGCGAGCGCGAGCGGATCAACGACCTCATCGAGGAGCTGTGCGGCGCCCGGCTCACCTACAACTACCACCGCATCGGCGGCGTGGCCTTCGACCTGCCGGGCGGCTGGAAGGAGAAGGTCCTCGCCTACCTCGACCACCTCGACGGCGGCGAGACCCCCTCGCGCTCGATGCTGGCCGAGTTCGACCGGCTCATCACCTACAACGAGATCTACCTGAAGCGGCTCGGCGCGGTGGCGGTGATCCCGCGCGAGATGGCCGTCGGCTACGGCCTGGTGGGCCCGAACCTGCGCGGCTCGGGCGTGGACTGGGACGTCCGCCGCGACGTGCCCTACGGCGCCTACCGCGACTTCAAGTTCGACGTCCCGGTGGGGCGCGGCATCGCCGGCAAGGTCGGCGACGCCTTCGACCGGTACTGGGTCCGCGTCCAGGAGATGCGGGAGTCGGCCCGCATCGTCCGCCAGGCCCTGGAGAAGATCCCCGAGGGCGAGTTCATGGCCAAGGTGCCGCGCCGGATCAAGCCGGAGGCCGGCGAGGCGCTCTCCCGGGTCGAGTCGGCCCGCGGCGAGATGGCCTACTACGTGGTGTCGGACGGCACCGACAAGGCGTACCGCGTGCGCGCCCGCACCGGCAGCTACCTGGCGATGGGCATCATCGAGGACCTGTCGCCGGGGATGATGATCGCGGACCTCGTCGCCCTGATCGCGTCGCTCGACGTCGTCGCCCCGGAGATCGACCGCTGATGGCTCCCACGCCCACGCGTCCCTACGCCCCCAAGTCCACGCCGAAGTGGCTGGTCGCGCTCACCCTCGTGGTGATGCTGACCGTGCCCTTCCTCTTCCCGGTCCTCATCCTCTTCGCCACGCCGCTCGACACGCCCGCCGGGCTCGACGCCCTGGCCCGCTGGCTGGGCGTGACCTCGGCCTCCGGGCGGGACGCCCTCACCGCCGGCGCCCTGCTGGTGGTCGCCTTCCTGTTCCTGAACTTCGGCGCCATCTTCTCCGGCATGTGCGTCTGGTGGGAGCGGCGCATCGCCGGGCGCATGCAGAGCCGCATCGGCCCGAACCGCCAGGGGCTCGGCGGCTTCCTGGTGTGGATCGCCGACGCCGTGAAGTTCCTCCTCAAGGAGGACCTGGTCCCGGCCGAGGCCGACAGCCTGCTCTTCCGCATCGCCCCCTACTTCGTGCTCACCAGCTTCGCCCTCACCTTCGTGGTGCTGCCCTTCGGCCACAGCGTGATCATGGCCGACCTGAACGTGGGGGTCTTCTACATCACCTCGGTGACGGCGCTGACGGTGGTGGGGATCCTCATCTCCGGCTGGTCCTCCAACTCCAAGTGGGCGCTGTTCGGCGGGATGCGCTCCGCCGCCCAGGTGATCTCCTACGAGATCCCCGCCGGCATCGCGGTCTTCATCCCGGTGCTGATGGCCGGCACCCTGTCGATGCAGGGGATCATCCGCGCCCAGGGCGGCGCCCCCTGGGAGTGGTTCATCTTCCGCAACCCGGCCGCCTTGGTCGCCTTCTTCGTCCTCTTCACCAGCCAGCTCGCCGAGGCCAACCGCACCCCCTTCGACCTCCCCGAGGCCGAGTCGGAGCTGGTGGCCGGCTACCTCTCCGAGTACTCCGGCTTCCGCTTCGCCCTCTTCTTCATGGCCGAGTTCGGGAACATCTGGGTGATGAGCGCGCTGGCCACCACCCTGTTCCTGGGCGGCTGGCAGGTGCCGGGGATGCCCGCCCAGGCCATCGACGCCCTGCGCGGCGGCGCGGTGGTGCCGCCGGCCGCCTGGTGGGGCTGGCAGCTGGTCTCGATGGCGGTGTTCGCGACGAAGACCCTGCTGCTCGGCAACGTGGTCATCTGGCTGCGCTGGACCCTGCCCCGCATCCGGGTGGACCAGATGATGACCCTCTCCTGGAAGTACCTGGTGCCCATCGGCTTCGCCTGCCTGGTCTTCACCCTCTTCTGGCAGCTGGGCGCGGCCGCGGCCCCCGGGCTCGAGCTGGTGAGCGGCGTGGCGCTCTCGCTGCTCTTCCTGGCGATCGTCGTCGCCTTCCTGCGCCGCGTCCTGAAGAACGTGTCGGACGTCCGCGGCGACGCCATCGACCTCTCGAACTGGTAAGCCATGCCCACCTCGACCGCCCGAGAGTACGTCGGCAACATCACCGGGACCGTCCAGTCCTTCTGGCACGGCATGTCCATCACCCTGTCGCACCTCCTGCGGCGGCCCATCACCACCCAGTACCCGGACCGCACGCCGGTGGCGGTGCGCGAGGCGCTGCCGGCGCGCTACCGCGGCTTCCTGGAGGTGGACGCGGCCATCTGCACGGGGTGCCAGGCCTGCGAGCGCGCCTGCCCCATCGGCTGCATCCAGATCAACCTCGAGAAGGACGCGGCGAACCCCAAGCTGCGCGTGGTCACCCAGTTCGACATCGACGAGGCCAAGTGCATGTTCTGCGGCCTCTGCGTCGAGCCCTGCCCCACCGGCTCGATCCAGCACACCCGCGAGTTCGAGGGCTCGGTGCGCGCGGTGCAGAACCTCACCTTCCGCTGGGCCGACCCGCTCAAGCCCTTCCCGGTCTACAAGGTCGAGAAGGGGGCGCCCTACTTCGCGCGGGCGCCGCTCGGCTCGCTGGTGCGCGCCATGCTCGACGGGCGCCGCTGGGACGCGCCCCCGCCCCGGTACCTGCCGCCCGAGCCCCCGAAGCCGCCGGAGGAGAAGCCGGCTCCCCGGGCCGCCGCCCCCGCGGCGGCGCCGAAGGCCGCGGCCCCCGCCGCGCCGGCAACTCCCGCCGCGCCAGCAACCCCCGTCGCACCCGCACCCCCCGCCGGCGAAGAGCCGAAGGCCTAGAGGAGAGCGATGAAAGGGACCGCTTCCAAGCTGGGCCTCACGGTGCTGCTGGCGGTGCTGGTCGCCGCCTTCCTGGGCATCCTCTCGGTGAAGGTGCTCCCCGAGGCCATCCCGGCCGGCACCCGCGCCCCGCCCCGGCTGGGCGACCTCGTCTTCTACGCCATCGCCGCGATGACGGTGGCCGGCGCCGCCGGGGTGGCGCTCTCGCGCAACATCCTCCGGTCCGCCATCGGCCTGCTCATGGCGCTCCTCGGCGTGGGCGCGATCTACGTCTTCCTCTCGGCCGACTTCCTCGCCGTGGCCCAGCTCCTCGTCTACATCGGCGGCGTGCTGGTGCTGATCCTCTTCGCGGTGATGCTCACCGCCCGGATCGGCGACGTGAACGTCTCCAACCAGAGCTTCGGCCTGGCCGGCGGGCTGGCGCTGTTCGTGGCGGTGACGCCGGTGCTGCTGGTGGTGGCGGCGCTGGTGCCCTGGCCGGTGCACCCCGACCCGTCGATGGCCGCGACCACCGCCCGCATCGGCAACGAGTTCCTGTCGCGCTGGCTGCTGCCCTTCGAGGTGGTCTCGGTGGTGCTGCTCGCCACCCTGATCGGCGCGGTGGTGATCGCCCGCAAGGAGCTGAAGCCCGACGAGCCCCGGGAGAGCCCGTGACCCACCTCACCCTGACCCACTTCCTGGTCGTCGGCGCGCTGCTCTTCGCGCTCGGCCTGGTCACCGTCTCCACCCGGCGCAACGCCGTCGGCGTCCTCATGGGCGTCGAGCTGATCCTGAACGGCGCCAACGTGAACCTGGTGGCCTTCGACCACTACGTGGTGGGCGGCGTCTCCGGCCACGTCTTCGCCCTGTTCGTCATCGTCCTGGCGGCGGCCGAGGCCGCGGTGGGCCTCGCCATCGTCATGACGATCTTCCAGAGCTTCCGCACCATCGACGTCCGCATCGCGGACACCATGCGAGAGTGAGATGGAACACACTGCGCACGAGCTCGGTCCCATCCTGATCGAGCGGGTCGGCTACCTCTGGCTGATCCCGCTCTTCCCGCTGATCGGCGCGGCCGTCAACGCGCTCTTCGGCCTGAAGCTGCAGCGCGCCTACGGCAAGAAGGTGGTGCACACCGTGGCGGTGGCCGCCATGGTGGCCTCCTTCGTGGTCGCCCTGGTGGCGCTGAAGCAGCTGCTGGGGCTCCCGGCCGACCACCGCTTCCTGCAGGACACCCGCTGGAACCTGCTCACCGCAGGCCGGCTCACCGTGGACGTCGGGTTCGCGCTCGATCCGCTGTCGATGATGATGGTGATGGT
>JAKAEO010000145.1 GCA_021818285.1 Myxococcales bacterium
CCTCCGCCGAACGAGCCGCCGCCGCCGGCCGCCCCGCCGCCGCGCCGCGCCCCCATCCGTGTCGGCGTCGCGCTCTCGGCCACCACCGGCACCGGCGCGGTGGCCGTGCCGGTCGGCAACACCCTCTACGGCGCGGCGCCGGCGACCGCGCCCGATCCCGCCGCGGTGGCGCCGTCCCGCGCCGGCCGCTACGCGCCGCCCACCGACCTCTCCACCCCGCCGCGGACCCTCTCCTGCGACGTTCCCCGGGAGGACTACCCCGCCGAGGCGCGCGAGGCGGGCCTGGAGGGCGTGGTGCGCGTCCGGCTGCGGGTGGACGAGGAGGGGCGGGTGCGCGAGGCCCGGGCGCTCTCCGATCCGGGCAAGGGGCTGGGGCCGGCGGCGGAGGCGGCGGCGCTGCGCTGGTGCCGCTTCCGCCCGGCGACGCGCGACGGCCGGCCGGTGGCGGCGGAGATCGTCTTCACCTTCCGCTTCGACCTGCGCTAGCGCCGCGCCCGGGGGCGAGCCGATCCCGGCGGCGCTAGACCGCCAGCAGCGCGGCGCCGACCACGCCGGCGTCGTCGCCGAGCGCGGCCTCCACCACCACCAGGGATCGGGCGGCGCTGGCCGAGACCCGGGCGGCGAGCCGCGCCCGGACCAGCGCCTGGAGACGCGTCCCGCCGAGCAGCAGCCCGCCGCCGAGGATGAGGCGCGACGGGTTCAGGAGCGTCACCAGGTTGGCGGCGGCGTCGCCGAGCAGCTCCGCCACCTCCTCCCAGAGGGCGGCGGCGTAGCGGTCGCCGGCGGCGCAGGCCGCCTCGACCTCGGCGGGGCCGGCGCCGGCCGGATCGCCTCCCGGCGCCCCGAGCAGGCCGGGCGCGCGGCCGGCCGCCCGGTCCTCCCGCACCCGCGCCGCGATGGCGTGGCCGCCGGCGTAGGCCTCGAGGCAGGAGAGCTGGCCGCAGCCGCAGCGGCGCTCGGCGGTCCCGGGGCGCGGCCGCACCTTGACGTGGCCCACCTCGCCGGCGACGCCGCCGGCCCCCTCGTGGAGCCGCCCGCCCAGCACCAGCCCGGCGCCGACGCCGCTCCCGGCGAAGAGCAGCACCGCATCCTCGACGCCGCGGGCCGCGCCGAAGCGGTGCTCCCCGAGCGCCGCCGCCGAGAGGTCGTTGGCCACCCGCACCCGCGCGCCCAGGGCGCGGCCCAGCAGCTCGCCGAAGGGGACGTCGCGCCAGCCCAGGTTGGGCGCGTTCAGGACCAGGCCGGTGCTCCCCAGGCACTGGCCGGCGAGCCCCACGCCCACGGCGCTGAAGCCGGTCATCCCGGCGGCGTCCGCCGCCTCGCGCACCGCCCGCGCCGCGGCGTCCACGACCGCCCCGGGGCGCCGGTCGGCGTGGTGCACCTTGCGGACGGCGGCCAGGGCGCCGCTGCCCGCGTCGATGGCCGCGGCGCGGAGGTTGGTCCCGCCCAGGTCGAGCCCCAGCGCGAGCGGCACGGCGCCTACCCCCCGAGCTCGCGCCGGATGGCCTCGACCTTGCCCTCCACCAGGGCGCGGATCTCGGCGAGCCGCTCCGGGGTGCGCGCCTCGAAGCGCAGCACCAGCAGCGGCTGGGTGTTGGAGGCCCGGACCAGCCCCCAGCCGTCGGGGAAGATCACCCGCACGCCGTCCACCGTCACCGCCTGGTAGCGCGCCGCGAACCACTCCTGGGCGCGCCGCACCACCTCGAACTTCTGCTCCTCGGGGCAGTCCATCCGCAGCTCGGGGGTCGAGAAGGTCCGGGGCACGTCGGCGAGCAGCCCGGAGAGCGGCCCGGCGGCGTGGGAGAGCAGCTCCAGCAGCCGGCCCGAGGAGTAGACGCCGTCGTCGAAGCCCAGCCAGCGGTGGCCGAAGAAGATGTGGCCGCTCATCTCGCCGGCCAGCACCGCGTGCTCCTCCTTCATCTTGGCCTTGATGAGGCTGTGGCCCGCCTTCCACATGATGCCCCGCCCGCCGTGCCGGGCGATGTCGTCGTAGAGGGTCATCGAGCACTTCACCTCGGCGACCACGGTCGAGCCGGGCAGCTCGGCGAGCAGGGCCCGCGAGAAGAGGATCATCAGCTGGTCGCCCCAGATGACCGTCCCCTTCTCGTCCACCGCCCCGACGCGGTCGGCGTCGCCGTCGTAGGCGATGCCGAGGTCGGCGCCGGTCTCCCGCACCTTGGCCTTGAGCGCCTCCAGGTTCTTCTCCACGGTGGGATCGGGGTGGTGGTTGGGGAAGCGGCCGTCCATCTCCACGAAGAGCGGGATCACCTCGAGCCCGAGCCGCTGGAAGAGCGGCACCGCCACCACCCCGCCGGTGCCGTTGCCGGCGTCCACCACCACCTTGAGCCGGCGCTTCCCCATCCGCAGGTTGGCCGCCACGTAGTCGCGGTAGGGGGTGACGACGTCGTGGGCGGTGACCTTGCCGCTCCCGCGCTCGAAGGCGCCGGAGGCCGCCAGCCGGTACAGCTCCTGGATCTCCGGGCCGTAGATGGTGGTCTTGCCCACGCCCACCTTGAGCCCGTTGTACTCGGGGGGGTTGTGGGAGCCGGTGATCATGCACAGGCCGTCCACCGGCAGCGTCTGGGCGGCGAAGTAGGTGAGGGGCGTCGGCACCACCCCCAGGTCGAGGACGTCGCAGCCGGTGGAGAGGAGGCCGGCGAACATCCGGCGGGCGAAGCGCTCGCCCGAGGTGCGGCAGTCCCGCCCGACCACCACGGTGCGGCCGCCGGCGCGCCGCACCCGGGTGCCGAGCGCCTGGCCGACGCGCTCCACCGCCTCCTCGGTGAGGTCCTGGTCCACGAGCCCGCGGATGTCGTACTCGCGGAAGATCGTCGGGGAGAGCGTCGCCATGTCCACTCCGGGGAAGGTCTAGAGCACGTCCTCGCGGCCGCGGCGGCGCAGCTCCTCCACCGCCTTGCGCACGTCCTGGGCGCGGTCCCGCCGCACCACCAGGAGGGCGTCGCCCGCGTCCACCACCACCACGCCGTCGAGCCCCACCACCGCCACCGGACGCCTGCCGTGGCCCAGCACGACGTTGTCCTTGCCGTCGATGACCATGGCCGCGCCGGAGGTGACGTTGCGCTGGTCGTCGAGGGGCCGGACCTCGGAGAGGGCCGCGAAGCTGCCGACGTCGCTCCAGCCGAACTCCGCCGGCACCACCGCGATGCGGTGGCTCTTCTCCATCACGCCGTAGTCGATGGAGGTGGAGGGGCAGTCGGGGAAGACGCGCTTCAGGGTCCGGGCGTAGCCGGGCGTGCCCAGGGCCCGCTCGATGACCTGGAGCTGCTCGCCCAGCACCGGCATGGCGTTGCGGATCTCGTCGAGGATCACGTCGGCGCGGAAGGCGAAGATGCCGCTGTTCCAGAGGTAGCCGCCGTCGGCGAGGTAGCGGGCGGCGGTCACCACGTCCGGCTTCTCGACGAAGCGCTCCACCTTGTGGGGCGCCAGGGCGCCGCGGGCCTTCCCGGCCGCCGGCAGCCGGGCCCCCACCTTGAGGTAGCCGTAGCCGGTCTCGGGGGCGTGGGGCCGGATGCCGATGGTGGCGATGGCGCCCTTCTCGGCGACGGCCGCCGCCGCCGCCAGGGCCTCGCGGAAGGCCTCGGGGCGGGCGATGTGGTGGTCGGCCGGCAGCATGGCCATCACCCCGCGCGGCTCCCGCGCCTTCACGTGGAGCGCCGCCAGCCCGACGCAGGGGGCGGTGTTCCGGGCGCAGGGCTCCACCACCACGTTGCCCCGGGGCAGCCGCGGCACCAGCTTGCGGACCGCCGCGGCGTGGGCCGGGCCGCAGACCACGAAGGTGGAGTCCAGGCGCGCCAGGGGCGGGAGCCGGTCCACCGTGGCCCGGAGCAGCGGCACGTCGCCGGCCAGCGGCAGGAACTGCTTGGGCCGGTCCTTGCGCGAGAGCGGCCAGAAGCGGGTGCCGGAACCACCGGCCATGACGACCGGAAAGAGCCTCATCGAGTCCTCCAGGCGCGGCGGGCGCCCCCGGCCGGGGTGGCGCGGCGCCCCCCGGCCCGCGGAACCCCCGGCGGGCCAGGATATCGCCCACGGGCCCGCCGCGGCGTCAAGCGGGCAGCACGCCCTTCCAGAGCAGCACGGCGATGGCCGCGGCCGCCGCGATCCGCCAGGCGACGAAGAGGTAGGTGGTCCGGGTCCGCATCCAGCGCAGCAGCCAGGCGATGACCACCATCCCCAGGGCGAAGGAGACCGCGGTGCCGACCGCGGTGGCGACGGCCCAGTCGGGCGCGCCGGAGAGCGCCGGCGCCACCTTGCGCAGCTTGTAGAGCCCGGCGCCCAGGGTGATGGGCACCGAGAGCAGGAAGCTGAAGCGCGCCGCGTCCTCGCGCTTGAAGCCGAGCAGCATCGCGGTGGTGATGGTGGAGCCGGAGCGCGAGGTGCCCGGGACCAGCGCCAGGGCCTGGCCGACGCCGACCAGGACGGCGTCCCGCAGCCCGGCGTCGGCGACGCGGCGCTCGTGGCGCGCCAGCCGCTCGGCCGCCACCAGCAGCATCGCCCAGGCGACCAGGGAGAAGGCGATGACGGCGTTGCCCAGCGCCTCGATGCGGTGCTCGAGGAGCTTCCCGGCGACCGCCGCCGGCACCGTCCCCACCACCAGCAGCCAGCCCAGCCGCGACTCGGGCGTCTCCAGCGGGCGCAGCCGCCGGATCGAGCCCAGCCCGGCGACGAGCAGCCCGAGGATCTCGGCGCGGAAGTAGGCGATCACCGCCAGGGTGGTGCCCATCTGGATGATGTCGGTGAAGGCGCGGAAGCGGGCGTCCGCCAGGCTGTGCCCGAGGAGCTCGCCGAAGACCAGCAGGTGGGCGGTGGAGCTGACCGGCAGGAACTCGGTCAGCGCCTGGATCACCCCGAGCAGCGCGGCGGCGAGGACGCTCACGGGCGGGCGGGAGGCGGCGGGGGGCTAGGCGGCGCGGCCCCGGAGGCCGGCGGCGTCGCGGAGCGCGTCCTTGCGGTCGGTGCGCTCCCAGGTGAACTCGCTCCGGCCGAAGTGGCCGTACGCGGCGGTCTCCCGGTAAATGGGCCGCAGCAGGTCGAGCCCCTCGATGATCTCCCGGGGCTTCAGGCCGAAGACGCGGCGGATGGCGCGGGCGATCTTCTCCTCCGCCACCGCGCCGGTCCCGAAGGTCTCCACCATCACCGAGACCGGCTCGGCGACGCCGATGGCGTAGGCCACCTGGACCTCGCAGCGGCGCGCCAGCCCGGCGGCCACCACGTTCTTGGCGATGTAGCGCCCCATGTAGGCGGCGGAGCGGTCCACCTTGGAGGGGTCCTTGCCGCTGAAGGCGCCGCCGCCGTGGCGCCCCATGCCGCCGTAGGTGTCGACGATGATCTTCCGGCCGGTGACGCCGGTGTCGCCCATGGGGCCGCCGATGACGAAGCGGCCGGTGGGGTTGATGAGGATCTTGGTCTTGGCGTCCACCAGCCTCTTCGGCAGGGCGCGGGCGATGACCTGCTCGCGGATGGCGGCGTGCAGCTTCCGGTTGGAGATCTCGGCGGCGTGCTGGGTGGAGCAGACCACCGCGTCGATGCGCGCCGGCCGCCCGTTCCGGTACTCCACCGTCACCTGGCTCTTGCCGTCGGGGCGCAGGAAGTCGAGCCCGGCCCGGCGGGCCTTGGAGAGCTGCCGGGTGACGGCGTGGGCGTACTGGATGGGGGCCGGCATGAGCTCCGGCGTCTCGTCGCAGGCGTACCCGAACATCATGCCCTGGTCGCCGGCGCCGCCGACGTCCACGCCCTGGCCGATGTCGGGGCTCTGCTGGTCCACCGCCACCAGCACCGCGCAGGTGTTCCCGTCGAAGCCCATCTCCCCGGCGGTGTAGCCGATGTCGCGGACCACCTGGCGGGCGAGGTTCGGGTAGTCGACCCGCGCGCTGGTGGTGATCTCGCCGGCCACCATGACGTAGCCGGTCTTCAGCAGCGTCTCGCAGGCCACCCGCCCGCGGTGGTCCTGGGCCAGCACCGCGTCCAGGACGGCGTCGGAGATCTGGTCCGCCATCTTGTCGGGGTGGCCTTCGGTCACCGACTCGGAGGTGAACAGGAAATCGTGCAGTGCCATGGATGACCTCGAAAAGAGCCGGAAACTAGGCGGCGGCGCGGGGGCTGTCAAGGGAGCGGACGGAACGGCCGTTTTGGCGGACGGGACCCGGTCAGCCGGCCGCCGGCCCCACCGGCCCCTCCGTCCCCACCAGGTCGGGGAAGTGCCGGGCCATCTCGTCGCGGACGGTCCGCTCGATGTCGTCGGCGGCGGTCAGCGCCAGCAGCCGGTCGAGCAGGGCGCGGCCGTCGGCGGCCCGCGCCGCGCGCAGCACCCGCTTCACCGGCGGGATGGACGGGCCGTTCATGGAGAGCTCCGAGAGCCCCAGCCCGAGCAGCACCAGCGCGTAGAGCGGCTCGCCCGCCATCTCGCCGCACATCGAGACCGGGATCCCGGCCCGCTTCCCGGCGTCGCAGATCAGCGCCAGCGTCCGCAGCACCGCCAGGTGGAGGGGCCGGTAGAGGTAGGCCACCTCCTTGTCCTGCCGGTCGATGGCCAGGGTGTACTGGATGAGGTCGTTGGTGCCGATGGAGAGGAAGTCGCACTCCGCCGCCAGCCGGTCGGCGATGAGCGCGGCGCTCGGCAGCTCCACCATGATCCCCACCGGCGGCAGGGAGACCTCCTGCCCCTCGCGGCGCAGCTCCTCGGCGGCGTCCGCCAGGGCCCGCCGGGCGGCCCGCAGCTCGGCCACGCCGCTCACCATGGGGAACATCACCTTGAGGTTGCCGTGGCGGCCGGCGCGCAGCAGGCCGCGGAGCTGGGGGCGGAAGAGCTCGGGCTGGCGCAGGCAGTAGCGCAGCGCCCGCAGCCCCAGCGCCGGGTTCTCGGCGCGCGCCTTCACGCCCACCGGCAGCTTGTCGGCCCCCAGGTCGAAGGTGCGGATGGTGACCGGCCGGGGCGCCAGCGCCTCCAGGACGCGCCGGTAGTTCCGGTAGTGCTCCTCCTCGTCGGGCAGGTCCCCGCGCCCCAGGAAGAGGAACTCGGTCCGGTAGAGCCCGACCCCCTCGCCGCCGTGGGCCACCAGCCCCTCCACCTCCTCGGCGAACTCGATGTTGCCGACCAGCCGCACGGTGACGCCGTCGAGGGTGGTGGCCGGGAGGTCGCGGGTGGCGAGCTGCTCGCGCTCGTGGGCCAGGTAGCGCTCGCGCGCCTGCAGGTAGTCGTCCCGCTCGCCGGCGGTCGGGCCGACGACGACCAGGCCGCGGGCGCCGTCCACCACGATCCAGTCCCCGCGGGCCGCCGCCTGCGTCACCCGGGCCACCCCCACCACCGCCGGCACCCCCAGCGCCCGGGCCACGATGGCGGTGTGGCTGGTCTGGGTGCCGAGGTCGGTGACGAAGGCGGCCACCTTGCGCTCGTGCAGCAGCAGCGCGGTGTCGGCGGGGGAGAGGTCGCGGGCCACCACCACCGCCCCCTCCGGCGGCGGCTCCTGCACCTCCGGCGCCTCGCCGAGGAGGTTGTCGATCACCCGCGCGCCCACGTGGTCCACGTCGGCGCGGCGCTCCTTGAAGTAGGGGTCGGCGACGTCGGAGAAGGCCGCCTTGATCTTCCGCACCGCCCGCTTCACCGCCCACTCGGCGTTGACGCGCTCCTCCCGGACCAGCCGCTCCGCCTCCGCCACCAGCAGCTCGTCCTTCAGCATCATCCGGTGCATGTCGATGATGGCGGTGTGCTCGGTCCCCTCCAGCTGCTCGACCTTCCGCCGCACCTCGGCGAGCTGCCGATCGCTGGCGGCGAGCGCCAGGTGCAGCCGCCGGACCTCGGCCGGCACCTCCTCCGGCGCGAGGTCGCGCCGCGGCGTCTTCACCTTGCGCTGGTCCAGCACCCACACCCGCCCGACGGCGATGCCGGGCGAGGCGGCGATGCCGCGCAGCGTGGCCGGGCCCCCCATCAGCGCTCCCCGAACCCCGCCTCGATGAGCCGGGCCAGCGAGCCCATCGCCTCCTCGGCGTCCGCCCCCTCGCAGCACACCTGGATCTCGCTGCCCTTGCCGGCGGCCAGCATCAGCACCCCCATGATGCTCTTCCCGTTCACCGACTGGCCCTCCCGCTCCACCAGCACCTCGGCCTGGTAGCGGTTGGCGGTCTGCACCAGCTGGGCCGCGGCCCGGGCGTGGAGCCCCAGAGTATTCACGATCAGGAAGGTGCGCTCCAGCCTCGCCATCTAGAAGCTCCCGTGCCAGTGGCCCCAGAGCAGCCCCGTCCCCGCGCCCGCCAGCAGCGCCGCGTAGGCCAGGGCGAGCGGGGAGGCCCGGCGGGAGAGCGCCAGCCACCCGCCCACCGTCGCCACGCCCGCCAGCCCGAGGGCCCCGGGACCGAAGCTCGCGCCGCCGCGCGCCGCCAGCGCCGCGGCGGCGAGCCCGCACGC
>JAKAEO010000007.1 GCA_021818285.1 Myxococcales bacterium
CGCGCAGCGGCCGGCCCAGCACCAGCACGTCGGCGCCGGCCCGCACCGCCTCGGCCGGCGTTGCGACGCGCGACTGGTCGCCCCTGTCGGCGCCCGGCGGCCGCACGCCCGGCACCACCAGCAGCGGCTTGGGCCCCACCGCGGCCCGGACCGCGGCCACCTCCAGCGGCGAGCAGACCAGGCCACCGGCGCCGGCCTCCACCGCCAGCCGGGCCAGCCGGACCACCGCCGCCTCGGCCGGACCGGCCAGGCCGATGGCGGCCAGCTGCGGCTCGTCGAGGCTGGTGAGGACGGTGACCGCCAGGACGCGGAGCCGGTCGCCGGCGGCCTTCACCGCCGCCTCCACCATGCGCGGCCCGCCGCCGGCGTGGACGGTGAGGAGGGAGGCGCCGCTCCCGGCCGCCGAGCGGGCGGCGCCGGCCACGGTGTTGGGGATGTCGTGGAGCTTCAGGTCCAGGAAGATCGGCAGGCCCAGCGCCGCGGCGGCCCGCACCGCCGCCGGTCCCTCGGCGGCGAAGAGCTCGAGGCCGACCTTCAGCATCCCCACCGCCGGGGCGACGGCGCGGGCGAAGGGCTCGGCCTCCTTCCAGGAGGCGAAGTCGAGGGCGGCGCAGAGCCGTTCGGAGGGCGTCATGGTGACGGCAAGGTATAGCGCGTCCCCGGCCACGCTCGCGACCTCGTCGCGCGCCGGACCGTCCGCCGTCCCGCGGGCCGCCGCGCCGGCCGGCGGGCGCCCTACCCGCCCATCTGGATCCGGTGCACCTCGCGCCGCAGCGCCTCGACCTCCTCGCGCGGCAGGAGGTTGCGGGCCTCGAAGAGGGCGAAGGCGAGCAGCCCCTCCAGCGCCTCCAGCGCCTTGGCGCGGGCGGCGGCCCCCTTCCAGATCCCGGCCCGCTCGACGTTGGCGAGGACCCGGGCCACGTCCATGTCGCCGGCGGCGTCGGGCCGCACCCCCTCGAAGAACGCGGCCCGCGGCCCCGGCAGCCCCGCGAACCAGCTGTCGAGCCGCTCTCGCGCGGTGGGAGCGGCCCGCAGCATCGGACCGTGGATGGCGCGCAGCAGCCGCCGGTAGGCCTCGAAGGGGCCGCGCGGCGGGGAGGCCGGGGACGAGGTCACTCGGCCTACGTCTCCCTCTCCCCGGTCCCGGCGCGGGGAGTCACCGGTCCCGGGGTGAGGGGCGCTGCCCGCGGTCGGGGTCGAGGCGGGCGCGGGAGCCTCGGCCGCCGCGCGCTGCTCCGCCGCCTCGGCCCGCTTCAGCCCCGCCAGGATCAGCGCGCGGGTCCGCTCCGGCAGCCGCACCGCGTTTCGCTCGTCGGGCGGCCCCTGGCGGAAGAGGAACTCCCCGGCGCGGGCCTCGAAGGCCGAGAGGAAGATCTCGCGCACCTGCGCCACCACCGCGTCGTACAGCTGGCCGGCGGTGAGGATCCCCTCCTCCACCAGCACCTGGCCCAGCGGGCGCCCCGGACCGACCCGCGGCGAGCAGCGCTCCAGCGTGCCGGCCGGCACCTGCCCGGTGCGCTCCAGCACCGGCCCGAGCCGGTCGGCCGGGTCGGTGGAGGAGGCGAAGATCACCTGCCCCTCGCGGAAGAAGACGCTCTTGCGCACCGGCGGCGGCCCGGCCGGGACGGCGAGGTGCAGCGCGCCGCTGAGGAGCCCCGAGGCCACGAGCTGCGCCACCTCCGCGAAGGAGGCGGCCCCCAGCGTCCCGGCGAACCAGGCCCCGCCCGCCTGTCCCGCTTCGTGGGCGACGCCCATCCCGGGGAGGGCGCTCCACTCGACGCCGGCCTCGGCCGAGAGCCCCGCCGCCGCCGCCTCGCGGGCCGGGAGCGCCACCTCCCCGGCGGTGCCGATGACGAGCTTGAGCCTCACGTCCCCTCCCGCGCGCTACGGCCTCCGGGTCTCCGCCTCCACCAGCGCCCGGGCCTTCGCCCCGACCTCGCCGAGCGGCACCAGCTGGACCTCCTTGGTGCCGCGCCGCTTCCACTCCACCGTGCCCCCGGCGAGCCCCTTCCTGCCGACGGCCACGCGGATGGGGATGCCGAGCAGGTCGGCGTCCTTGAACTTCACCCCGGCCCGCTCGTCGCGGTCGTCGTAGAGCGTGTCGACGCCGGCGCGCTCCAGCTGGCCCAGCACCTCCTCGGCGGCGGCCCGCAGCTCCGGCTCCTGGCCCAGCGTCAGCACCGTGGCCTGGTACGGGGCGATGGCCATCGGCCAGACGATGCCGTCGGCGTCGTGGTGCAGCTCGATGGCCGCGGCCATGATGCGCTCCACGCCGATGCCGTAGCTCCCCATCACCAGCGGCACCTCCTTGCCGTCGGCGGCGAGCACGCTGGCCTTCATCGACTCGGAGTACTTGGTGCCGAGCTTGAAGATGTGGCCCACCTCCAGCGCCTTGAAGAGGTCGAGGGTCCCGTCGCAGCGCGGGCAGCCCTCGCCGGCCCGGACGCTGCGCAGGTCGGCGACGGCGGCGTGCCACAGCAGGTCGCGGGCCACGTCCACGCCCTCGAGGTGGACGTCGTCCTGGTTGGCGCCGGTGACCATCCCGGCGGCGCCCCGCAGCGACTCGTCCACGTAGACCGGGGCCGCCGAGAAGGCCACCGCCCCCAGCGAGCCGGGATCGGCGCCGAGCAGCGGCCGGATCTCCTCGGGGCGGGCCGGCCGCAGCACCGCGGCGCCGCAGGCGGTCTGCAGCTTGGCCTCGTTCAGCTCGTCGTCGCCGCGCACCACCGCCAGGACCGGCTTCTCGTCGCCCATGTAGACCAGGGTCTTGAGCTGCATGGCGGCCGGGCGGCCGTGGGGCGGCTTCGCCAGCGCCTCGATGGTGCGGACGCCGGGGGTGGGGAAGCGCCGCGGCACGTCCAGCGCCGGCCCCGGCCGCAGCGGCGCCAGCGGCCCCTTCGACCGGGCGGTCTCGGCGTTGGCGGCGTACCGGCACCGCGGGCAGGCGGCGACGTCGTCCTCGCCGGCGTCGGTGCGCACCATGAACTCCTGGGAGGCGCTGCCGCCCATGGCGCCGGAGTGGGCCTGCACCGCCACGAAGTCCAGGCCGCAGCGGGTGAAGATCCGCTCGTAGGCCACCCGCTGGTCCTCGTAGCTCCGGTCCAGCCCGGCGGCGTCCAGGTCGAAGGAGTAGGCGTCCTTCATGGTGAACTGGCGGACCCGCAGCAGGCCCGACTTGGGCCGCGGCTCGTCGCGGAACTTGGTCTGGATCTGGTACCAGACCTGCGGCAGCTGCCGGTAGGAGCGCAGCTCGGCGCGGGCGATGGCGGTGAAGATCTCCTCGTGGGTCATGCCCAGGCAGTAGTCCCCGCCCTTGCGGTCCTTGAGCCGGAACATGTTGTCGCCCATCACCGTCCAGCGGCCGCTCTCCTTCCAGATCTCCGCCGGGTGGAGCGCGGGCAGCTCGAACTCCTGGCCGCCGACGGCGTCCATCTCCTCGCGGACGATGGCCTCGACGCGGGCGAGGGTGCGCTTCGCCAGCGGCAGGTAGTCGTAGATGCCGGCGCCGAGCTGCCGGATGAAGCCGGCGCGCACCAGCAGCCGGTGCGAGGCCACCTGCGCGTCGGCGGGCGCCTCCTTGAGCGTGGGGACGAAGATCTGGCTGAAGCGGGCGGCTCTCATGGTGGGCGGGTTATACCCCGGCCCCGGGGGGCCGCCCCAGCCCCTTTCCCGCGCCGCCGGGGCGGGGTAGACACCTCCCGTGGACCGGCTCCGACGCCTCCTGCCGCTCGCCGGGCTGGCGCTCCTCGCCGGCAGCGCCGCCTGGTTCCACGGCCCCTGGCGGCCGGCGGCGCCGCCCAGCGCCGAGCGGCGGCTGGGCGCGCACAAGCTCCGGAGCTTCTGCCTCTCCTGCCACGTGCTCGACGGCCCCATGTCGAGGAATCCCCTCGCCCCCCGGGTGCGCGGCTGGACCCGGGCGCAGGCCTACGAGCGCGTGGCCCACCTCGACCGGCTCAGCTCGGCGATGATCCTGAGCTTCCAGGGCACCGACGAGGAGCGCTGGGCGCTGGCGGGCGCGCTGGAGCGGCTCGGGAAGGGAGAGCGTCCGTGAGCACCCGCGAGCCGGCCGCCGGCGGGAGGGTGGCGCGGTGAGCGCCGCCGCGGCGATCCACGTGGCCCTGGCGGCCCTGGCGGCGGCGGCGGTCCTGCGGGCCTGGTGGACCGCGCGGCCGGCGGAGGCGGGCGGCCCGGCGGCCGTCCCCTTCGCCCGCGCCACCACCGGCTTCGCGGTGGTGGCCGGGGCCCAGCTGGTCGCCGGGCTCTGGGTGCTGGGGCTCACCCCGCTGGCCCGCGGGCGGGCGCTGCTCGGCGGCGATCCGCTTGCCACCGCCGCGCTGGTCGTCGCCGTCGCCGCCTGCCTCTCGGCCGTCCGGCTCGGCTGGACGGCGCACCGGCGGCCGCGCCCGCGGCGCACCGCGGCGCTGCTCGCCCTGCACCTCGCGGTGCTCGGCCTCTGCATGGGGCTGATGGCCGAGGCGCTGGGGCGGGCGATCCCGCCTCCCTGAGGCGGCGCCGCGGCGGGGGACGCGCGGCCCTTCGCCCGGCGCCGGGCGGGCCGGGGAGGCGGCCGGCGGGCCCTACTTCGCCGCCCGCTCCGCCGAGATGCGGGTGGCCTCCTCGACCAGGGCGTCCTCCAGCTCCTCGGCCTTCATGCGCTTCACGATCTGGCCGTTCTTGAAGAGCAGCCCCACGCCCTCGTGGCCGTAGGCCACGCCCACGTCGGCGGCGCGGGCCTCGCCGGGGCCGTTCACCTCGCAGCCCATCACCGCGACGTTGACCTCGCCCTTGAGCGTGGAGAGGCGCCGCTCGACCCGCTCGGCGATGGGGATCATGCCCACCGAGCAGCGGCCGCAGGTGGGGCAGGCGGTGAGCGTCGCCCCGCCGAACTTGAGACCCATGGCCTTGAGGAGCAGGCGCGCCACCCGAACCTCCTCCACCGGGTCGGCGGCCAGCGAGACCCGCACGGTGTCGCCGATGCCCTCGGCGAGCAGGATGCCCAGCCCGGCGGCGCTCTTCACCGTCCCCGCCAGCAGCGTGCCGGCCTCGGTGACGCCCAGGTGCAGCGGGTAGTCGAAGCGCCGCGAGAAGAGGCGGTTGGCCTCGACGGTCATGGCCACGTCGTGGGCCTTCAGCGAGACCTTGATCTCTCCGTAGCCCAGGTCCTCGAGGAGGCGGATGTGCCGCTCGGCGCTCTCCACCATGCCGGCGGCGGTGGGCCAGCCGTGCCGCTCGACGATGTCCTCCTCCAGCGAGCCGGCGTTCACGCCGATGCGGATGGGGACGCGCCGCTCCGCCGCCGCCTTCACCACCTCCCGGACGCGGTCGGCGCTGCCGATGTTGCCCGGGTTCAGGCGGATGCAGTGGATGCCGGCGGCCAGCGCCTTCAGGGCCAGCCGGTAGTCGAAGTGGATGTCGGCCACCAGCGGCACCGGCGTGCCCCGGACGATGGCCGGCAGCGCCGCCGCCGCGTCGGCGTCGGGGACGGCGAGGCGGACGATGTCGGCGCCGGCCTCGGCCAGCGCCCGGACCTGCGCCAGGGTCCCCTCGACGTCGGGGGTCTGGGTGGTGGTCATCGACTGCACCGGGATGGGCGCGCCGCCGCCCACCGGCACGCCGCCGACGCGGAGCTGGCGGGTCCGCCGCCGCGGGGCGATGGCGGGGAGCGGCTGGTGGTCGTAGGCGCCCATGGAGCCTCCGGTGCGTCGCCTCGTTCTAACGACGCGGGGCCCCGGGCGCACGGCCCCGGAGCCCCGCAGGTGCCGCCGGCGACGCTACTTCTGCGCCAGCTCGCGGTCGATGATCTGCTTGAACTCGCTGAAGGGCTGGGCCCCGGAGATCATCACGCCGTTGATGAAGAAGGCGGGCGTGCCGGTCACGCCGACCTCGGCGCCGGCCTTCTTGTTGGCCTCGACCACCGCGGCCTTCTCGCCCGAGGAGAGGCACTTCTCGAACTTGGCGGCGTCGAGCCCCAGCCCCTTGGCGTGCTCCTTCAGGTCGCTCTCGGCGAGCTTCTGCTGGTTGGCGAAGAGCAGCCCGTGCATGTCCCAGTACTTGCCCTGGTCCTCGGCGCAGTGGGCCGCCTCGGCCGCCTTCTCGGCGTGCGGGTGGAAGGGCAGCGGGAAGTCCCGGTAGACCAGCCGGACCTTGTCGCCGTAGGTCTTGAGGACCTCCTGCACCGTCTCCTCGGCCTTGCCGCAGTACGGGCACTCGTAGTCGGAGAACTCGACGATGGTCACCGGCGCCTTCTCCGGCCCCTTCGACGGCCCCTCGGCCGCGACCTTCACCCGCGGCGGGGTGAGCAGCACCTCCACCTTCGCGTCCTCGCGCAGCTTCTCCAGGAAGGCCTGCTGCGCCTTCTGCTGGTCGCCGCGGCTCAGGTACTGCGCCACCTGCTCCTTCACCTGGTCGAAGGGCGGCAGGTTGGGCTGGCGCGCCTTCTGCTGGTCGTAGAAGGCCTTCATCTCGGCGTCGCTCGGCGCCTTCACCTTGTCCGCCACCTCGCGCTTGAAGAGGGCCTCGGCGGTGATGCCCTCCGCCTTCGCCTTGGCCTCGACCAGCTTGCGCAGGACCAGCTGGTCGAGCGCCTGCTTCTTGGTCTCGTAGATGGCGGCGTCCAGCTCTCCGGCGGTGACCACGCCTCCGGTGAAGCGGGCGACGGGCGCGGAGGAGTCGGCCTCCGGCGTCTTGGCCGCGGTGGTGACGGGCTTCTGGCAGGCCACGGCCAGCGCGAGGAGGGGGACGAAGTACAAGCGATGCATGGGGCTCCTGGGGGTGGGTGCGGCGGCGTTTCGACCGGCGGATCTAAGTGAAAACCGCCCGAAAGGTCAATGCATTCCGGGGCCTCCCGCCGGCCCCCGGTCCGCTAGGATGGAGCCCCCCGAGGACCGGAGGTGCCGCCGTGGCGCAGGACAGCTGGGACCCCGAGCAGTACGCCCGCTTCCGGGACGAGCGCAGCCGCCCCTTCCTCGACCTCCTGGCGCTGGTGACCCCCCGCCCCGGCCTGCGGATCCTGGACCTGGGCTGCGGCACCGGCGAGCTGACCCGGCTGGCCCACGAGCGGCTCCACGCCGCCGAGACCCTGGGGATCGATCGCTCGCCGGCGATGCTGGCCCGGGCCGCGGCGCACGCCGGCGGCGGGCTGCGCTTCGAGCCCGGCGACCTCGACGCCGCCGCCGGGCGCTGGGACGTGGTGATCTCCAACGCCGCCATCCACTGGCTGCCCGGCCACGAGCGGCTGGTGCCGCGCCTCTGCGAGCGGGTCGCGCCGGGCGGCCAGCTCGCGGTGCAGGTGCCCGACAACCACGACCACCCCTCCCACCGGGTGGCGCGCGAGACCGGCGAGGAGGAGCCGTTCCGCTCGGCCCTGGGCGGCTGGCGCAAGGAGCGCACCGTGCTGGCGCCGGAGCGCTACGCCGAGCTGCTCCACGCCGCCGGCTTCGTGGAGCTCGACGTCTCGCTCCGCGTCTACCCGCACCTGCTCGAGGCCCCGGAGGCGGTGGTGGACTGGGTGATGGGGACGCTGCTCAACGACTGGAAGGAGCGGCTGCCGGCCGACCTCTGGCCGCGCTATCTGGAGCGCTACCGCGCGCGGCTCCTCGCCGAGCTGGCCCCGGCCCACCCCTACCTCTACACCTACCGCCGGGTCCTCTTCGCCGCGCGCCGCCCCGCGCACTGACCGCCCGCCGCACCCGATCTCGTCAACCCGTTTGGACGCGGCCGCCGCCGTGGACGGGCCCTCCCCGGGGTCTATCCTCGACGGCGAAGCGTGGAGTCACCAGGACCCGGGCGCGCCGCGGGCGCGCGGAAGTGGAGGCACCCGATGATCGCATTGCTGCTGAACCAGCTCCTCGCCGTCTGGCTGTTCATCTCCGCCTTCGTCCTGCCGCACACCACCGCCACCGCCTGGAGCAGCATGCTGAGCGCGGCCGCGGTGAGCGCCGTCGCCTTCCTGGCCTTCGTCTCGCCGGGCCGGCCGGGCGTCCGCTGGCTCATGGTGGTGGTCGCCGCCTGGCTGCTCATGGGGGCGATGGTGATGCCGCACGCGTCGATGGGGACGGCCTTCCACGACGTCGCCGTGGCGGTGGCCCTGGCGGCGCTGGCGCTGTTCCCGCCGGCGCACTGGCTGAGCCACTGGCGGCAGGAGCACGAGGGCCACCCGCGGGCCGCGGGCTAGCGCGGCTACCCGCCGGTCGCTAGCGAGGCGTTGGCGAGGTCGGTCACGAACATGTGGCCGGGGGCGTGGGTGATGCAGAAGGGCAGGCCGCTGGCCAGGACGGCGGCCTGGGGGGTGACGCCGCACGCCCAGAACACCGGGAGCTCGCCGGGCCGGATCTCCACCGGGTCCCCCCAGTCCGGCCGCGAGAGGTCGCGGATCCCCAGCGCCTCGGGCGCGCCGACGTGCACCGGCGCCCCGTGGACCCGCTCGAAGCGCGCCGTGACCTGGACCGCCAGCGCCACCTGGGCGGCGGGGACGGGGCGCATGCTCACCACCAGCGGCCCGCGGAACCGGCCGGCCGCCGCGGTGGCCACCGCGGTCCGGTACATGGGCACGTTGCTGCACGACTCGACGTGGCGCAGCGGCACGCCGGCCGCGGAGAGCGCCTCCTCGAAGGAGAAGCTGCAGCCGATGAGGAAGGAGACCAGGTCGTCCCGCCACAGGTCGCGCACCTCGGCGCGCTCCCCGGCCAGCTTCCCGTCGCGGTAGACGCGGTAGCGCGGCAGGTCGGTGCGCAGGTCGGCGCCCGGGGCGCAGGCCGGCTCCACCCTCCCCGCCTCCACCACCTCGATCACCGGGCAGGGCTTGGGGTTGCGCTGGCAGAAGAGCAGGAAGTCGAAGGCCGCCTCGCGCGGGACGACCACGAGGTTGGCCTGGACCGAGCCGCCGGCGACGCCGGCGGTGGGCCGGTCCCAGCGCCCGTCGCGGCAGGCCCGCCGCAGCTCGGCCGGGGTCCGTGGGGTGTCGTCGCTCATGGCCTCCGCTCCGCGGCTACAGGCCGAGGTAGGCCTGCCGCACCAGGTCGCTCCGCAGCAGCTCCCCGGCCGCGCCCTCGGCCACCACCCGGCCGGTCTGGATCACCGTGGCCCGGTGGGCGACCGAGAGGGCCCGCTTCACGTTCTGCTCCACCAGCAGGATGGCGACCCCGGAGCGGTTGATGGCGGCGATGGTCTCGAAGATCCGGGCCACCAGCATGGGGGCGATGCCCCAGGACGGCTCGTCGAGCAGCAGCAGGCGCGGGCGGGACATCAGGCCCCGGGCGATGGCCACCATCTGCTGCTCCCCGCCGGAGAGGGTCCCGGCCGCCTGCTGCCGCCGGTCCTTCAGGAAGGGGAAGATCTCGACGACCCGCTCCAGCGAGGCGGCCACCTCGGCCCGGTCGTGGCGGGTGAAGGCGCCGAGCTCGAGGTTCCGCTGCACGCTGAGGCGCGGGAAGAGGTGGCGGCCCTCGGGCACCAGCGAGATCCCCAGCGGCACCCGCTGGTCGGCGCGCAGCCCGTCGACGCGCCGGCCGTCCAGCTCGATGGCGCCGGCGTCGAGGCGGTTCAGGCCGGCCAGGGCCCGCAGCACCGTGGACTTGCCGGCGCCGTTGGCCCCCACCACCGCCACGATCTGGCCGGCGTCGACCGAGAGGCTGACGTCGTGGACCGCCGGCACCCGGCCGTAGCAGACCCGGAGGCTACGCGCCCGGAGCACGGTACTCCTCCCCGAGGTAGGCGGCGATCACCGCCGGGTCGTTGGCGATGGCCCGGGGCGGGCCGTCGGCGATGAGCCGCCCGCGCTCCAGCACCAGCATGCGGTCGGCGATGGGCATGATGCCCTCCATCACGTGCTCCACCACCACGCAGGCGATGCCCCGGTCGCGGATGCGCCGCACCATCTCCACCGCGTCCTGGACCTCGGCGGCGGTCAGGCCGGCCATCACCTCGTCGAGCAGCAGCAGCCGGGGCTCGGTGGCCAGCGCCCGCGTCACCTCCAGCCGCTTCTGCTCGGCCACGGTGAGCCGGCCCGCCGGGTCGGCGGCGCGCCGCTCCAGGCCGGTGAAGCGCAGCGCCTCGCGCGCCCGGGCCACCGCGTCGGGCACCGCCCGGTGGCGCAGCAGCGCGCCCACCAGCACGTTCTCGAGCACCGTCATGCCCTTGAAGATCCGGACGATCTGGAAGGTGCGGGCCACGCCCCGGGCGGCGACCGCCTCGGGCGGCAGGCCGGCGATCTCCTCGCCCCGGAAGCGGATCGAGCCGGCGCTGGGGGCGAAGAAGCCGGCCAGGGAGTTGAAGACCGTCGTCTTGCCGGCGCCGTTCGGGCCGATGAGGCCGGCGATCTCCCCCTCGCCCACGGTGAAGCTCACGTCCTCGTTGGCGGTGAGGCCGCCGAAGCGCTTGGTGAGCCGCTCCACCTCGAGGAGCGGGGTCACGGCTCCTCCTCCGGGCGCTCCGCCCGCGGCCCCAGCCAGCGCCCGGTGATCCAGCCCATGATCCCGGCCGGCTGGTAGACGGCGAAGAGCACGATGAGCAGGCCGTAGACCACCAGGTCGGTGCCGCGCCCGGTGCCGCCGAAGATCACCCGGCTCCCCTCCTCGACGGCGGTGAGCACGGCGGCGCCGATCACCGGCCCGAAGAGCGTGCCCACGCCGCCGAGGATGGCCACCAGCGACATCTTGATGGAGAGGGAGGTGGAGAGCGTCGAGCCCGGGTCGATGAACAGCTCCTTCTGGGCGTAGAGGGTGCCGCCCATGGCGGCCAGCGCCGCGGAGAGGGCGATGGCCTGGAGCTTGTAGCGGGTCAGCGACACGCCCAGGCTGCGGGCGGCGTCGGGCTCGTCCTTGATGGCGCGCAGGTAGTAGCCGGTGCGGCTGCGCGCCACCAGCCAGTTCACCGCCAGCGTCAGGACCAGCAGCGCCAGGGCGATGTAGTAGTAGGGCAGCTTGGACCGGTTGAAGACGAAGCCGCCGAAGCCGGTCTCGGCGAGCGGCAGGTAGAGCCCCACCGCGCCCCCGAGCCGCTCCCAGCCGTTCACCACCGCCTGGACGATCTCCACCACCGCGATGGTGGCCATGGCGAAGTAGTGCCCCTTGAGCCGGAAGCAGGGCCAGCCGACCACCACGGCGAAGGCGCTGGCGACCAGGGCGCCGGCCAGCATGCCCAGCCACGGCGAGAGCCCGAGCCGCATCGAGAGCAGCGAGGAGACGTAGGCGCCGGTCCCGAAGAAGGCGGCGTGGCCCAGCGAGACCTGGCCGGCGTAGCCGCCGAGGATGTTCCAGGCCACGCCCAGCTGCGCCGCCATCAGCATGAGGATGGCGGTGTTCTGCCAGGCGGGGCGGGCGACGGCGAGCGGGAAGAGCGCGGCGAGGAGCAGCGCCGCGAGCAGGGCCGCGGTCCCGGCGCGCCGGCTCATGCCTTCCCCAGCAGCCCCTGGGGGCGCAGCCACACCACCAGCAGGTAGAGGGACAGCACCAGCACCATCTTGTAGGCGGGATCCCAGAGGAACCCGCCCACCACCTCGACCACGCCCACCAGGATGCCGGCCCAGAAGGCCCCGGTGACGCTGCCGAAGCCGCCCAGCGCCACCAGCACGAAGGCCACCAGGATGAAGCTGGCGCCGACGTCGGGGAAGATCGGGTAGGTGGAGGAGAGCAGGGCCCCGGCCACCCCGGCGCAGGCGGCGCCGATGCCCCAGGCCAGCGCGAACATCTTCTGGCCGTCGATGCCCATGAGCGCCGCCGCCTCCCGGTCGGCGGCGGTGGCCTCCAGCGCCGCGCCCAGGCGGGTGAAGCGCAGGAACCACCAGACCGCGCCGGTGGTGACCACCGCCCCGGCCGCCGCCGTCACCTGGGGCAGGCCGAAGGAGAGGCCGCCGAAGGCCACCTTGCCGTCCACCACGGTGTGCTCGACCGAGCGGAAGTCGGGGCTCCACAGGTACTGGGCCAGGCCGCGGAAGAGGATCATCAGGCCGAAGGTGGTGAAGACCTGCGAGAGCATGGGCGCGTCGATGATGCGCCGGATGACCAGGCGGTAGAGCAGCGCGCCGACGGCGAAGAGGCCGAGCGCGGTGAAGGGGAGCGTGAAGAGCGGGTCGAGCTTCCACAGCGCCCAGCCCCAGAAGCTGGCGTACATGCCGAGCATCAGGAACTCGCCGTGGGCGAAGTTCACGATGTCCATCACGCCGAAGATGAGCGTGAGCCCCACGGCCACCAGGGCGTAGACCAGCCCGATGAGGACGCCGGAGAGGACGGTCTGGAGGAGGATCTGGGTCATGCGCGGCGCCCCCGTCCCCCGGCGCGGCCGGGGGACGGGGGCCTGGTCTCTCGCGGGTCCAGGCTAGCGCTTGTCCCAGGCCGGCAGCGGCCAGGCCACGTCCTTGGAGGCGAGCGCGAAGGGCCAGACGGTGACGTACTTGCCGTCCTGGACCTGGACGATGATGCCGGCGCCGAGCTTGTTCTGGCCGGTGGCGTCGTACTGGATGCCGGCCCAGGGCATGATCAGCTGGTCGCCGGGGATGTTGGTCTCGCGCAGCGCCTTCTGGATGGCCTCGGGCTTGGTCGAGCCGGCCCGGTTGATGGCGTCGGCCAGCGCGAAGATGGCGGTGAAGGCCCGCGCCGAGTTGCCGTTGAAGTTCACGTGGTGGCGGGCCTGGAGCAGCGCGTTGGCCTTGGCGATGACCGGCTTCTGCGCCGCCAGGTCGAGGGCCCAGACCTCGCGGGAGATGATGCCGTTGCCGTCCTTGCCCACCGTCTTCAGGAACTCCGAGTCGTTGAAGCCGGCGTCGTTGGCCACCAGCGCCGTGGGGAGGAAGCCCAGGTCCTTGTAGGTCTTCACCGAGAGGATGGCGTCGCCCAGGTAGGAGGACTGCATGACCACGTCGGGCCGCGCGGCCTTGAGCTTCTGCACCTCGCTGGTGAGCTGGGCGGACTTGGGCGGGTAGAGCACCTTGGCGACGACCTCGTAGCCGTTCTCCCTGGCGAACTTCTCCTGGAGCGCCGCGGCGCCGGTGCCGAACTCGGTGTTCTCGGCGAGGATGGCGATGCGCTTCACCTGGACGCCCTTGCGCTTCTCCAGGTCCTTGAGGAACTCGAAGGAGTTGCGGACGAAGAGCTCGTCGTGGGGCGTGGTGCGGAAGAACCACTTGAAGCCGCGCTGGGTGAGGTTCGGCGCCGAGGACTCGCCGTTCACGAACGGGATGCCGTAGCGCTCCGCGGTCTGGCTGGCGGTGGCGGTGACGCTGCTGAAGTAGCAGCCGCCCAGCGCCACCACCTTCTCCTGGGTGATGAGCCGCTCCGCCTCCGAGGCGCCCACCTGCGGGTTGCCCTGGTGGTCGGCGAAGATCAGCTTGAGCTTGGCGTGGTGGAGGTTGGGCAGGCCGCCGGCGCCGGCCAGCGCCAGGCCCAGCGACTTGTCGGTGCCGTTGATGAGGTCGGCGGCCAGCTGGGCGGCGTTCTTCAGCTCCAGGCCGGTGGAGGCGGCGGCGCCGGTGAGCGGGTAGATGACGCCGATGCGCACCTCCTCCTGGGCCGCCGCCGGGGCGGCCAGGCAGAGGGCTGCGAGCAGCGATGCGGCGCGGGCGAGGCGGATCATGTCGGTTCCTCCTTGGAGCGCGGGCCGGGTGACGGCCCCCTGGCGGGTACGGTGGCGAACGATACCGGCCGCCATTTGACCGAGTCAACGGGACGGCGATATTTTGCCGACGTTTTGTCGACACGTCGTGCCAGACGGGGCCCGGCGCGGCCCCTGTTCGTCACCTCCTCGCACCTGGCGGCCTCCTACCCGGAGCTGTCGGGCTTCGAGTTCGGCCTGATCGTCGCCTGGCACGCCTTCGAGCGCTGGATGCTGCGCTGCATGGCCACCGCCACCGGCGGCAAGCGGGAGCTGGCGCCCATCGACGTGCTGGTGCTGCACCACGTCCACCACCGGCACGCCGCCAAGCGCATCGCCGACATCTGCTTCGTCCTCGACGTCGAGGACACCCACGTGGTCTCCTACTCGCTGAAGAAGCTGGCCGCGGCCGGGCTGGTGCGCGGCGAGAAGCGCGGCAAGGAGGTCTACTTCTCCACCACCTCCTCCGGCGCCGACCTGTGCGGCCGCTACAAGCAGGTCCGCGACGACTGCCTGGTCTCGGGCTTCACCCGCTCCGACGACGAGGCCGACCGGCTCGCCGGGCACGCCCAGTTCCTCCGCGGCCAGGCGGGCGCCTACGACCAGGCCTCCCGCACCGCCACCGTCAGCCTGGGCGGGAACGGCGCGGGCGCCGGGCCGCGCCGCGGGCGCCGCCGGTGATCCGCCTCCTCTCCCAGGGCGAGGGCGGGATCACCGTCGAGCTGGGCACCGAGGTGGAACCGGTGGTGAACGCCCGGGTGCACGCCCTGGCGCGCGCCGTGGCCCGCGACCTCGGCGCGCGGGTGCTCGAGGTGGTGCCGAGCTACGCCTCGCTGCTGGTGGTCTTCGATCCCCTCCGGACCGCGCGCGCGCCGCTGGCGCGCCGGCTGGAGGCGCTGGCGCGCCAGGTGGCCGGCGCCGCGCCCGAGCCCCCGCGCCGCGTGGTCCGCGTCCCGGTCTGCTACGGCGGCGAGCTCGGGCCCGACCTCGAGGAGGTGGCGCGGCGCGCCGGCCTCCCGCCCGGGGAGGTGGTCGCCCTCCACGCCGCGCCGGTCTACCGCATCTACCTGCTCGGCTTCACGCCGGGCTTCCCCTACCTGGGCGGCCTCGACCCGCGGCTCGCCTGCCCGCGCCTCGACTCGCCGCGGCTCCGCACCCCGGCCGGCTCGGTGGCCATCGCCGGGCTCCAGGCCGGCATCTACCCGGTGGAGAGCCCGGGGGGCTGGCGGGTGCTGGGGCGCACCCCGCTGCGGCTCTTCGACCCGGCGCCGGGCGCCGCCCGCCCCTTCCTCCTCGCCGCCGGCGAGGGGCTGCGCTTCGTTCCGGTGGGGCGCGAGGCCTACGAGGAGACGGCGCGCGCCGTGGCCGCCGGGGGCTTCGAGCCGGAGGTGGAGCGGTGATCGCGGTGGTGAAGCCGGGGCTGCTCTGCACGGTGCAGGACGCCGGGCGGCCGGGCTGGCGGGCCTCCGGCATGCCGGTGGCCGGCGCCATGGACCGGCTGGCGCTGGCCGCCGCCAACCTCCTCGCCGGCAACGAGCCCGGGGCGGCGGCGGTGGAGCTGACGCTGGCGGGCGGCACCTGGCGCTTCGAGGCGCCGGCCCTCGCCGCCCTGGCCGGCGCCGACCTCTCCGCCACGCTGGACGGCTCCCCGCTGCCGCCCTGGTCCTCCTTCCTGGCGCCGGCCGGGAGCACGCTGGCCTTCGGCGCCTGCCGCGCCGGCGTGCGCGCCTACCTGGCGGTGCGCGGCGGCGTCGCCGTGCCGCCGGTGCTGGGCAGCCGCTCCACCTACACCCGCGCCGCCGTCGGCGGCCTGGAGGGCCGGGCGCTGCGCGCCGGCGACCGGCTCCCCGTCGGCCGGCCCACCGGCCGCCCGCCGCCGCCGCAGGCGCTCGGCCCGGAGGAGAGGCCCCCCTGCGGCGGGGGTGCCCGGCTCCGCGTGCTGCTCGGCCCGCAGGAGGACCGGTTCACCGAGGAGGGGATCGCCACCTTCCTGGGAACGGCCTGGAAGGTGACCCCGCAGAACGACCGCATGGGCTACCGCCTGGAGGGCCCCGCGGTGCGGCTGCGCGGCGCCGCCGACATCCTCACCGACCCCATCCTCCCGGGCGCGGTGCAGGTGACCGGCAGCGGCCTGCCCATCGCCATGATGGTGGACTGCCACACCGCCGGCGGTTACGCCAAGATCGCGACCATCGCCGGGCCGGACCTGCGCCTGCTCGCGCAGGCCCGGGCCGGGGACGAGGTCCGCTTCGCCGCCTGCCGCCAGGCCGAGGCGGTGGCGGCGCTCCGGGCGGAGCGGGCCTGGATCGACGGGCTGGCGCGGCGCGTGGCCCGGGCCGCGGGCGGGAAGGCCGGGAGCCGGCGAGCGAGGTGACGACGTGGCGGGCGCGACCATCGACCTGAACTGCGACATGGGCGAGGGAGCCGGCGAGGACGAGCGGCTCATGCCGCTCGTCACCTCGGCCAACGTGGCCTGCGGCGGCCACGCCGGGGACGAGGCCAGCATGCGCGCCACCGTCCGGCTGGCGCGCCGCCACGGCGTCGCCGTCGGCGCCCACCCCTCCTACCCCGACCGCGCCGGCTTCGGCCGGGAGCGGCTGGCGCGCTCGCCCGCCGAGGTGCGCGCCGACGTGGCGGCGCAGGTCCGCGCCCTGCTCGCCGTCTGCCGCGACGAGGGCGTGCCGCTCGTCCACGTGAAGCCGCACGGCGCGCTCTACAACGCCGCCGCCGGCGACGCGGCGCTGGCGCGGGCCGTGGCCGAGGCGGTGCGCGAGGTGGACCCCGGCCTGGTGGTGGTCTGCCTGGCCGGCTCGGCCATGGCCGGCGTGGTCCGGGGGCTGGGGCTGGCCTGCGCCGAGGAGGCCTTCGCCGACCGGGGCTACACGGCGCGCGGGACCCTGGTGCCCCGCGGCCAGCCGGGGGCGCTGGTGGAGGACCCGGCGGCGGTGGCGGCGCGCGCCTCGCGGCTGGCCCGGGAGCGCAGCGTGGTGGCCGCCGACGGGACGGTGGTGCCGGTGGCCGCCGACACCCTCTGCCTGCACGGGGACACGCCCGGCGCGCCGGAGCTGGCGCGCGCGGTGCGGGAGCGCCTGGAGCGCGACGGCGTCGCGGTGCGGGCGCTGCGGCCGGCCCGGCCGTAGGGCCTCAGCTCTCGGCCACCTCGCGCAGCGCCTGCGCGGCCTCCGGGCTGTCGGCGAGCACCTTCGGCGGCAGCCGCTGGAGCGCCACCTCCGCGAAGCTGGCGATGCCGTCGTGCCCCTCGGTGACGTAGATCCGGCCGCCGCCCGCCAGGGTCATGAAGAACCAGTTGCTCACCGGGTTGAAGGTGAGCTTGGCGACGTCGCCCCAGGCCGCCCGGCGGCGCCGCAGCGCCCCCACCCGCTCGAAGCCGGCGTCGTCCACCCGGAGGCAGCCGCGGGCCTCGAGCAGCAGCAGCCAGCCGCCGAGGATCGTCCCCAGGAGCCCGGTGAAGCCGGCCAGGACGAAGCGGCCCGAGCCGCTCGACGGCGTCCAGGCGACGGACAGGGCCAGGACGGTGAAGGCGCCGAAGGGGAGGATGGCCAGCGCCGCCAGCACCGCGTGGTGGCCGCGCGGCATCCGCAGCACCAGCGCCCCGCCGGTGCGGGCGACGCGGAGCTTGCGCTGCCCCCCGATCCAGGCGAGCAGGAGCGGGACGGTGATCATCACGACCACCATGGCCGTGAAGCCGATGACGACGTGGGACATGGGCCCGGGACCATAGCACGCCCCATCGGTGGCCGATGGCGCGAATCGGGCGATGACAGGATGGCTCCCACACGCTAAGCATTCCGATCCACAGGAGAGGACATGGCCCAGCACGAGAAGCTCGCCATCATCGGTTCCGGCCCCGCCGGCTACACCGCCGCGCTCTACGCGGCCCGCGCCAACCTCGCGCCGCTGCTCTTCGAGGGCTTCCAGCCCGGCGGCCAGCTCACCATCACCAGCGACGTCGAGAACTACCCCGGCTTCCCCGAGGGCATCCTCGGGCCCGAGCTGATGGAGAAGTTCAAGCAGCAGGCGGAGCGCTTCGGCACCCGCTTCGTGCTGGGCGAGGTCACCCGGGTGGACTTCTCCGCCCGGCCCTTCCGCATCTGGCAGGAGGCCGAGGCCTACACCGCCGACGCGGTGATCGTCTCCACCGGCGCCTCGGCGAAGTGGCTGGGGATCCCCTCGGAGACCGCCTACCGCGGCAAGGGCGTCTCGGCCTGCGCCACCTGCGACGGCTTCTTCTTCCGGGGCGTGGACGTGGCGGTGGTGGGGGGCGGCGACACCGCCGTGGAGGAGGCCTCCTTCCTCACCAAGTACGCGAACAAGGTCACCATCGTGCACCGGCGCGGCGAGCTGCGCGCCTCCAAGGTGATGGTGGAGCGGGCCCGCCACAACCCCAAGATCGACTTCGCCTGGAACGCGACGGTGGACGAGGTGCTGGGCGACGGCAAGGGGGTCACCGGGCTGCGGCTCCAGAGCACCCGGGACGGCTCGAAGCGCGACCTGCCGCTCAAGGGGATGTTCCTGGGCATCGGCCACGAGCCCAACACCGCCGTCTTCAAGGGCCAGCTGGAGATGAACGAGGTCGGCTACCTGAAGGTCCACTCCCCCTCGAGCCGCACCAGCGTGGACGGGGTCTTCGCCGCCGGCGACGTCTGCGACCCGACCTACCGCCAGGCCATCAGCGCCGCCGGCAGCGGCTGCACCGCCGCCATCGACGCCGAGCGCTGGCTGGCCGAGAAGGGCATCCACTAGCGCTCCGGCGCCCCCGTCCCGGTCCCGGCCGGGGAGCCGGCGGTCCCGGGGGGAGGGCGAGCTCCGCATGAAGATGATCGACGTCGGCGCGAAGGAGCGGACCGAGCGCGTGGCGGTGGCGCGCGGCTTCGTCGGCATGGCGCCCGCCACGGTGCGCATCGTCCGGCGCGGCGAGTCGGAGAAGGGGGACGTCATCGCCGCGGCGCGGCTCGCCGGGGTGATGGCCGCCAAGCGGACGCCGGAGCTGGTGCCGCTCTGCCACCCCATCGCCCTCTCCGGCGTGGAGGTGGAGGCGCGGCCCCGGGCCGGCGGCGTCGAGATCGTCGCCACCGTCCGCACCGTGGATCGCACCGGCGTGGAGATGGAGGCGCTGGCGGCCGTCGCCGCCGGCTGCCTCACCGTCTACGACATGCTGAAGCGGTACGAGCGCGGCATGCGCATCGAGGAGATCGTCCTCCTCGAGAAGAAGGGCGGCCGCAGCGGCCACTGGCGGCGCGGCCGGCGGACGGGGCGCTAGCGCCTCTCCCGCAGCGCCGCCGGGTCGATCCCCAGCAGCCGGGCGGCGTTCCCGCCGCAGACCCGCCGCACCACCGCCGCCGAGAGGCCGGCCTGGCGCAGCCGCCCCGCCGCCCGCGGCAGGGCCAGCAGGTCGCCGCCCGCCTCGCCGGCGCCGGAGGAGAGCACCAGCCCCTCGGGCCCGTGGGCCCGGACCACCGCCACCGCCTCGGCGAGCGCCTCGCTCCCGGTCGCCGGCAGCCCGGCGGCGTGGCCGCAGGCGCGGACCATGCGCACGGTGCGCGCGTCCACCCCCTGCACCAGGACCCGCCCCGGCTCCAGCTGGGAGGCCTTGAGCACCGCCAGCAGCCGCCGGGTGACGGCCTCGCGCCGCCGCCAGGGGGCGCGGGCCACCACCGGCAGCCGCAGGCCGGCCGCCAGCTCCAGCTGCCGCTCCAGCACCCGCTCCTCGCGCGGCCCGCCCTCCTCCAGCCCCACCTCGCCGATGGCCGCCACCCCGGGGCGCGAGAGGAAGTCGGGCAGCTCGTGGAGCAGCGCCTCCAGGCCGCGGAAGGGGATGCGGCGCGGCGGGATGCCGAGCGCGGCGACGCCGTGCAGCCCGGCCCGGCGCAGCCGCCCCAGCACCGGCCCGGCCAGCGCCTCCCAGGAGGCGCGCAGCCCGGCGGCGCCGGCCGGGGGGGCCGACTCCTCGGGGGGCACCAGCGCCCCGGCCACGCCGAACCAGCGCAGGTCGTCCAGGTCGGCGGGGCGCAGGGCGCGCGCCAGCAGGCGGGCGTCGAAGAGCATCCTCCCCCGAGCGTAGCACCGCGCCCCGCACCCGACGTCTCGCCGCGCCGCGTAACGCGCGCGCCGGACCGCCTGGGCTATGTTCCGCCGCCTCCGCCCTCGTTCGAGGAAACCGATGATCCACGCCGCCATCACCGGCTGGGGGAAGTGCCTGCCCCCCGCGGTCCTGACCAACGCCGACCTCGCCACCTTCCTCGACACCGACGACGAGTGGATCGTCAGCCGCACCGGCATGAAGGAGCGGCGGATCTCCCACGTGCCGCTGGGCGAGCTGGCGCGGGTGGCCGCCTCCCGGGCGCTGGCCTGCGCCGGCGTGGCGCCGGAGGCGCTCGACCTGATCATCGTCGGCAGCACCGTCGGCGACGAGCTGGCGCCCAACATGGCCTCCGGGCTCCAGCACCGGCTCGGCGCCACCCGCGCCGCCTCGATGGACCTGAACACCGCCTGCACCAGCTTCCTCTACGGCCTCTCCACCGCCACCGCGCTGATCCGCACCGGCGTGCTGGAGACGGCGCTGGTGGTCGGCGGCGAGGTGCCCAGCCCCTTCATGGACTGGGAGGACCGCAACACCGCCGTGCTCTTCGGCGACGGCTGCGGCGCCGTGGTGGTGCGGGCCACCGACCGGGAGGAGGGACTGCTGGCGGAGCGGCTGGGCTGCGCCGCCGACGCCCGCGGCGCCCTCGACATCCGCGGCGTCGGGGCCCGCTTCGCGAACCTCGGCATCCCCTACGGCCACACCCACTGGATCTTCGAGGGGCAGGAGATCTTCAAGCGCGCGGTGCTGGAGATGACCCGGGCCGGCGAGGAGGCGCTGGCGAAGCGCGGGCTCTCCATCGGCGACGTGGACCTCGTCGTCCCCCACCAGGCCAACCAGCGCATCATCGACGCGGTGGGGCGGCGGCTGGGCGCCTCGCCGGAGCGGACCATGCTCACCGTGCACAAGTACGCCAACATGTCGGCGGCCACCGTGCCGGTGGCGCTGGTCGAGGCCCTGGAGGAGGGCCGGGTGAAGCCCGGCGCCTGGCTGCTCCTGCCCGCCTTCGGCGCCGGCCTCACCTGGTGCGCGCACCTCGTGAAGTGGGGAGAGCGGACCACGCCGCTCGGGAGCTCGGACGCCGAGCTGCCTCCCTGCGACCGGACGGCGCTGGAGATCGTGAACGAGCTGCGGGCCCGCCGGGCGCGCCACGCCGCCGCCGCCAGGCCGCAGCTCGACGCCGTGCAGGCGCTGCTCGGGGCGTAGCGGGCCGGTCCCCTCGTCGCGCGCCGACGGCGGCGCTGCCCACGGGCTCCGCCGGGGCGCGGGTCCCGGCCCGCCCGTGACAGCGCGCCCGGAAGGAGCGAAGCTCGCGCCATGCGCCTCGCCCCGCGCTGCGTCGCCCTCGTCGCCCTCGCCCTCGCCGGGACCGCCCGCGCCGAGGACGCGCCCTTCCCGCTGACCACCTACGTCGGACAGGCGGTCTCCATCTGCCGGACCGGGACCATCCAGTGTCCGGCCGCCGCGCCCATCTGCGACGACCTCGGGATCGCGACGCCGGTCGAGGGCCCGCAGGGCCTGGCGTTCCAGGGCGTGGCGCCCGGCACCACCCTCTGCTCGGCCGGCTCGGCGGGGGGCGCCGGGATCCGGCGCGTGTACCGGGTCACGGTGACCGCGCGCCCGGCGCAGCCGCCCGCCAGGCCCTGACGGCGGCGCGGGGGACGGCGCCGGCCCCGCTCACCGCCGGTCCCGCGACCTCGTCAGGACGACGTGCGTGGCCCGGTCCGTGGAGGCGTGCTCCGTGCAGGCGTAGCCGAGGCCCGCCGCGTCGATGCCGGCGAGGAGGTGCTCGCCCCGGCCGAGCAGCACGGGGGAGATGGCGAGGTGGAGCTCGTCGATCAGCCCCGCGGCGAGGTACTGCCGGACGGTGGCCACCCCGCCGCCCAGCCGGACGTCCTGGCCCCGGGCCGCCTCCCTGGCGCGGTCCAGGGCGGCCTGGATGCCGCCGGTGACGAAGTGGAACGTCGTCCCGCCCTCCATCTCGAGCGGCGCGCGGGCGTGGTGCGTGAGCACGAAGACGGGCACGTGGTAGGGCGGGTCGGCGCCCCACCACCCCTTCCAGCCGTCGTCGGGCCAGGGGCCCCGCTGCGGCCCGAACATGTTGCGGCCCAGGATCCAGGCGCCGACGCCCTCGAAGCTGCGCGCGGCGAAGGCGTCGTCGACGTCCACCCGGCCCTCCGGGCCGCCGGCCGGCGCTCCGGCCGCCCCGCCGTGCATCCGCTGGAAGGTCCTCGTGCCGAGGACCCACTCGTGCAGCGCCATCCCGCCGGCGCCCATCGGCTGGTCCAGGGCCTGGCCGGGACCGGCGCCGTAGCCGTCGATGGAGATGCTGAATGCGGCGACCCGGAGCCTCGACATGATCGACCGTCCTTTCCGTCCCGAACTGGCCCGCGGCCCGTCCGGCGTCCGCCGCCGGCCGGCGCGGGCGGCGCCTACCCTGTCCGGCGGAGCACCGTCGCCCCGTCCTGCTCCACCCACTCGACCGGCAGCCCCTCGGCGGCCGGCAGCTCGACCGGCCCCAGCACCAGCAGCCCGCCGGGGCGCACCGCCTCCAGCAGGGCGGCCGCGGCGCGGCGCGCCTGCCCCGGGTTGAAGTAGATGAGGACGTTGCGGCACAGCACCACGTCGAAGGTCCACGGCGGCGGCTCGGCGGCGAGATCGTGGCGGCGGAACTCGACGGCGTCCCGCAGCGCCGGCAGCAGCTCCCACTCCTCCCCGTGCCGCCGGAACCAGCGCAGCCGCCGCGCCGCGTCCACCCGGCGCAGCGTCCAGTCGCCGTAGCGCGCCGCCCGGGCCAGGGCCAGCCGCTCCTCGGCGGTGTCGGTGGCGATGATCCGGTCGCCGGTGCGCCCCGCCTCGCGCAGCACCATCGCCAGGCTGTAGGGCTCCTCGCCGGTGGCGCAGCCCGCCGACCAGCAGAGCAGCGAGCCCCCCTGGTCCACCCGGGGGGCGAGGCGGACCACGGCGTCGAGCTGGGCCCAGTGGCGCAGGAAGGAGGTCTCGCCGACCGGCTCCAGGGCGGGGAAGTCGGCCGGGTCGGTCATGGCGCGGCGGGCAGGCCGTCGTACCGCGGCTCGCTGGCCGCCTCGAAGCGGCGGCCGCTCGCGTCCACCGAGACCGCCTGCGGGTTGCCGAAGGGGGCCTTCCGGAAGCGGAGGGCGTGGCCGCGGGCCTCCAGCGCCGCGGCGGTGGCGGCGTCCAGCCCCCAGGGTTCCACCAGGATCTCGTCCGGCATCCACTGGTGGTGGATGCGGGGCGCGCCCAGCGCCTGCTCCAGCGGCATCCCGTCGTCCAGCAGGTGGACGATCACCTGGGCCACGGTGCTGGGGATGGTGGAGCCGCCGGGCGAGCCCAGCGCCACCCGCAGCCGCCCCTCCGGGTCGAAGAGCAGCGCCGGCGCCATCGAGGAGAGCGGGATCTTGCCGGGCGCCACCGCGTTGGCGCCGCTGCCCTCCAGGCCGTAGAGGTTGGGCGTCCCGGGCGCGGCGTCGAAGTCGTCCATCTCGTCGTCGAGCAGGATGCCGGTCCCGGGGACCACCACGCAGGCGCCGAAGGGGGCGTTCACGGTGGTGGTCATCGACACCGCGTTCCCCTCGGCGTCGATCACCGACAGGTGGCTGGTGTGGCCGTCGACGCGCGGCGCCGGCCCCCCCGCCGGGATGGCCGAGGAGGGGGTGGCCCGCTCGCCGACCTCGGCCCGCAGGGCGCGGTCGAAGGCCGGGTCGGCCATCCGGCGGGCCGCCGCCACGGCGCCGGGCGCGAAGGCGGGATCGCCGAAGGGGCCGGCGCGGAGCGCGAAGAGCCGCTTCTCCACCTCGGCGAAGTGGTGCAGGAAGCGCTCCGGCCGGTAGCCGCCCGCGGTGGGCCGGTCCCCCTCCAGCGCCTGGAGCAGCCCGACGAGGATGGCGCCGCCGGCCGAGGGCGGCGGCATGGTGGCGATCCGCCAGCCGCGGTAGCTGCCCCAGAGCGGCTCCCGCTCGCGCACCCGGAAGGCCGCGAGGTCGGCGGCGGCGAGCAGCCCGCCGCGGGCCCGCACCGCGGCGGCGATGCGCGCCGCCAGGCGGCCGCGGTAGAAGGCCTCCGGGTCCCGGCCCAGGCGCCGCAGCGTCGCCGCCAGCTCCCGCCGGACCAGCCGGTCGCCCGGGGCGGGCGCCACCCGCGCGCCGCCCGGGCCCGGCACCAGGAACTCCCGCGCCGCCGCGCCGTCGGCCCGCAGGCAGGCCTCGTGCTCGGCCGCCGCCGCGGCGTAGCGCGGGGTGACGCGGAAGCCGCGGGCCGCGAGCCGGGCGGCCGGCGCCACCAGCCGGGCCAGCGGGAGCCGCCCGAAGCGGCGGGCCAGCTCCGCGTACCCCTTCACCGCGCCCGGCACCGCCACCGCCAGGCCGCCCTCCCGCGAGAGCCGGGGATCGGGCTTGCCGCCGCGCAGGAACATGTCGCGGGTCGCCGCCGCCGGCGCCACCTCGCGGAAGTCGATCACCCGGACCTTCCGCTCCTTCGCCGTCCACACCAGGGCGAAGCCTCCCCCGCCGACGCCGGAGGACTGGTTCTCCACCACCGAGAGGGCGAAGGCCGCGGCCACCGCGGCGTCGGCGGCGTTGCCCCCTTCCCGCAGCACCGCGGCGGCGATCTCGCTGGCCGCCGGGTGGGCGGTGGCCACGGCGCCGCGGGGGCCGGCGGCGGTGAAGGCGAGCGCGAGCGCGAGGAGCGCGGTTGCCACGCCCCATCCATATCAGCCCCGGGCCACGCGGGCGCGGAACCGGCCGCCGGGCACCTCTCCGGGGTGGAAAGCGGGCAAGCGGCGCGGACCGGCCGCCGTCACCGCTCCGGGGCGGGGAGCGGCGCCCGGGGCGGCGCCTCGTGGCAGCTGTCGCAGTCGCCGCCGTCGAGCGGCGGGTGGCCCCCGTCGAGGAGCAGCTTCCCGCCGTCGGAGACGTGCGGATCGTGGCAGGCGGTGCAGCGGGCCCGCTCGACCGACCAGCCGCCGTGGGCCGCCGCCAGGTCGGGCGAGCCCAGCTCGTGGCAGCCGGCGCAGAGCTGCGGCACGGCGTCGACGAGCAGCTTCGGCTGGTCGGAGGCGTGGCCCCGGTGGCAGCCGAGGCAGCCGCCGCCGTCGACCGGCGCGTGGACGGTGGCGCCGGGCTTCGCGAGCCGGGCCTTCAGGGCGCCGTGGCAGCCGAGGCACAGCGCCTCGGGGCCCCGCGCCAGGAGCTTCGGCTCCTTCGAGCCGTGCGGGTCGTGGCAGGCGGTGCACTTCCCCCGCGCGAAGGGCTGGTGCTTCGACCGGGCGCGGACCCAGATCTTCTGGATGCCGATGTGACACTGGAGGCAGACCGCGCCGACCTCCGGCTTCACCAGGCCGGCCTTCCCGGCGGCGTGCGGGGTGTGGCACCCGTCGCAGGCCCCGCCGGCGAAGGGGGCGTGGAGCTTCCCGCCCTCCCGGGCCTGGAGCATGCCCTGGTGGCACTTCAGGCACTGGTTGCCGATCCCGGCGCGGATCAGGCGGGGCGCGCCGGAGGCGTGGGGGTCGTGGCAGTCGGTGCAGGTCCCGCGGGGCTCCTCGCCGTGGATGCGCGAGGGCCTCGCGGCGCTCTTCCCCTTCGCGTGGCAGGAGAGGCAGAGCGGCTCGACGGCGGCGCCGAGCAGGTGCGGCCCCTTCGCGCCGTGCGGATCGTGGCAGGCGGTGCAGTTGCCGGCGCGCACCGGGGCGTGGACCGAGCGGCTCGACGCCCAGCCCCTGGCCCGCGCGTGGCAGCTGGCGCAGAGCTCCGCCTGCGGCGCGACCAGCATCGCCGGGCGGTCGCCGGCGTGCGGCCGGTGGCAGCCGTTGCAGCGCCCCTGCGCCGCCGGCCGGTGGGCACCGGCGCCGGCGATCCGCTCGCCGACGTCGCCGTGGCAGTTGGTGCAGAGGTCGGGACGGGCGGCGGTGAGCAGCGCCCCGCGGTCCGAGTCGTGCGGGTCGTGGCAGGTCGTGCAGGTGCCGGCTGCGACCGGCGCGTGGACCACCTTCTCCTTCTGATCCTCCGCCCGGTCGGAGTGGCAGCCGAGGCACAGGTCCG
The DNA here is from genome assembly GCA_021818285.1 of Myxococcales bacterium. Lineage (GTDB taxonomy): Bacteria > Myxococcota > Myxococcia > Myxococcales > Anaeromyxobacteraceae > JACRMN01. The sequence continues at coordinate 25,741 of JAKAEO010000007.1, forward strand.
GCTCGGCCTGGGCGGCGAAGGGCTTCCCCGGGGCGGGCGCGTGGCAGGAGGCGCAGTCGGAGGCCGGCGGGTGGACCACCGCGCGCAGCAGGGAGTCGTTCCCGCCGTGGACGTCGTGGCAGGTGGTGCAGTCCACCGACGCCACCGGGAGGTTCCCGTGGACCTTCTCCACGCCGGCGTGGCAGCCGGCGCAGAGCTTCGCCGGCGGGGCCCGCAGCAGGGCCGGCCCCGCCGAGGCGTGCGGCGCGTGGCAGCCGGTGCAGCGCACCGCGTCCGGCCCGCCGCCGTGGTTCGCGTGGAGCGCCCGCCCGGAGTGGCAGCCGGCGCAGAGGTCGGGCTGCTCGGTCTCCGGCGCCGCCTCGCCCGCGGCCGGGTGGGAGCGGTGGCAGGTGGCGCAGCCGTCGGCGTCGGCGAACGGGGGGTGGACCTGCGCGGCCTTGCGCTCGGCGGCCATCGCCGGGCCGTGGCAGCGACCGCAGTCGTCGCCGGTGTCGCGCTGCGCGGCGGCGCTGGCCACGGCCGCGGGGGGCTGCGGCTCCGCGGCGGCGGGCCCCGGCGCGGCCAGGGCCAGGGCGCAGAGGACGAGCGCGAGCCGCGTCGGTGGGTCCGTCGGCGCCCTCCGGGCGGCCGTGGGCGGGTGGCGTGGGTCCGGGAACAAGGCCGAGAGGATATGCGGCCCGGCCGGCCGTGGAATTGGCGCAGGTCAAGAGGCCGCGCCGGGACCGATCGCGTCGAGGGCGCGCCGGAACTCCCGCAGCAGGTCCCGCCAGTCCTCCACCCCCACCGAGACCCGCACCAGCGCGTCGCCGAGGCCGCAGCGCCGCATCTCCTCGGGCGACAGCTCGGAGTGGGTGGTGGTGGCGGGGTGGCAGGCCAGGCTCTCCACGCCCCCCAGGCTCACCGCGTCGCGGGCGATCTCCAGGCGGCGCAGGAACTCGAAGGCCGCCGCCTTCCCGCCGCGCAGCTCCATCGAGAAGATGGCGCCGGGGAAGCGGCACTGGGCGTCGCGGATGCGGATCTGCTCCGGGTCGGTGAAGCGCGTCGGGTACCGCATCCGGGCCACCTGCGGGTGGTCGGCCAGCGCCTCGGCGATGCGCTGGGCGTTCTTGCTCTGCCGGTTCATCCGCAGCTCGACGGTGGGCAGGCGCCCGGCCAGCATCCAGCACTCGTCCGGCTGCAGGATGTTGCCGAGGATGGCGCGGGTGCCGCGCAGCAGCGCCACCTGCTCCGGGTCCCGCCCCAGCACCACGCCGCCCAGCATGTCGCTGAAGCCGGAGAGGTACTTGGTGGCCGAGTAGACGACCAGGTCGGCGCCCAGCGCCAGCGGGTGCTGGAAGCAGGGGCCGAGGAAGGTGTTGTCCACCGCCACCAGCGGCGGCTCGGGGCGCCGCCGCGCCGCCTCGGCGGCCGCCGCCACGTCGCTCATCACCAGGGTCGGGTTGGCCGGCGTCTCCACGAAGACCAGCCGCAGCCGCTCGGCCGCGCCGATGGCGGCGGTGAGCGCGGCGGTGTCGCCCGCCGCCACCGGGATGCCGCGCATCCCCAGGGGCTCGAGGAGCTGGTGGACGAGGTGCTGGGTGCCGCCGTAGAGCGGCGTGGTGTAGACGAAGCTCGCCCCGGGCTGGCCGGCGGTGAAGAAGAGCGTGGAGATGGCGGCCATGCCGGAGTTGAAGACCGCGGCGGCCCGGGCCCCCGGCTCCAGCGGCAGGATCTGGTCCTCCAGGATCTCGGCGTTGGGGTGGGACAGGCGCGAGTAGATGAGGTCCACGCTCTCGCCCTCGGCGGGCCGGGCCCGGCCCAGGGCGATGGCGAAGGCCCGCTCCGCCGCCTCGGGGCTGCTGAAGACGTAGGTGGAGGAGCGGAAGACCGCGGGCCGGGCCGAGCCCACCGAGAGCCGCGGGTCGAAGCCGCGGGTCAGGACCGCCGTCGGCGGGCGGACCACGTAGGGGTTTCCCTTGCGTCCGCTCATGGCCTCCACCTCCCGGGTCCAGTGTCGCGCCGCGCGCCCCCTTCCACAACGAGGCCGAACGGCGCGGAGGCGGCGCGGCGCCCGCTCATCGCCCTTGAAAGGCGGGGCCCCGGCGCCTAGCCTGCCGCCATGGTCACCGCCAGGCGCACCCCCCTCGCCGCCATCGTCCTCGCCGCCGGCCAGGGCACCCGCATGAAGACCCGCCGCCCCAAGGTGCTGCACGAGGTGTGCGGCCGCCCGCTCGTCTACTACCCGGTGCGCCGGGCGCTCGACGCCGGCGCCGGCCCGGTGGTGGTGGTGGTGGGCCACGAGGCGGAGCAGGTCGAGGCGGCGGTCGCCGCCGCGGTGGCCCCGGCCCGGGTGGAGTTCGCCGTCCAGGGCAAGCAGCTCGGCACCGCCCACGCGGTGCTGGCCGCCCGCAAGGCCCTCGCCGGCTTCGAGGGCGACGTGCTCATCCTCTCCGGGGACACCCCGCTCATCACCCGCGAGACGCTGGAGGCGGTGCGGGCCGCCAAGGCCGGCTCGAAGGCGGCGCTGGCCTTCGCCACCATGCACCTCGAGAACCCCACCGGCTACGGCCGGGTGGTGCACGCCCCGCACGGCGGCCCGGCGCTGGTGGTGGAGGAGAAGGACGCCGCCGCCGAGGAGCGGGCCATCCACGAGGTGAACGCCGGGCTCTACTGCGCCGACGCCGCCTTCCTCTGGGAGACGCTGGGCCGGGTGGACGCGAAGAACGCCAAGCGCGAGTTCTACCTCACCGACCTGGTGGCGCTGGCCGCCGAGGGGCCGGGGGCGGTCACCGCCCACGTCTCGTCGGTGGAGGCCTCGGGCGTGAACGACCAGGAGGAGCTGTCGCTGGCGGTGCGGGCCCTGACCCGCCGCTTCGCCACCGCCCACCTGAAGGCGGGCGTCACCATCGAGGACCCGGAGCGCTTCGACTGCGACGAGGAGGTGGCCATCGGCGCCGACACCGTGGTGGAGCCCGGGGTGCGGCTGCGCGGCCGCACCCGGATCGGCGAGGGCTGCCGGGTGGGCCAGGGGGCGATCCTCACCGACACCGTGGTGGAGGACGGCGCGGCGGTGAAGCCCTACACGGTGGCAGAGGAGGCGCGGATCGGGCCCGGCGCGCAGGTCGGCCCCTTCGCCCGGCTGCGGCCCGGCGCCGACCTGGGACCGCAGGTGAAGATCGGCAACTTCGTCGAGGTGAAGAAGTCGCGCCTCGGCAAGGGCTCCAAGGCGAACCACCTCACCTACCTGGGCGACGCCACCATCGGCGAGGGGGTGAACGTGGGCTGCGGCACCGTCACCTGCAACTACGACGGGGAGCGGAAGCACCCCACCGTCATCGGCGACGGCGTCTTCGTCGGGTCGGACGCCATCCTGGTGGCCCCCATCACCATCGGCGAGGGGGCCTACGTCGCCGCCGGCTCGACCCTCACCGCCGACGTCCCGCCGGGCGCGCTGGCGCTGGGGCGCGCCCACCAGGTGAACAAGGAGGGCTGGGCGGAGCGGCTCCACCGGGCCCGCAAGGCGCGCGCCGGGAAGCGCCGGAAGTAGCGGGCGCGACCCCCGTGGACGGCGGACGCAGGCGGCTCCTGTACCTCAAGCTGGCGCTCACCGCGGTGGCCTGGGGCGGCACCTTCGTCGCCGGGCGGGTGCTGGCGCGGAGCATGCCGCACCTGGTCGCGGCCGGGGGGCGCTACCTGGTGGCCAGCGCCTGCCTGGTGGCCCTGACCATCTGGAAGGAGGGGCGCCTCCCGGTCCCGCCCCGCCCGCAGATCTGGGGGACGGCGCTGCTCGGCCTCACCGGGATGTTCCTCTACAACCTCTTCTTCTTCGGGGCGCTGGGGCGGCTCCCCGCCAGCCGCACCGCGCTCATCGTGGCGCTGAGCCCGGCCTCCACCGCCCTCCTCATGGCGGCCTTCCACCGGGAGGCCCTGCCGGCGCGGCGCTGGGCCGGCATCGCCGTGGCCTTCCTGGGCGTGGCCGTCGCCCTCTCCCACGGCCGGGTCTGGGCCCTCTTCTCCTCCGGGCTCGGCGCCGGGGAGGGGCTGATGCTGGCCGGCACCCTCTCCTGGGCCGCCTACACCGTCCTCGGGCGCGCCGTGCTCCGCAGCCTCTCGCCGCTCGCCGCCACCACCTGGGCCTCGCTGTGGGGAACGCTCTGGCTGGGGCTCGGCGCCGCCGCCGAGTGGTCCGGCTTCCACGCCTCGCAGCTCGGCTGGCGGAACCTCGCCGCCATCGGCTACCTGGGCGCGGTGGGCACCGCCATCGCCTTCGTCTGGTACGCGGAGGGGGTGCGGGAGATCGGCCCCACCCGCTCGGCCATCTTCAACAACCTCGTCCCCATCTTCGGCATGACCGCCGGGGTGGTGCTGCTCGGCGAGCCGCTGCACTGGACGATGGTGGCGGGCGGGGTGGTGGCGCTGCTCGGGGTGACGCTGGTGAACCTGCCGTCGCGCCGCTGACGGCGCCCTCGCCGGCGCCGGGCCCCGCCCGGGCGATGCGGCGGGGCGCACCCTTCGACCGGGCGCGGCCCCGTGCTATGAACCCCCCATGTGCGGGATCGTCGGCTACGTGGGGCCGCGGCAGTGCGTGGAGGTGATCCTCTCGGGCCTGCGCAAGCTGGAGTACCGGGGCTACGACTCCGCCGGCGTGGCGGTGGTGGGCGCCGACGGGCTGGCGGTGGAGCGGGCCAAGGGCAAGCTCGCCAACCTGGTGGAGCGGCTCGCCGCCCGGCCGCTGGCCGGCCACACCGGCATCGGACACACCCGCTGGGCCACCCACGGCCGCCCCTCCGACGAGAACGCCCACCCCCACCGCCACGGCGGCGTGGCGGTGGTCCACAACGGCATCATCGAGAACCACCTGGCGCTGCGGGAGGTGCTCGCCGCCGCCGGCCACCGCTTCAGCTCCGAGACCGACACCGAGATCTTCGCCCACCTCATCGCCGACGAGCTGTCCGGCGGCGCCGGCGGGCTCGCCGCGGCGGTGCGGGCGGCGCTCCGCAAGGTGCAGGGCACCTACGCCATCGCCGTGGTGTCGGAGCGGCGGCCCGACGAGATCGTCGCCGCCAAGAACGCCAGCCCGCTGGTGGTCGGCTTCGGCGAGGGGGAGAGCTTCCTCGCCTCCGACGTCCCGGCCCTGCTCGAGTACACCCGCGACGTCGTCTACCTGGAGGAGGGGGAGCTGGCGCTGCTCACCCCGCGGGGCGTCACGGTGGAGGGCGCCGATGGGCGGCCGGTGGCCCGCAAGCCCCGGCGCATCGAGTGGAGCGCGGTGGCCGCCGAGAAGGAGGGCCACAAGCACTTCATGCACAAGGAGATCCACGAGCAGCCCCGCGCCGTCTCCGACACCATCCGCGGCCGCACCCTGCTCGCCGAGGGGGACGTGGCCCTCGACGGCCTGGAGCTGTCCGAGGCGTACGCGCGCGGGCTGGAGCGGGTGACCGTGGTCGCCTGCGGCACCAGCTGGCACGCCGGCCTCTCCGGCCGGGCGATGATCGAGGGCTTGGCGCGGCTGCCGGTGGAGGTGGAGCTGGCGAGCGAGTTCCGCTACCGCGACCCGGTGGTGGGGCCGCGGACGCTGTGCCTGGCCATCTCCCAGTCGGGCGAGACCGCCGACACCCTGGCGGCGGTGAAGGAGGCGAAGCGGCGCGGCGCCCGGGCCATCTCCATCTGCAACGTGGTCGGCTCGGCCATCCCCCGCGAGTGCGACGGCACCCTCTACACCCACGCCGGGCCGGAGATCGGCGTCGCCTCCACCAAGGCCTTCACCACCCAGCTCGCCGCCCTCTTCCTGCTGGCGGTGAAGCTGGGGCGGCTGCGCGGCACCCTCACCCGGGAGCAGGCGGTGGAGCACCTCGAGGCGCTGCGCCAGGTGCCGCTGTGGATGGAGCAGGTGGTGAAGCAGGAGCCGGCGGTGATGCCGGTGGCGAAGCGCTGCGTCGGCGCGCGCGACGTGCTCTTCCTGGGGCGCGGCACCCAGTACCCGGTGGCGCTGGAGGGGGCGCTCAAGCTCAAGGAGATCTCCTACATCCACGCCGAGGGGTACGCGGCCGGCGAGATGAAGCACGGCCCCATCGCCCTGGTCGACGAGGAGCTGCCGGTGGTGGTGCTGGCGACGCGCGAGCCGGCCTACGAGAAGACGCTGGGGAACATGGAGGAGGTGCGGGCCCGGGGCGGGAAGGTCTACGCCGTGGTCTCCGAGGGCGACACCCAGGCGGCGAGCCTCGCCGAGGTCGCGCTCACCGTGCCCCAGGCGCCGCCGCTGCTCGTGCCGCTGCTCTCCATCCTCCCGCTCCAGTTCCTCGCCTACCACGTGGCCGACCTCAAGGGCACCGACGTCGACCAGCCGCGGAACCTGGCGAAGAGCGTGACGGTCGAGTGACCGCGATGCAGCTCTCCCGGAAGATCCTGCTGACCCTCGCCGCCGCCTTCATCGCCATCCAGCTGGTGCCGGTGCCGCGCACCAACCCCCCGGTCGAGGCGGACGTCCCGGCCCCGCCCGAGGTGAAGGCGCTGCTGCGGCGCGCCTGCTACGACTGCCACTCCAACGAGACGGTCTGGCCCCCGCAGTCCCGCGTCGCCCCCGCCTCCTGGATGGTGGCCTACGACGTGTGGGACGGGCGCCGGGAGCTGAACTTCTCGCGCTGGAACGCGCTCCCCGGGCGCGTCCGGGCGAAGCTCCCGGAGAAGGTGGCGAAGGAGGTGCGGGACGAGAAGGACATGCCGCCCCTCCTCTACCGCTGGGCCCACCCCGGGGCGCGGCTCACCGACGCCGAGCGGGCCGCCATCGCCGCCTGGGCGGCGACGCTCGCGCCGCGATGAGCCTGCGCCTCTTCGTCGCGCTGGAGCCGCCCGGGCCGGTGCGCCGGCAGCTGAAGCTCCTGGCCGCCGAGCTGCGGGAGCGGGGCGGGCGCGCCGCCCGCGAGGTCCGCTGGGTGCTCCCCGAGCAGATCCACCTCACCCTCCAGTTCCTGGGCAACGCCCCCGAGGAGCGGCTCGACGACGTGAAGCGGGCCGTGGCCGGGGCGGCGGCCGCCGCCGCGCCGCTGGCGCTCTCGGCGCGCGGCGCCGGCGGCTTCCCCAACGCGCGCCGGCCGCGGGTGCTCTGGGCCGGCGTCGAGGGAGAGGTCGAGGCGCTCGCCGCCCTGGCGCGCGACCTCGGCGCCCGGCTCGCCCCGCTCGGCTTCCCGCCGGAGGAGCGCCCCTTCTCGCCGCACCTCACCCTGGGGCGGGCCCGCGACGGCGCCCCGGGCCTCGCCGGCGCGCTGGCGGCGCTCCAGGACCGGGCCCTCGGGGCCTGGCGGGCGGAGGAGCTGGTGCTCTTCCGGTCGGAGCTGTCGCTCGCCGGCGCGCGCCACGAGCCGCTGCTGCGGGCGCCCCTGGGGGCGGGAAGGGCCTGACCGCGGGGCCGACGCGGTCCTGCCTCGCGGTCCGGCCGCCCCGATCAGAACGAAAGCTCCAACCCCATCCGGAAGGTGCGCGGGTCCTGGAAGGCGGTGGGCCGCCCGTAGTTCGGATTCACGGCGGCGCGCAGTCCCGTGAGCGCCCGGAGGTACGCGAGGTCGGGACAGGCGTCGCGCAGCGCCGCGCCCGGGTTGGGCGCACCGGCGACGTTCACCGCCTGGCAATGCTCCCCGGCGATGGGGGAGGCCGCGTTCTTCGTGTACCTCTGGTCCACCGCGATCGGCGTCCGCGCGTCGAGGGCGTTGAGGACGTCCAGCCGCGCCCGCAGCGCCGCGGACCCGCCCAGCGCCACCTCGACCTGTGCCCGGAGATCGACCTGGTTCACGAACGGCGTGCGCCCCGCCATGCCGCGGGGGACGAGCAGGGAATACCCGGCGCCGTAGAGCGGATGGGCGGCGGTGGCACTCACCGGGGATCCGCTCGAGCCGGTGTAGCCGGCTCCCAGGGTCGCGGCGACCCGGGGCAGCACGTCGAGGCGCCGCGCCGCGTAGACCTTCACGAGGTGCGTGCGGTCGGCCGGAAGCAGCCCGTACTGGTTGCCCACGAGGGAGGGGAGGTCGTAGGCGGGGGTGATGTTGCTCCACCCGGCCGCCGGGCCGGCGTAGTTCCCGCGCAGCTGCGACCAGGTGTAGCTCGCGAGCGCGAGCCACTTCCCGGACCACGCCTTCGCCGCCCGGAAGGTCACGCCGTCGTAGGAGCGCACGGGCTTGGGGTAGGACGCGAGATAGCGGCGCCTCGTCAACGGATCGTTGACCCAGACGCCGCGCGGATCCACGCGCACCGGCGAGGGGGTGCCGCCGTACTGGTAGTCGAAGGCGCTCCCCTCCCCGGGGTTGGCGATGAAGAAGCCGACGCCGTCGTTGAAGCCGATGTCCTCGATCACCCTCCCCTGCCGGCGCCCCTGGTAGTCCACGCCCAGCGTGAGGTCGGTGACGATCTCGTACTCCGCCGTCGCGCCGAACTGGTCCACGTACTGGCCGCGGAGGTCCGGCGCGACCGGGACCGTGCTGGGGAGCAGGGCAGCCGTCGCGGGATTCCCCTGGACGTCGTAGCCCCAGTCCGGGACGAGGGCGGTACAGGTGCGCGGATCGTACGGGGCGCTTCCGGGCGAGCTGAACCCGGGACAGCTGTTCGCGGCGTACGCGGCCCAGACGGCGTTCGTGCTCCAGAAGGAGTAGGTGCCCAGGGACAGCGGGATGGTCTCGTAGTAGCGCCCCCACGCCGCCGCGACCTTGGCGCGTCCCTGGCCGGTGGGGTCCCAGATCGCCTGCACGCGCGGCGCGAAGGAATCGCGAATGCGGATGCGCGCCCGCGGATCCGCGTTCAGGGAGTTGTCCTGGTCCTGCGCCTCCCAGCGCAGGCCGGCGTTGACGGTGAGGGAGGGAACCGGCTGCCAGGAGTCCTGCAGGAAGACCGCGGGGGAGAGGCTGCGGCCGCGCGACTCGTAGTCCTGGAACAGGGTGAGGTCGCCGGGCGCCAGGCCCGGCGGCCGGACCTCGCCCGGAACGTAGGCGGCCTCGAAGGCGCCGTTGGCGGGGTCGCCGTCGTCGTAGTAGTTGAAGGAGAGGGAGTGATCGCGCCTGTAGGCGCGCGTCACCTCCACGTCGGCGCCGAGCTTCACCTGGTGGGTCCCCAGGGCCCGTCCCAGCCAGGAGACGGCCGCCTTCGCCTGCCACCGCTGCAGGTGCAGGTCGAGCCACTGCCCTCCGCCGGTGACGTAGCCCGCGACCGGGCAGGCCATCGCCCCGGCCTGGCACGCCGGCGGCACCGCCTCGAACGCTCCGAGCGCGATCGGCGGGCCCAGGCCGTACGGCTGCCAGGAAACGATCGGCGTGGACCAGAGGTCCACGCCGTCGCCGCCGCCCGCCGGGCGGGACGCGTAGTCGTCGCGGTGCCAGCCGGCAGCGACCTCGACGAGGAGCCGCTTCTCGAGGAAGCGGCCGTTCCACCGCGCCACCGCGTCGAAGAGCGTGTCGCCGGCGCGCAGTGGCCGGCGGTAGGCAGGGGTCCAGAGGCCCGTGAACCCGTCCTCCTGCGCGGGGCTGCCGAAGACCGCCAGCGTGAAGGTGTGGTCCTCCGTGGGCGCCCAGGTGAGCTTGCTCGTGAAGCGGTACGTCACCTGCTCGTCGCGGTGGCGCGTCGCCGTGTCGGGGAGGTCGGACATCACCGGGTTCCCCACCGCGTCCTTGGCGATGTCGCCCGCGGGCGTGAGCGCGTTCATCCGCAAGGTGCGCTCGGTCACGGTCCGGCTCACCGCGGGGTCGAAGCCCAGGTGGAACCAGAGCCGGTCCTTCCGGATCGGTCCCCCCACCTCGAAGCCGGCGTCGGCGTCGTAGGAATTCGGCGAGCCCAGGTCCCGCTTCCAGATCGCCTCCCCCAGCCGCCCGGTGGGCTCGGCCGAGCGCTTGAAGCTGACGGCGGAGAAGAGGGTCCCGTGGAACTCGTTCGAGCCGGAGCGGGTCGCGGCCGAGAGGATGCCCGCCGTCACCCGGCCGTGCTCGGGGAGGTAGTTGCCCGTCTTCACGTCGAGCTGCTCCACGAACTGCGACGGGACGGACAGGTACAGGCGGTTGTCGAGCGGGTCGGCGACGTCCAGCCCCTCGACGAGGACGCCGTTCTCCCGGGCCTGGGCCCCGTCAAAACCGCCGTCGGGGCGCGCCGTGGGGGCGAGGGCGGCGGCCGACTCGAACGTCCCCCCCAGCGGCAGGACGTCGAAGGCCTCCCGCGGGACCACGATGGCGCTCTCCGCCTTGCCGACGTCCACCGCCGGCGGCGCGCCCTTCACCACCTGCTCCTCGAGCCGGACCTGCGCCGGGACGAGGACCACGTCGGCGCGCAGCGTCTTGTCGATGCGCAGGAGGATGTCGTCCCGGGCGGCGGGAAGGAAGCCCTCGGCGCTCACGCCCAGCCGGTACGGGCCGGGCGGGAGGAAGGTGAGGCGGTACCGGCCGTCCTCCTCCGCCACCGCCGACTGCTCGCCCGGGAGGCCGGCGCCGGTCGCGGCTACCCGGGCGCGCGCCACCGGCCTGCCCGTCGAGGCGTCGGTGACGACGCCGAAGATGCTGCCGGTGGTCTGCGCCGCGGCCGCGCCGGCCCACGCCAGGCAGAGGGGCGCGACCCAGCCGATGCCGCGGCCGCAACGTGGAATGCTTCCGTCCTGCCGGCCCATGATCCCCTCCTCCCGGGCGCGCCGTTCGCGCCGGATCGGCCATCCGTCACTCGCCTCCCGATGCTCCGAGCCGCTCGCCCATCGCCCGCGCCTCCGCGAGGAGCGGCAGGTCGGGATCGCCGTCTCGCCAGAGATCGAGGAGCAGGCCCACGGCACGCCGCGCCTCCTCGAGGCGCCCGAGCCGCTCCAGGGCCGCGGCCTCGTGGTAGAGGCTCTTCCCGTGGTTCATCGGCCGCAGGAAGCCAGAGTAGCCCTCGTCGTAGAGGGGACGCCGGGAGAGCCGGAAGGCCTCGACCGCCTCCGCGTCGCGCCCCAGCTCGGCGAGGATCTGGCCGCGGTGGAGCTGGGCCGCCTGGCCGTGGATGGCCGACAGGCGCGCGAGCGCGTCCTCGCGATCCCCCGCCTTCCAGCTCCGGACCGCCCGGTAGAGCCGCGCGCAGCCGTAGTCCAGCGGATTCGCTCCCGCGAGGCGCCGCGCTCCCTCCGCGTCGCCCAGGAGGGCGAGCTGCCAGGCCACGCAGACGACCGGCCCCCCACCGGCGGCGAGGAGCGCCGCCTCGCCTTCGCGGCGGGTCGCGGCGGCGTCCCCTCGCGCCGCGTACAGGAGGGCGCGCCGCAGGTGGACGCTGAAGCGATTCGCGGCGACCCAGGTCGCCGGCTGCAGCTGTTTTTCCCGGATCCACCCGATGAGGTCGAGGAGCCTGCCGCGCCACTGCGGGGCGCCGCGCCATCCTGCGCCCGCGGCGCCGATTCGCGCCCTGAACTCGTCCATCGCGCCCGCGTGGAGGTAGGCCTCCCAGACCCTGCCCGGCCTCGCTCCCGGAGTCGCCACGTACCGCCTCGCCGCCACGAGCGCCTCGGCGGTCTCGCCGCGCGCCTGGTGCACGAAGGTGAGGTTCTGGTAGTAGGCCGCCGCGTCGGGAGCCTCGGTCCAGCTCTGGACCAGGGCGAGCGCCTCGTCGAGGCGGCCGAGCTGGACCAGCCGGTCCGGCAGGGAGCTGTCCCGGTGCGGCGCGAGGGCCACCCACCTCTCCATGTAGGGGCGCGCCGCCTCGAGGTCCAGCTGCATCGCGAGGCGGATGTCGATCGCCTTCTCGTAGCCCCAGGTGTCCTCCGGCGCGGCGTCGATGTACCGGTCGAGCACGGCCACCGCGTCCCCGAAGCCGTCGAACTCGTCCCCCTCGCGGGCCAGGAACTCGGCGCGGGCCCGCTCCGCGGGGGGGAGGCGGTGGAGGCCCGCCCGCAACGCGCTGGCCTGGGCGCGGTCCTGCTCGTCGAAGGCGCTGTTGCCGAGGACGCTCCACCTGAGGTCGAGGAAGGCGATCCGCGCGGGCAGGTACCCGGGGTCGGCGGCGATGGCCTCCAGGTAGCGGCGCCTGGCCTCGTGGAGCTTGTCGGAGTCCTCCTGACCGGCATTCTCGAGCTGCCGGGCCTCGCGGAGCAGCCGCAGGACGTCGGGATTCCTCGGGGCCAGCTCCGGGACGGACTTCTCGTCCCGCGGCCGCTCCGTCCGATCCTCGCCCAGCTCCCGGCGCACCCTGACCACGAGCCTGCCCAGCGCATCCGGCACGCTGCCCGGCCCGACCGCCAGCTCGCGGAGGCCGAAGAGCGGCCGGCCGCGCTCCAGGTCGAGGGCGCGGACCGACAGCTCGTAGCCCGAGCCGCCGCGCTGCACCGCGGGGACGAGGAGGAGCTGGGCCTGGACCGCCTTCGCCGCCCGCCGGGTCTCCGCTTCGCCGATGACCCGGGGCGCCGCGCCGCCCGCCTCGTCGGCCAGGGCGGCCGCGAGCCGCCTCCTCGGCACGAGGGCGACGCGACGCGACTGCTGGAGGGCCGCCCGGAAGGAGTCCCAGTAGCCGCTCAGCGTGGCCTCGCCGGTGGCGTTCTCGGCGTCGGCCATCGCGGTCACGAGCCGGCCCGGCGGCAGGTGGGGGCGGATCCAGATCCAGACGGCCGCCGCCACCGCCGCGCCGGTGAGGGCCCAGGCGAGCCAGACGCGCCTGCGGGGCTCGATCGACCGCTGGAACGCGGCGAGGAGGGCGTGCGCCTCGGCGCCGTTCACGGGCCGCCCCGTCGGGTTCCGTGCCAGCAGCCGGTCCACGAGCTTCTGCAGCGCCGCCGGCGCGCCGGGGATCTCCGGCGCCGTCCCGCCCTCCGGTACGCCGCGCTCGCGCTCCCGCTCGTACGGCAGCTTCCCGCTGAGGAGCTCGAAGAGCATCACCCCCAGCGCGTACACGTCCGAGCGCTCGTCGCCGCTCTCCCCCCTCGCCTGCTCGGGCGCCATGTACGCCGGCGTCCCGCCCAGCAGGCTCTCCCGCCCGAAGACCTGGGCCAGCCCGAAGTCCAGCAGCTTCACCTGCCCGTCCTCGCAGACGAACACGTTCCCGGGCTTCAGGTCCCGGTGCACCACCCCCTGCGCGTGCGCGTGGGCGACGCCCCTCGAGGCCTCGACCCCCACCCGCAGCGCCTCCCGCGGCGCGAGCCTTCCCTCCCCGAGCCGCTCCGCCAGCGTCGCGCCCCGCAGGAGCTCCATGATGAGGTACGGGCCGTAGGCGCACCGCCCCAGGTCGTAGAGGTGGACGATGTTGGGGTGGGCGAGCCGCGCCGCCGCCTCCGCCTCGGCGAGCATCCGGTCGGCCTTGAGCTCCTTCGGCCCCGCGCGCCGGACGAGCTTGAAGGCCACCGAGCGGCCCAGCTCCAGGTCCCGCGCCTCGTAGACCGTCCCGAAGCCGCCGCGCCCGATCTCGCGCACGATCTCGAAGCGGCCGATCCGCTCCCCCGGCGAGGGACCGCGGGGAGGCGGCGCGGAGGGAGGGTCCGATCCTCCCGGCCCGCCGCCTCCTGGCGGCGGCGCGGACCCGCCGGACCCGCCGGACCCGCCGCCCGCGCCGGCCGGACGGACGAGCTCGAGCAGGAGCTCGGTGAGCGCCCCCGGGCGGACGGTGGCCGCTGCTTCGCCTCCTGCGGCGCGCTTCGCGCTCCACCGCTCCCCGTTCCCCGGCACGGTGAGCCCCCCTTGTATGCGCGCGGTGAGCGTAGCACGCACATGCAGCAGAGATCACCCGTAGTGCGTACGGACTAATCCGGTCGGGCGGTGGATCGCGCTCGTCCCGCCGGACATCACCGGGACCACCTCCACGCCCCGGGGCGGGGGGGCTGGTATGCTTCCCGGCGTGGCGGGGCTCTTCTATCACGACGTGCTCTCCGGCCTGTCGGAGGCCGGCGTGCGGTTCGTCATCGTCGGCGGCGTGGCCCTGAACCTCCAGGGTGTCCCTCGCTTCACCTCCGACCTCGACCTCGCCGTGGCCCTCGACGGGCCCTCGCTCGCCGCCGCCGCCCGGGTCCTCCACCGGCTCGGGCTCCGCACCCGGCTGCCGGTTCGCGACGAGGAGCTCGGGCAGCCGGAGGTCGTCCGCGGCTGGATCGCCGAGCGCAACCTCAAGGCCCTCAGCTTCGTCGACCCCCGGGAGCCGCTGCGCGAGGTGGACGTCCTCCTCGACGCGCCGGTGCCTTTCGAGGAGATCGAGGCCACCGCCGATCGGATGGAGGCCGGCGGGCTGTCCCTCCGCGTCGCCAGCGTCGACGTCCTCATCCGCATGAAGAGCGGGACGGGCCGGGCCCAGGACGCGTCGGACGTGGACGCGCTCCGGCGCCTGCAGGAGGTGCTGCGTGGACCCTGAACAGCCCCGGCGCGGCTTCGCGCACCATCACACCGACGACGAGCTCCGGGCCTACCGGGCGCTCCCCGCCGAGCAGAAGCTCCGCTGGCTGCACGACGCCTGGCGCCTCACCGCCGACTTCCTGCCCCCCGGGCGCCGCGAGGCCTGGCGGCGGATGCGTGCCGGGGAGGCTTGAGGGCCGAGAGGGCGCGGCGAGCGCCCGCGCCGGGTGGCGCGGTCACGCCGCGGCGCCCCGCGGCTCGGCCGGCGGGGCGAAGCGGTTGTAGGCGACGGTCAGGGCGGTGGCGAAGAGCACCGCCCCCACGCCCAGGGCCGCGCTCCAGGGCGGCGGCGCCGACAGGGCGAGGCGGAGCAGCACCGTGGCCACCGCCAGCCCCGAGTTGCGGAAGACCACGTGGTAGCTCGAGCTGTAGCGCAGCGAGATGAGCACGATGAGGATGTCGGCGAAGATGAGCAGCAGGTAGAAGCCCTCGAAG
>JAKAEO010000146.1 GCA_021818285.1 Myxococcales bacterium
CGGGTGCTGCTGCCGGGGAGCTTCCGGGTCGTCGGCGACCAGCCCCGCGCCGACGTCGTCCTGCGCGGGGAGCTGCGGCTCAGCAGGGACGGCGGGCCGCTGCTCGCCGAAGGGCGCATCGAGGCGCCGAGCGGCTTCTTCGAGGAGTCGGGCCGCCTCTTCACCATCCGCCGCGCCGTGGTCGCCTTCCCCGGCGGCGAGGTGTCGGAGGGCACAGTGGACGCCGAGGCCACCTACGACAACCCGGTGGCCCGGGTGACCATCGCGGTGACCGGACCGGTCGATTCCCCGGCGGTGAAGATGACCAGCGAGCCGCCGCTCGACGAGGGGCAGATCGCCATGCTCATCGTCACCGGGCGCACCGAGGTGAAGGCCGGGTCGGGGGCGGCCGGCCCGCCCACCGGGACCGACGCCGGCTACGCCCTGCTCGGCACGGTGGCCACCCAGGCGCTGCGCACGACCCTGCGCGACAAGCTCCCGGTGGACCTGGTGACCTTCGACTCCGGCCAGATCCGCATGGGCAAGTACCTGGGCGACAAGTTCTACGTGGGCTACACCCGCCGCTTCAACGCCAACCCGGAGCAGGGCGAGAACCCCAACGAGGTGCGGGTGGAGTACGAGCTGAGCCCGCGCTGGACGCTGGAGACGCGCTACGGCGACGCCAACACCGGGTCGGCGAGCCTCTTCTGGACGAAGGACTACTAGTACGAACGTACCTTCCGGCACCGAGCGGCCAAAGCGCGACGGTGCCAGCGCCGACGAGCGTCTTGCCTTCGATGGGGAGCTTCGGGCGAGCTGGCTTCGCCGGAAGTGACCGAGCGAGGGCCCGGACAACCCCTCCGGCCGCGGAAGTGCTGCGGATTTCGTGGGTCGGCTCGAAGTTGAGCCCGAGAGGCCCGGCCGAAGGCCATCAGCAGCGCACGCCCGCTCACGGCGCGAGTGTCACGATCCATTGCCTTCGCCCTCAGTGTGGTACACCGTGAGCCGCACTTCGAGACCGCTCGACTTCGTCCGCGCAGTTCGGGGGGTTACCTCATGATACGACTCGGAGTCCCGCTGCTCGGACGGTGGACCCACACGAACTCACGGGGAAGCTCTACGGACCCCCTCCATACTTCGGTGAGGTCGCATTCCATCATGAACAAGGACCATCCCTTCCCAGGCGACTCAGCACGTGACCTGATGTTTCGTCTCGCGGAAAAGGGTGCGGTCGAGGAGACCCGACATGCCTTCGAGACTGGACACGCCTTCCAGGGGCAACAGAACGCTCCCCTGATCGACGCGAAATGACGCCTCACGTCCGCTGGGGACTCCTGCTGGCCATCCTTACCAGTTGGTTGGCGACTGGTGCGCTGACTTTGCTTATCACCGTCGCGCTCATGCGCGAGTGCGGGGGCACGAGGCACTTCCTTTGGCCCGCCCTGGCAACGGTACCCGCCAGCCTGGTGCCCGGCCTCTGGGCGGCACTGCGCGAGCCGGCGCGCTGGCGGACCATGCTCGCGTTCGTGGCGCTCGTCTTGGCACCCGCGGTGGCGCTCATACTGGGCGTTGCATGCCAGCTACAATGGCGGTGACGCAATGGCCGTGAGGCCGACGCTGGCAGCTTGGGTGGTCAAACAACGTAACCAGCAAGGCGCCAGGTGCGAAGAAGGACGCTGAATGAGGAGCTCGCAGGCCAATCCTACCTACGCGAGCGAGACGGTGGGCCTGCAATTGGTCTGCATTGCCTGTGGGCGCTCGTTGCGCGAGGCGTTGGCGTGAAGCCATGACCGGAGGCCGTATGAACTTGAGGATGACCTTGGCCGCTGCCGTATTCGCCACGCTTTTCGGCTGTGCGACCGCCCAACTCACATCGAAGGCATCGAGCATTGTCCTGCTCTCTGCTCCGCCGGGCCCTCAGTGCACGAACCTTGGCAGCGTAATCGGCCAAGGCGGTGGCGCGCCATTGGGCGCGTTTGCCGCAAACGACAAACTCACTGAGTGGGCCATCAACGACGCAGTGAACAAGGCAGCCGAGAAGGACGCCACCCACGTCGTGCTATCACCGCCGCAACTTGGTGGAGCAAGTGGAACGACATGCACCGCGACGGTGACCGGAGTTGCGTATGGATGCGACAGGCCGGGTGCCGCGAGAACGACACCCGTGCCAGTTCCCGGCAAGTGAAGGATCGCGGACGGCCACGGCACCATTCTTCGAGCAGGTTCAGTCGAACGTGGAGGCTGCCATCCGCAACCAGCGTACCCGACAGTGAATGACAACACGATCGCAACTCCTCCTCCGAGATTGCAACCATCACCTGGCTCGCCGGCGCAACCGACACGCTCCACCGGTCCGTCTCCCGGGCGCCCGCGCAGCGGCCGCGCCCGGGCGCGCCCGGGCGGCGGTGGCCGCTGCGCGCTCCCGGCGGCTCCGTCCGGGGCGCGGCGACGGGCCGCCTTGACCCCCAAGCTCTATTTCGGTACCGTTTTACCTGATTCCTCTCGCCGCCCCGGATCCCCGCCCCCACCGGGTCCCCGGGACGGCGGCGCGCCCACCGCCCCGCTATGGAAGCGGCCCGGGCGCCCGAACGACGCCGCGCGAAGGAGCCATGGAAGCCCCGCTCGTCACCCTGCAGTCGGGCCCCCGCGAGAAGCTGCGGCTGGCCTTCGCCGTCAACGGCGAGGAGCGCGAGCTGCTCGTCGAGCCCTACAAGACGCTGCTCGAGGTGCTGCGCGAGGACCTCGGCCTCACCGGCACCAAGCACGGCTGCGAGCTGGGCGAGTGCGGCGCCTGCGCCGTCCTGCTCGACGGCGAGCTGGCGCTCTCCTGCCTGGTGCCGGCGGTGGAGTGCGGCGGCCGGGCCGTCACCACCATCGAGGGGCTGCGCGACGGCCCCGAGCTGCACCCGCTCCAGGCCGCCTTCGCCGACCACGGCGCCGCCCAGTGCGGCTACTGCACCCCGGGGATGATCGTCGCCGCCCGCTGGCTGCTCGACCGGAAGCCCGACGCCACCCGCCAGGAGATCGCCGACGCCCTGGCCGGCCAGCTCTGCCGCTGCACCGGCTACCAGCAGATCTACGAGGCGGTGGAGTCGGCGGGCCGGGTGCTCCGCGGCCTGCCGCCGCTGCCGCCGGTGGTGGCCGCGGTCCACGGGGAGGAGCCCCATGGCCGATGACCGGGAGGCCACCCCCCGCCCCGGCCCGCGGGCCCTCGACGACGACCGGCCCGCCCCCCGCCCCGGGGCGGCCAGCCCGGCGCCGGGCCTGGCGGCGGTGGGCAAGCCGCTGCGCAAGGTGGATGTCCGCGGCAAGGTGACCGGCGAGACCCGCTTCGCCGACGACTTCACCATGCCGGGCGCGCTGCACATGAAGCTGGTGCGCAGCACCGTGCCCCACGCCCGCCTCCTCTCGGTGGACCCCTCCGCGGCCCTGGCGGTGAAGGGGGTCCGCTGCGTCCTCACCGGCAAGGACTTCCCCATCGCCTACGGGCTCATGCCGGTGAGCCAGGACGAGCACCCGCTCTGCAACGACAAGGTGCGCTTCGTGGGCGACCCGGTGGCGGCGGTGGTGGCCGCGGACGAGCTCACCGCCCAGGAGGCCGCCGCCCAGGTCCGGGTGGAGTACGAGCCCCTCCGGACCATCGCCACGCCGCAGGAGGCGCTCGCCACCGCGGACCCGCGCATCCACGACTACGGCGACGCCCCCAACGTCCACAAGCTCGTGGCCTTCGACTTCGGCGACGTGCCGGCGGCGCTGGCCGGCGCCGACCAGGTCTTCGAGGACCGCTTCTTCTACCAGGGGAACACCCACCTCCCCATCGAGCAGCACGCCGCCCTGGCCTGGGTGGACCCGGACGGCCGGGTGACCATCGTCTCCAGCACCCAGGTGGCCCACTACGTCCACAAGGCGGTGGCCAGGGCCCTGGCCCTGCCGCCGGCCCGCATCCGCGTCATCGCCCCGCCCCAGGGCGGGGGCTTCGGCGGCAAGACCGACCCCTTCAACCACGAGATCGTGGTGGCGAAGGCCGCGATGGTGACCGGCCGCCCGGTGAAGATCGCGCTCACCCGCGAGGAGGTCTTCCTCTGCCACCGCGGGCGCCACCCCACGCTGATGCGGATGCGCACCGGCGTGAAGGACGGCCGCATCGTCGGCCACTCGGTGGAGACGGTGCTGGACGGCGGCGCCTACGGCAGCTACGGCGTGGCCTCGGTCCACTACACCGGGGCGCTGGAGACGGTCACCTACCGGATGGACCGGTACCGCTTCCGCGGCTGCCGGACCTTCACCAACAAGCCGCCCTGCGGCCCGAAGCGCGGCCACGGCACGCCCCAGCCCCGCTTCGGCCTCGAGGTCCACCTCGACAAGATCTGCGAGAAGCTGGGGGTGGATCCGGCGGAGTGGCGCATCCGCAACGCCGTCCCCCCCGACACCGTGGTGGCGAACTGGATGCGGGTGCGCACCACCGGCCTCGTCGCCTGCCTGGAGGCGGTGGTGAAGGCCTCCGGCTGGCGGGAGCGGCGCGGCAGGCTGGGCCGCGGCCGCGGGCTGGGCATCGCCGCCTCGTCCTACATGACCGGCGCCGGCATCTCCATCACCTTCGGCGACCTGCCCCAC
This sequence comes from Myxococcales bacterium, assembly GCA_021818285.1. Classification (GTDB taxonomy): domain Bacteria; phylum Myxococcota; class Myxococcia; order Myxococcales; family Anaeromyxobacteraceae; genus JACRMN01. Next base: position 4,594 of record JAKAEO010000146.1, read on the forward strand.
ACCGGCGTGCAGCTGCTCCTCGACCGCGGCGGCGGGGTCACCGCCTTCTGCGGCGCCTCCGACGTCGGCCAGGGCTCGGACAACGTCCTCGCCCTGATCGTCGCCGAGGTGCTGGGCGTCGAGGTGGGCGACGTGAAGGTGGTCACCGGCGACACCTCCCTGGGGCCGGTGGACCTGGGGAGCTACAGCTCCCGCGTCACCATCATGATGGGCAACGCCGCCATCCAGGCCGCCGAGCGGGCCCGCGACCGGCTGGCGGCGGCCGCCGCGGCGAAGCTCGAGGTGCCGGCCTCCCGCCTCTGCTTCGCCGGGGGGCGGGTCTTCGACGTGGAGGACCCGGCCAGAGGCCTCACCTTCGCCGAGGCGGTGCAGCGGGCCGAGGCCCAGGCCGGCACGGTCGGCACGGTGGGCAGCTACTCGCCGCCCACCCCGACGCCCCGCTACAAGGGCGGCGGCGTCGGCCCCTCCCCGACCTACTCCTACTCGGCGGCGGTGGTCGAGGTGGAGGCCGACGAGGCCACCGGCGAGCTCTCGGTGGAGAAGATCTGGGTGGCCCACGACATCGGCCGGGCCCTGAACCCGGTGGCGGCGCGCGGGCAGGTGGTGGGCTCCGTCTACATGGGGCTCTCCGAGGCCCTCATGGAGGAGCAGGAGTTCCGGCGGCTCCCGCCCAAGCTCTCCCGGGCGCTGGTCCACCAGGCCCCGTCGATGCTGGAGTACAAGAGCCTCACCTTCCACGAGATGCCGGAGGTGGAGACCATCCTGGTGGAGGAGCCCGACGCCATGGGCCCCTTCGGCGCCAAGGAGGTGGGCCAGGGGCCGCTCCTCCCCATCCCGCCGGCCCTGGCCAACGCCGTCCACGACGCCCTCGGCATCCGGGTGGACGAGGTGCCCATCACTCCGCACAAGGTGCTGGCGGCACTGGCCGCCCCGGACCGGCGCTACGGGCCGGCCGCCTTCCCCGACGTGCCCTGGCCCGAGCCGCTCCTGGTCCCGCCCCCCTGGGAGGGCGGCGACGGCAAGGCCACCAACGAGCGCAAGCGCGAGCGGCGGCTCCCGGGGGCGAAGCCATGATGCGGCTGCCGCGCTTCCGGTACCTGGCGCCGGCCTCGCTGCCCGAGGCGGTGAAGGTGCTCGGCGACCTCGGGCCGGAGGCCATGCCGCTGGCCGGGGGCACCGACCTGGTCCCCAACATGAAGCGGCGCCAGCAGACGCCGGCCAACCTGGTGGGGCTGCGCGGCCTCGCCGCGCTCCGCGCCGTGAGCGGCGACGCCGGCCGGGGCCTCACCCTGGGGGCGATGACCCGCCTGGCCGAGGTCGAGCGCGGGCCGGTGGCCGCCGGCTGGCCGGCGCTGGCCCGGGCCGCCGCCACCGTGGCCACCCCGCCCATCCGCAACACCGCCACGCTGGGCGGCAACCTCTGCCTCGACACCCGCTGCAGCTACTACGACCAGGGCGAGGAGTGGCGCCGGTCGATCGGGTACTGCATGAAGCGGGAGGGGGAGACCTGCTGGGTGGCGCCGGGCTCGGACCGCTGCTGGGCGGTCTCCTCCTCCGACACCGCGCCGGTGCTCTGCGCGCTGGGCGCCGAGGTGACGCTGCTCTCCCGCGGCGGGGAGCGGCGCATCCCGGTGGCCGAGCTCTTCGCCGACGACGGCATCCGCCACCTCTCGCGGCGGCCCGACGAGCTGCTCACCGCCGTGCACCTGCCGCCGGTGGAGGCCGGGCAGCGCGCCGCCTACGTGAAGCTCCGGCGCCGCGGCTCCTTCGACTTCCCGGTCCTGGGGGTGGCGGCCCGGGTGCGCCTCTCCGCCGGCGGGACGGTGGAGGCGGCCCGGATCTTCCTGGGCGCGGTGGGCTCGCGCCCCCAGGAGGCCCGCGCCGCGGCCGACTTCCTCGTCGGCCGGCGGCTCGGCGACGAGGAGGTGATCCGGGAGGCCGCGCGGCTCGCCGCCCAGGTCGCCAAGCCCATGCAGAACACCGACCTCACCCTGGGCTGGCGCAAGGGCGTGGCCCGGGAGTACGCGGCCCGCGCGCTGCGGGAGCTGGTCGGCTGACGGGCCGGGGCATGGCGCGCGACCCGGCCCTCCCCCCGGTCACCGTCGATCGCTCCCGGTCGCCCCCGGTCCTCGACTTCGCCCCGGGCTTCAACGCCGCCGTCCCCTTCGTCGACCGGCACCTCGCCGAGGGGCGCGGCGCCAAGGTGGCCATCCGCTCCGCCGCCGGCGACGTCACCTACGCCGAGCTGGCCGAGCGGGTGAACCGCTGCGGCAACGCCCTGCTCGGCCTGGGGCTCGAGCCCGGGCAGCGGCTGCTCATGGTGGTGAAGGACTGCCCGGCCTTCTTCTACCTGTTCTGGGGCGCCATCAAGGCCGGCGTCGTCCCGGTGCCGCTCAACACCATCCTCCGGGCGGAGGACTACCGCGGCATGATCGAGGACTCGGCCTGCTCGGCGGTGGTCTGGTCGCCCGAGTTCGCCGCCGAGGTCGAGCCGGCGCTGGCCGCCGCCCGGCCCGCCCGCCGCGTCGCCCTGCCGGCCGAGGGGCCGGGGCGGAGCCTGGAGGCCCTCCTGGCCGAGGCCTCGCCGGTGCTCCGCGCCGTCCCGGCGGCGGCCACCGCCACCTGCTTCTGGCTCTTCTCCTCCGGCTCGACGGGCAGGCCCAAGGGCGTGGTCCACCGGCACCGCGACATGGTGGCCACCAGCGAGCTGTTCGGGCGGGGCGTGCTCGGCGTCCGCGAGGAGGAGGTCATCTTCTCCGCCGCCAAGCTCTTCTTCGCTTACGGGCTCGGCAACGCCATGACCTTCCCGCTCTGGGCCGGGGCCACGGTGGTGCTGCTCGACGCCCGCCCCACCGCCCAGAACACCCTGGCCACCGTCGAGCGCTTCCGCCCCACCCTCTACTTCGGCGTGCCCACCCTCTACGCCGCGCAGCTTCAGGAGCTGGAGCGCGCCCGGCCCGACCTCTCCTCGATCCGGCTCTGCGTCTCCGCCGGCGAGCCGCTCCCGGCCGACGTCTACCGCCGCTGGAAGGAGCGCACCGGCCTCGACATCCTCGACGGCATCGGCTCGACCGAGGCGCTCAACACCTTCGTCTCGAACCGCCCCGGCGACGTGCGCCCCGGCACCAGCGGCCGGCCGGTGCCGGGCTACGAGGTGCGCATCGTCGACGAGACCGGGGCCGAGGTGGGGACCGGCGTGCCCGGCCGCCTCCAGGTGAAGGGGCCCTCCACCGCCGCCTTCTACTGGAACAACCCGGAGAAGACCGCCCAGACCATGCGCGGCGAGTGGCTCGACACCGGCGACACCTACCTGCGCGACGCCGACGGCTACTACCAGCACTGCGGGCGCAGCGACGACATGCTCAAGGTGGGCGGGATCTGGTGCTCCCCCATCGAGATCGAGTCGCGGCTGGTGAGCCACCGGGCGGTGCTGGAGGCGGCGGTGGTGGGCCGCCCCGACGCGGCCGGGCTGGTGAAGCCGGAGGCCTGGGTGGTGCTGCGGGACGGCGTGGCCGGGTCGCCGGAGCTGGCCGCGGAGCTCATGGCCTTCTGCAAGGGCCACCTCGCGCCCTACAAGTTCCCCCGCCAGATCCACTTCGTCGCCGAGCTCCCCAAGACCGCCACCGGGAAGATCCAGCGGTTCCGGCTGCGCTAGACGCCCCGAATGAGTGTGCCAATG
>JAKAEO010000008.1 GCA_021818285.1 Myxococcales bacterium
GGCCCCGGCGCGAGCAGCCGCTGGGCGCCGGCGTCGGCGACCCCTTCGCCGTCCGGCGGCTCGGCATCCCCCCCGGCCCGTCGCGGGACCGCCCGCAGTCGCGGGTGCGGGAGCTGTCCTGGGCGCAGTTCGGCGAGGTGGCCCGGGAGCTGGCCGAGCGCATCGCCGCCCGCTTCCGGCCCGACGTGGTCCTCGGCGTGGTGAGCGGCGGCGTCTTCGTGGGCGGGGCCCTGGCCGCGGCGCTGGGCGCGGAGTTCCTGCCGGTGAAGTTCGACAAGAAGGCGCGCCCCTCCCGCGAGGAGCGGCTCCCCTCCCTGGCCGGCCGGCGCGTGCTGGCGGTGGACGACGTCACCGTCTCCGGCCAGACGCTGGGCAAGGCGCGGGCGCTGGCCACCGCGGCCGGCGCCGCCGAGGTGCGCACCGCCGCCCTGGTGGCCCGCCCGAAGCGCAGCAAGCCGGACTTCTGCGCGATGGAGACCGACGAGCTGGTGGTCTTCGGCTGGGACTACCAGCTCCAGGCCGTCGCCGGCTCCGGCCCGGTGGACCCGGGCGAGGTCGGCGTCTAGCCGCGGCCGGGGCGCGCCCGGCGGAGCCATGCGCCGCATCGTCATCGGCACCGCGGGCCACGTCGACCACGGAAAGACCGCGCTGGTCCGCGCCCTCACCGGCATCGACACCGACCGGCTGGCCGAGGAGAAGCGGCGCGGCATCACCATCGAGCTGGGCTTCGCGCACCTGGCCCTCCCCGACGAGACGGTGGCCGGGGTGGTGGACGTCCCCGGCCACGAGCGCTTCGTCCGCGCCATGGCCGCGGGCGCCGGCGGCATCGACCTGGTGGTGCTGGTGGTGGCGGCCGACGAGGGGGTGATGCCCCAGACCCGCGAGCACCTCGACATCTGCCGGCTGCTGGGCGTGCCGCGCGGGCTGGTGGCGGTGACCAAGAGCGACCTGCTGCCGGAGCTGGGCGCCGAGTGGCTGCCGCTCCTCGTCGAGGAGCTGCGCGCCGCCACCCGCGGCACCTTCCTGGAGGGCTGCCGCGTCGTCCCCTGCTCGGCGCGCACCGGCGAGGGGCTCCCGGCGCTGCGCCAGGCCGTCGCCGAGGTGGCCGCCGAGGTCCCGGAGCGGCCCGCCGACGGCCCGGCCTGGCTGCCCATCGACCGGGCCTTCACGCTGAAGGGCTTCGGCACGGTGGTGACCGGCACGCTGCTCTCCGGGACGCTGGCCGAGGGGGAGCGCGTGGCCCTGGTCCCGCCGCTGCCCGGCGGCGCCGAGCTCCGGGTGCGCGGCCTCCAGGTCCACGGGAAGCCGGCCGAGCGGGCCCTGGCCGGGCAGCGCACCGCGGTGAACCTGCCGGGGGTCGAGGCCCAGGCGGTGGCCCGCGGCCAGGTGCTGTGCCACCCCGGGGAGATCCCGCCCTCGCGGCTCCTCGACGTGGAGCTGACCCTGCTCCCGGCGGCGCCCCGCCCGCTGCGCCACCGGGCCCGGCTGCTGCTCCACGTGGGCACCGCCCAGGTGGAGGCGGAGCTCTGCCTGCTCGACCGGCCCGAGCTGGCGCCGGGCGCCACCGCCCTGGCGCAGCTGCAGCTCGCCGAGCCCGCCGCCGCGCTGGCCGGGGAGCGCTTCATCCTGCGGGGCTTCGCCGCCATCGAGGGGCGCGGCCGCACCCTGGCCGGCGGCCGGGTGCTGGCCATCGCCGCGCGCCGGCGCAAGCGCGGCCGGCCCGAGGCCCTGGCGCAGCTCCGGCAGCTCGCCGGCGACGCGCTCGACGGCCGGCTGGCGGCGGTGCTGGCGCTGGCCGGCCCGGCGGGGCTCCCCGAGGGATCGCTGGCGGCCCGGGCGGCGGCGCCGCCGCGCGCCGCCCAGGCGGCGCTGGAGCGGCTCTCGGCGCGGGGCGAGGCCCTGCTCTTCGACCGGGAGCGGCGCGCCTGGGTCTCGGGGGAGGCGGCCCGCGCGCTGTCGGCGCGGCTGGTGGACGCGGCCCAGGCCTTCCACCGGGCGCACCCGCTGGCGGCCGGCGTCGGACGGGAGGAGCTGCGGGGGAAGCTCCCGCCGGTGACCGACCCGCGCCTCTTCCAGCGGCTCCTGGCGCAGGCGCAGGAGAAGGGCGAGCTCGTCGCCCAGGGGGAGCTGGTCCGGGCCCGCGGCCACCAGGCGGCGGGGGGCGGCAGCGGGGGGGCGGCCCTCAAGGCGCGCGTCGCCGGCGCGCTGCGGGCCGGGGGGCTGACGCCGCCGGCGGCGGCCGAGCTGCCGGCGGCGGCCGGCGCCAGCGCGGAGGACGTGGCCGCGGTGCTGAAGCTGCTGGCGGCGGAGGGGGCGGCGGTGCGCGTGGGGCCGGACCTCTGGTACGACGCCGCGGCGCTGGCCGGCCTGCGGGAGCGGCTTGTCGCCTGGCTGCGGCAGCACCGCGAGATCAGCACCGCGGAGTTCAAGGAGCTGGTGGGCGCCACCCGCAAGTTCGTCATCCCGCTGGCGGAGCACTTCGACCGGGAGCGGGTGACGCTGCGGGTGGGCGAGAAGCGGGTGCTGCGCGGCGAGGGGCGCTGACCGTGGCCTGGAGCGACCTCGACCTCCTGCCGGTGGCCACCCTGGTGATCCGCGACGGGGTCATCGTCCACGCCAACCCGCCGGCGGCGGCGCTGGCCGGCCTGGCGCGCGAGCGGCTGGTGGGCCGCCCCTTCATCGACTTCGTGGCCCCGGAGGAGCAGGCGCGCGTCGCCGAGCGGAACCGGGCGCGCCTGGCGGGACGGCCGGTCCCGCAGGTCTACGACGCGACGGTGCTGGTGCAGGGACGGCGCCGGACCTTCCGGCTCCACGCCTCCGTGGCCGGCGCCGAGATCGTCGTCCAGCTCCTCGACGTCACCGAGGAGACCTTCCACGGGCAGCGGCTGGCGGCGCTGGCCCGCTTCGGCGCCCTGGTCCAGAACGAGCGCACCCACGACGACGTCTTCCGCGCCGTCCGCCGCGACATGGACTCGCTCGGGCTCTTCTGCGCCCTCGTCGTCCCCGGCCGCGAGGAGGTGGAGCTGCGCTCCATCTTCACCCTCCCCGGGCGGCTGCGGCGCTGGGAGGAGGCGGTGGGCCGGCCGGTCGAGGGGCTGACGCGGCCCTGGACCCCGTTCCTGCGCGCCGCCTGGGAGGACGGGGCCGGCTTCGCCGACGACTGGTTCGACGAGGCCTCGCGCCTGATGCGCGTTCCGGCTGCGACCCTCTTCCCCGAGGGGCCGGAGCTGCACGCCCTTGCGGCCCGCATCGACCGGGCCGGCCTGCCCTGGGCCCTGCTGCTGGCGGTGGGTCCCTGGCTCCGCGGCACCGACCAGCCGGCCTTCCGGCTCTTCGGCGCCCAGGTGGCCGCGGCGCTCGAGGCCGCCCGCGCCATCCAGGTGCTCTCGGCGCGCAACGCCGAGCTGGCGGCGCTGAACCGGCTGGCGGGGGCCTCGGGCGAGTCCCGGGACCTGGACACGCTCCTGGAGGCCGGGGGGCGCGTGGTGCGGGAGACCCTGGGCTGCCGCGACCTGGCCATCTACCTGGTGGCCGCCGATGGCCGCACCATCGAGCTGGCCTACGCCAGCGGCCCGGCGCCCGAGCTGCACCGCTTCCTCTCCCGGGGCACCGTCGACGGCCCGTTCCTGGGGCTGGTGGTGCGGGAGGGACGGTCGCTGGTCCGGCTCACCGAGGAGCTGCCCGAGCCGGCCGCCGGCGTGATGCGGCGCGACGGCGTCGCCACCCTGGCGGCGGTCCCCCTGCGCTTCCGCTCCTCCGCCATCGGGCTGCTGATCACCGCCTGGGCGGACCGCCGGGACGCCGCGGGGTGCCGGCTGCCGCTGGTGGAGGCCATGGGCAGCCACTTCGCCGCGGCCGTCTACAGCCACCGGCTGGTGGCCGACCTGCGGGCCCAGGTGGCGGAGAACGCCCGGCTCTACGAGGACCTCCGCCGCTCCTACGCCGAGCTGGGGCGCGCCCAGGAGCAGCTGGTGCTGCGCGAGCGGCTGGCGGCGCTGGGCGAGCTGGCGGCGGTGGTGGCCCACGAGGTGCGCAACCCGCTGGGCGCGGTCTTCAACGCCGTGGGGGCGCTCCGGCGGATGATCCGGCCGGAGGGCGAGGCCCGCATGCTCCTCGACATCGTCGGGGAGGAGGCGGACCGGCTCAACGCCATCGTCGGCGACCTCCTGGACTTCGCCCGCCCCTCCAAGCCGAGCATCCGGCCCGAGCCGGTCGCGCCCATCCTCGACGAGGTGCTGACGGCGGCGCTGGCCCAGGCGGCCGCGGCGCTGGAGGTGGTGCGCGACGTCGAGGAGGCCCTGCCGCCGGTTCCGGCCGACGCCCGCCAGCTCCGGCAGGCCCTGCTCAACGTGGCGCAGAACGCCGTCCAGGCCATGCCGCAGGGCGGGCGGCTGACGGTCCGGGCCCGGCGGGAGGGGGAAGCGCTCCGCATCGAGCTGGCCGACACCGGCCCCGGGGTCCCGGCCGAGCTCCGCGAGAAGGTCTTCGAGCCCTTCTTCAGCACCCGCGCCACCGGCACCGGCCTGGGGCTGGCGGTGGTGCGGCGCGTGGCCCAGGACCACCGGGGGACGGCGGTGGTCGAGGAGGCCCCGGGCGGCGGCACGGCCGTGGTGCTCCGCCTGCCGCTCGACGCCGGCCTCCCACCGGTTGCGGGCCGGCCCGACCTGGGTTGAGATCCCCCGCCATGACCGAGCCCTCCCCCGCCGGCGCCAGCGCCGCTCACCCTCCCGCCGGGGCCGCCGCGGGCAAGGTGCTGGTGGCCGACGACCAGCGCAACGTGCGGACCACCACCGCGCTGGTGCTCCGCAGCGCCGGCTACGCCGTCGCCGAGGCCGAGGACGGCGCCGCCGCCGTCGGGCGGCTGGCCGGCGAGGGCTTCGACGTCGTGCTCACCGACCTGCGCATGGGCGAGGTGGACGGCCTGGAGGTGCTGCGCGCGGCCCTGGAGGCGTCGCCGGCCACCCAGGTCATCGTCATGACCGCCTACGGCACCATCGACTCGGCGGTGGACGCCATCCGGCGGGGCGCCTTCGACTACCTGGCCAAGCCCTTCAAGGAGGAGGAGCTGCTGCTCCGGGTGGGCAAGGCGGTGGAGAAGCGGCGGCTGCTCGGCGAGGTCAGCCTGCTGGCCGGCGAGTTCCGCGAGCGGTACGGCCTGGGCCACATCGTCGGGCGCTCGGCGGCGCTGCGCGAGCTGCTCGACCGGGTGATGCGCGTCGCCCCCACCGACAGCACCGTCCTCATCACCGGGGAGTCGGGCACCGGCAAGGAGCTGGTGGCCCGGGCGCTCCACGCCGGCGGGAAGCGCGGCCAGAAGCCCTTCGTCCCGGTGAACTGCGCCGCCATCACCGAGACGCTGCTGGAGTCGGAGCTGTTCGGCCACGCCCGCGGCGCCTTCACCGGCGCGGCCCGCGCCCGGCGCGGCCTCTTCGAGGAGGCCAGCGGCGGCACCCTCTTCATCGACGAGATCTCCGAGACCGCGCCCGGCTTCCAGGCCAAGCTGCTGCGCGCGCTGCAGGACGGCGAGATCCGCCGGGTGGGCGAGTCGGTGCCGGTCCAGGTGGACGTGCGGGTCATCGCCGCCACCAACCGCGACCTGAAGGCGCTGGTGGCGGCCAGGGGCTTCCGCGAGGACCTGTACTACCGGCTGGCGGTGGTGCCGCTGCGGGTGCCGCCGCTGCGCGAGCGGATCGAGGACGTCCCGCTGCTCGCCGAGCACTTCCTCTCGGCCTGGTGCCGCCGCACCGGGATCCGCAAGGAGCTGGCCCCCGGCGCCCTGCAGCGCCTGGGCGGGCACGCCTGGCCCGGCAACGTGCGCGAGCTGGAGAACATGGTCGAGCAGCTGGCCGCCCTCTCGGCCGGGCCGGTGATCGGGGCGGAGGAGGTGCGGTTCGACGCGCCCGGCCCGGCGCCCGGGGCCGACGCCGTCACCCTGGCGGCGGCGGTGGACGCCGCCGAGCGGCGCACCATCGCCGCGGCCCTGCAGCGCTGGGAGGGCGACCTGGGCGAGGTGGCGCGCCAGCTGGGCGTCTCGTCCACCACCCTCTGGCGCAAGATGAAGCGCCACGGCCTGCCCGGACGCGAAGGCTGACCTTTCGCCGCCGCAAGGCGCCTTGCAGCCGTGAAAGGCGCCCGGCGCGCCGGGCGGCCCCGGCGGGTGCCGCCGGTGCGCGCCGGCGCCCCCGCAACCCCGCGGACCGGCTGCGCCTCCGGTCCGGCGGAGCCCGGTGGCACCCGGCTTGCTGCCCCGGGCGAGGGGGTGGCGCGGCACCGCGACCGGGGCGCTTCCCCCCGCGCCCCGGTCCGGCCGCGTCGCCCCGTTTTCCACCGGGTGCACGCGCATGGCCGCCCTGCTCATCGTCGACGTCGACCGCAACGGCCGCGAGGCCCTCGCCATCGCGGCGCGGCTCGAGGGGCTGGCGGTGGCGACCGCCGGGAGCGCGGCCCAGGCCGAGGCGCTCCTCGCCGAGGGCGGCTTCGCGCTGCTGGTGGTGGACTGCCTGGTCCCGGGCGCCGACGCGCTGGTGCGCGCGCGCGCCGGGCGGGAGCGCATCCTCGCCGTCGGCCACCAGCCGGAGCTGCTCCAGCGCTTCGCCCGGCGCCACGGGGTCGAGGCGCTGGCGAAGCCCATCGGGCCGGACGACCTCCGGCGCCGCGCCGCTCCCGACGCCGCCTGATCCGGCGCCCCGCCCCTCCCGGCGCGCTACCGCACCATCGCCGCCGCGGCGCGCGCGAAGCCGCTGAGCGGCTCCGGGCCGATGCCCAGCACCACCACGGCGACGACCGCGATCAGCAGCGCCACCGACAGCAGCGGGGAGAAGATCCCCTCCGGCTCGCCCTCGGCGGCCGGACGCATGTACATGAAGACCACCACCCGCAGGTAGTAGTAGGCACCCAGCGCGCTGGTGAGGATGCCGGCGACCGCCAGGGCCCAGGAGCCGGCGGCGATGGCCGACTTGAAGACCAGGAGCTTGGCCACGAAGCCGGCGGTGGGCGGGACGCCGGCCAGCGAGAGCATGAAGACCGCCATGGCGAAGGCCAGCAGCGGCCGCCGCCTGGACAGGCCGGCCAGCCGGTCCACGTCGCAGGCCCCGGGGGGCTCGGCGCCCGGCCCGGTCCCCCGGTCCTCGACCGCGCCGAGGACGGCGAAGGCGCCGATGGCCGCGACCGTGTAGCTCGCCAGGTAGAAGAGCAGGCCGGAGAGAGCGTCGGCGCGCAGCGCCGGCTGGCCCGCCGCCAGCACCGCCAGCAGCAGGTAGCCGGCGTGGGCGATGGAGGAGTAGGCCAGCATCCGCTTCACGCTGCGCTGCGGGACGGCGAAGAGGTTGCCCACCAGCATGGTGAGCAGCGCCAGGGTGCCGATCAGCTGCAGGAAGAAGCCGTCGGCGGAACCCGCGGTGCCGGCGTAGGTGGCCATCATCACCCGGGCCAGCAGGGCGAAGGCGGCCGCCTTGACCCCGGCCGCCATGAAGGCGGTGACCGGGGTGGGGGCGCCCTCGTAGACGTCCGGCGTCCAGACGTGGAAGGGGACGGCGCCCACCTTGAAGGCCAGCCCGGCGAGGATCAGCGCCAGCCCGGCCACCAGCAGCGGCGACCCGGCGCCGCGGGCCACGTCGGCGAGCAGGGTGGAGCCGGGGCGGCCGCCGGTGCCGGTGGCGCCGTAGACCAGCGACGTCCCGTAGAGCAGCAGCGCCGAGGAGAAGGCGCCGAGGATGAAGTACTTGAAGGCCGCCTCGGCCGGCTTGCGCCCCCGGCGCATGAAGGCCGCCAGGGCGTAGATCGAGAGGCTCATCACCTCGATGGCGATGAAGGCCACCAGCAGGTCGGTGGCCATCGCCAGCAGCGACATCCCCGCGGTGGCGAAGAGCGCCAGGGCGTAGAACTCGCCGCGCTCGGCGTCGCGGGCGCCCAGCCAGGAGGCGCCCACCATCGCCGCCAGCGCCAGCCCGCCGCAGACGGTGACGGTGACGAAGGCGGCGAAGCCGTCGGCGGTGGCCTGGCCGCGGAACACCGGGCCCAGGTTGCCGGCGGCGAGCGCCGCGGCGCCGGCCGCCACCGCGAAGGCCACCGTCAGGCCGGCCTGGTAGCCGCGCCGCCCGGTGGTGAGGAAGACCTCGGTGAGCAGCAGGGCGATGCCGCCGAGCGCCAGGAGCGCGACCGGGGCGAGGGCGAGGAGGTCGTTGGCGGAAACCGTCGGCATGTCAGCGCCCCTCTCCGGCGGCGGGCAGGGCGGCGAGCGCCCCTCCGGGCGCGGCCGCGGGGAGCCCGGCGACGGCTGGCGGCTGGGTGCCGACCGAGGGCGGGCGCGCCGGATCGCGGGCGCGCAGGCGGCGGTCGGCCTCCTGCATCCGGGTCACCAGCCGCTCCACCGCGGGGCGGGCCGGCGCCAGGAAGGGCTGCGGCACCAGCCCCATCACCACGATGAGCGCGATCATGGGGACGATGACGAAGGCCTCGCGCAGCGACAGGTCGGGCAGCCGGCGGTTCTCCTCGTTGCCGATCTTGCCGTAGAAGACCCGCTCCACCAGCCAGAGCATGTAGACCGCGCCCAGGATCACGCCGGTGGCGGCGACGGCCGCGGCCAGCTGCGTCCCCGGCATCCGGCCCAGCCAGGTCCCGGAGAGGATGAGGAACTCGCCGACGAAGCCGTTGGTCCCGGGCAGGCCGATGGAGGAGAGGGTGACCACCACGAAGGCGGTGGCGATCCAGGGCACCTGCTTCGCCACCCCGCCGTACTCCGAGATCAGCCGGGTGTGGCGGCGCTCGTAGAGCATGCCCACCAGGAGGAAGAGGGCGCCGGTGGAGACGCCGTGGTTCAGCATCTGGTAGACGCCGCCGGTGAGCCCCTCGGCGGTGAGCGCCATGAGCCCGAGCATGACGAAGCCCAGGTGGCTCACCGAGGAGTAGGCCACCAGCCGCTTCATGTCCTGCTGCACCAGGCACATCAGCGCGCCGTAGACGATGCCCACCACCGCCAGGGCGGCGATGGCCGGGCGCCAGGCCAGCGCGGCGTCGGGGAAGAGCGGCAGGGCGTAGCGGAAGAAGCCGAAGGTGCCCATCTTCAGGAGCACGCCGGCGAGGATCACCGACCCGGCGGTGGGCGCCTCGGTGTGGGCGTCGGGCAGCCAGGTGTGCAGCGGGAACATCGGCACCTTCACCGCGAAGGCCAGGGCGAAGGCCAGGAAGAGCGCGGTCTGGGCGCCGGGCGTGACCTGAAGGGACTGGCGCGCCGCGAGGTAGTCGAAGCTGCCGCCGTCGTGGGCGAAGACGTAGAGGATGGCAACCAGCATCAGGACGCTGGCGGCGAAGGTGTAGAGGAAGAACTTCACCGTCGCGTAGAGCCGGTTCACCGAGCCCCACACGCCGATGAGCAGGTACATGGGGACGAGGATCGCCTCCCAGAAGACGTAGAAGAGCACCAGGTCCAGGGCGGCGAAGGTGCCGATCATCGCCGTCTCCAGCACCAGCAGCGAGATCATGAACTCCTTGACCCGCTCGCCGACGGTGAAGGCGGAGAGGATGACCACCGGGGTGAGCGCGGTGGTGAGCATCACCAGCAGCAGCGCCACGCCGTCGAGCCCGATGTGGAAGCCGATGCCGGCCGAGGGGATCCAGGGCAGGTTCAGCTCGAACTGGAACTCCGGGGCGGCCATCGAGGCGTCGAAGCCGGCCCACAGCCCCAGCGAGGCCGCGAAGGTGGCCGCCGAGACGAAGAGGGCCCAGCCGCGGTGCTGCGCGGGCTCGCCGGCGGGCAGCAGCGCCGCCACCAGGGCGCCGGCCAGGGGGAGGAAGATGACGGTCGCGAGCAGCATCGCCTAGTGACCTCCGCGGCCGAGCGCCGTCCAGAGGATGGCCGCCACCGCCAGCGCCATCACCGCGGCGTAGCGCTGGACGTCGCCGTTCTGGAGGGTCCGGAAGGCCCGGGCGAAGGCGTTGGCGGCGCGCGCCGTCCCGTTCACCAGCAGGCCGTCGATGAGGAAGGCGTCGCCCACCTTCCAGAGGAAGTGGCTCACCTTCTGGATGGGCTTCACCAGCAGCCACTCGTACAGCTCGTCCACCCGGAACTTGTCCAGGGCGAAGCGGTAGAGGGCCGGCACCGCCTCGACGAAGCGGATGGGGATCCGCTTCAGGCTGCCGGCGTACATGGCCCAGCCCAGGCCGCCGAAGACCACCGCCACCAGCCAGGCCACCACGAAGGGCCAGGCGGTGGCGGCGTGCTCCTCGACGTGCGCGGTGGCGATGGCCTGGGCGAAGACCGGGTGGGTGAAGCGGGCGAAGAGCTCGCCGCCGGCCCACTCGCCGGGGAGGCCCAGCACCAGCGCCACCACCGCCAGCGCCGAGAGGATCCACAGCGGCCCCCACATGAGCGGCGAGGACTCGTGGGCGTGCGCGGCGGCCTCGGTCCGGGGGGTGCCGGCGAAGGTCAGCGCGTAGAGCCGCATCATGTAGAAGGCGGTCCCGGCGGCGGCCAGCGTGCCCAGCACGTAGGCGGTGACGCCCACCCAGGGGTAGGCCTCGGTCATGGCGTTGTGGGCGAAGAGCGCCCCCGCCAGGATCGCGTCCTTGGAGAAGAAGCCGGAGAGCGGCAGCAGGCCGGTGATGGCGATGGTGGAGATCAGGAAGGTGCGGGCGGTCTGCGGCATCTTCTTCGCCAGCCCGCCCATGTTCCGGATGTCGGTGTCGTCGCGCATGCCGTGCATGACGCTGCCGGCGCCGAGGAAGAGGCTGGCCTTGAAGAAGGCGTGGGTGACGAGGTGCAGCACGCCGGCGAAGTACGCGCCCGAGCCGACGCCGATGAACATGAAGCCGAGCTGGCTCACCGTGGAGTAGGCCAGCACCTTCTTGATGTCGGTCTGGGCGAAGGCGATGAGCGCGGAGAACAGCGCGGTGGCGGCGCCGACGGTGGTGACCACCGCCATCGAGGCCGGGGCCAGCGCGAAGAGGAAGCTGGTGCGGGCCACCAGGTAGACGCCGGCGGTGACCATGGTGGCGGCGTGGATCAGGGCCGAGACCGGGGTCGGGCCGGCCATGGCGTCGGGCAGCCAGACGTAGAGCGGCAGCTGGGCGCTCTTGCCGGTGCAGCCCACGAAGAAGCCGAGCGTCGCCAGCGTCACCGCGCCGGTCACCGTCCAGCCGGCGAAGGGGCCGGTGGCGAGGAGCGCCCCGCCCTGCAGCCGGGCGGCCATCGAGGCGAGCTGGCCGTAGTCGGCGGTGCCGAAGATGGAGAGGACGGCGAAGAAGCCGATGAGGAAGCCGAAGTCGCCGACCCGGTTGGCGATGAAGGCCTTGCGGCCGCACCAGGCCTTCTGCTGGTCGGTGTACCAGAAGCCGATGAGCAGGTAGCTGGCGAGCCCCACGCCCTCCCAGCCCATGAAGGTCAGGGCCAGCGAGTCGCCGAGCACCAGCGTCATCATCGCCGCCACGAACAGGTTCAGGTAGGTGAAGAACCGGGCGTAGCCGAAGTCGTCCTCGTGCTCCATGTAGGAGCTGGAGTAGACGTGGATGAGCAGCCCGACGCCGGTCACCACCAGCGACAGCGTCCCGGAGAGCCGGTCGAAGAGCAGGCCGAAGCGGATGGAGAGGCCGCCCACCTGGAACCAGGGATCGCCGGCGGCGTGCAGCACCTCGCCGTGGAAGAGGCGGGTGTAGGCGAAGACCGCGGCCAGGAAGGCGGCGACCATCACGCCGATGCCGATCAGGGCGACGTTGCCCTTCCCGAGCCGCCGGCCCAGGAAGCCGTTCACGAGGGCGCCCACGGCGGGCAGGAAGATCAGCGCCCAGAGGAGGGGCTGGGCCACGTGGATGGCGGCGGAATGGTCCATAGGGAGGGTAGAACGTCTACCCTCTCGTGACGGATCAAGCAACAGGGTTGTACCCCTCGCCGCACCCCCTGCCCGGAAAGCGGAAAAGCGCGGAAACCCGTGCTATCTCCGGATCATGCCCGGGGAGAGCCCACGCGACCTGGCGGCCGAGGCCCGCAAGCTCCCGAAGGCCGATCGGCTCCTCGCCGCGGCCGATCGGGCGGGCTTCGTGGCCCGGCTGGGCCACGCCCCGGTGATGGAGCTGGTGCGCTCCGCCCTGGAGCGCGCCCGGGAGCGGGTGACGGCCGGCGAGGCCTGCCCCCCGGCGGAGGAGATCGAGGAGACGCTGCTCCGGCGGCTCGGCGGCGAGGCCCGCGGCGCGCTGCGCCGGGTGGTGAACGCCACCGGCGTCGTCATCCACACCAACCTGGGCCGGGCGCCCCTCTCCGACGCGGCGGTGGCGGCGATGGCGGCGGCGGCCGGCTACCTGAACCTCGAGTACGACCTCGCCGCCGGCGAGCGCGGCGACCGGTACGGCCACGCCGCGCCGGCGCTGTGCCGGCTCACCGGCGCCGAGGACGCGCTGGTGGTGAACAACGGCGCGGCGGCGGTCCTGCTGGCGCTGGCGGCGCTCTCCGAGGCGCGGCCCGGTGGCCGCGAGGAGCCGGCCGGCGCACCGGCGCAGGCCTCCGGTGAGCCGGGGCCCCCGGGGCCGGCGGCGCTGCCCGAGGTGATCGTCTCCCGTGGCCAGCTCGTCGAGATCGGCGGCGGCTTCCGGGTGCCCGACGTGCTGCGCCGCTCCGGCTGCCGGCTGGTGGAGGTCGGCACCACCAACCGGACCTACGCCCGCGACTACGAGGCGGCCGCCGGCGCGGCCACCCGCATCCTGCTCTCGGTGCACCGCTCCAACTTCAGGCTCTCCGGCTTCGTGCACGACGCCTCGCTCGAGGAGCTGGTCGAGCTCGGGCGGCGGCGCGGCCTCTGGGTGGTGGAGGACCTGGGCTCGGGGGCGCTCCTGCCCACGGCCCCTTTCGGCCTGCCGGCCGAGCCCACGGTGCAGGAGCGGGTCCGGGCCGGCGCCGACCTGATCTGCTTCTCGGGCGACAAGCTGCTGGGCGGCCCGCAGGCCGGAGTCCTGGTGGGCCGGCGCGAGGCGGTGGCGCGCGCCCGGCGCCACCCGCTCCTGCGGGCGCTGCGGGTGGACAAGGTGACGCTGGCCGGGCTCGCGGCCACGCTGGCCCACTACGAGCGCGGCGAGGCGGCCCAGCGGGTGCCGGTGTGGCGGGCCATCGCGCAGCCGGTGGAGGCGCTCGGGGCCCGCGCCGGGCGCTGGCGCGCCGCCCTCGCCGCCGACGCGCCGGGCGCCGAGGTGCGCGACGCCCGCTCGGCCGTGGGCGGCGGCACCCTCCCCGAGGTGACGCTCCCGACCCGCGTCCTCGCCCTCCCCTCCTCCGATCCGGACCGGCTCTCGGCCCGGCTGCGCGCCGGCGATCCGCCGGTGGTGGGGCGCATCGAGGAGGGGCGGCTGCTGCTCGACCCCCGCACGGTGCTGCCGGACGAGGACGAGGCGCTGGTGGCCGCGGTGCGGGCGGCGCTGGACCATTCGTGAACGCACCCCTCCCCCCCGAGGGATGCGCGGAGCGCTTTCCCCCGCCCCCCGGCAGCGACCGGAGCGCGGGGACCGGAGGAGCGGCGCCATGGACCCCACCTTCCACTCCCACCTCGACCGCGAGCTCGCGGCCGTCCGCGAGGCCGGCCTGGAGAAGCGGGAGCGGGTCATCGCCTCCCCGCAGAGCGCGGTGATCCGGCTGGAGGACGGGCGCGAGGTGGTGAACCTCTGCGCCAACAACTACCTGGGGCTCGCCGACCACCCGGCGCTGGAGGCGGCGGCCCGCGAGGCGCTCCGGGAGCGCGGCTACGGCATGGCCTCGGTGCGCTTCATCTGCGGCACCCAGGACCTCCACCGGCGGCTGGAGGCGCGCCTCGCCGCCTTCCTGGGCATGGAGGACGCCATCCTCTACTCCTCCTGCTTCGACGCCAACGGCGGGCTCTTCGAGGCGCTCCTCGGCGAGGAGGACGCGATCGTCTCCGACGCCCTGAACCACGCCAGCATCATCGACGGGGTGCGGCTCTCCAAGGCCAGGCGCTACCGCTACGAGAACGGCGACATGGCCGGGCTGGAGCGCTGCCTCGAGGAGGCGAAGGGCGCCCGCTTCCGGCTCGTCGCCACCGACGGCGTCTTCTCCATGGACGGGATCGCGGCGAAGCTCGCGGAGATCTGCGACCTCGCCGAGCGCCACCGGGCGCTGGTGATGGTGGACGACTCGCACGCGGTGGGCTTCGTGGGCGCGAAGGGGCGCGGCACGCCCGAGGCCCAGGGGGTGCTGGGGCGGGTGGACATCCTCACCGGCACCCTGGGCAAGGCGCTGGGCGGCGCCTCGGGCGGCTACACCGCCGCCAGCCGCCAGGTGGTGGCCTGGCTGCGGCAGCGCTCCCGCCCCTACCTCTTCTCCAACTCGCTGGCGCCGCCCATCGCCGCCGCCTCGCTGGAGGTGCTGGAGCTGCTGGAGCGGAGCGACGAGCTGCGGGTGAAGCTGGCGGCGAACGCCGCGTACTTCCGCGCCGGGATGGAGCGGCTCGGCTTCCGGCTGGTCCCGGGATCGCACCCCATCGTCCCGGTGCTGCTCGGCGACGCGAAGCTGGCCGGCGCGATGGCGGAGCGGCTGCTCGACGACGGCGTCTACGCGGTGGGCTTCTCCTTCCCGGTGGTGCCGCGGGGCCAGGCGCGCATCCGGACGCAGATGTCGGCGGCCCACGACCGCGGGCACCTGGACCGGGCCGTCGCCGCCTTCGCGCGGGCCGGGCGGGAGCTGGGGGTGATCCGGTGAAGGCACTGGTGAAGTCGAGGCGGGAGCCGGGGCTGTGGATGGAGGAACTGCCCGAGCCGGAGATCGGCCCCAACGACGTGCTCGTCCGGGTGAAGAAGACCGGGATCTGCGGCACCGACCTGCACATCTACAACTGGGACGCCTGGGCCCAGGCCACCATCCCGGTGCCCATGGCGGTGGGGCACGAGTGCGCCGGCGAGGTGGCGGCGGTGGGGAGCCACGTGGCCGGCTTCTCCCCCGGCGACCGGGTCTCGCTGGAGGGGCACGAGACTTGTGGCCACTGCCGCAACTGCCGCGCCGGGCGGCGCCACCTGTGCCGCAACACCCGGGGGCTGGGGGTGAACCGGCCCGGCTGCTTCGCCGAGTACGTGGCCATGCCGGCCGTGAACGTCTTCCCGCTCACGCCGGAGATCCCCGACGACGTCGCCGCCTTCCTCGACCCGCTCGGCAACGCGGTGCACACCGCCCTCTCCTTCGACCTGGTCGGGGAGGACGTGCTCATCGCCGGCGCCGGGCCCATCGGGCTGATGGCCGCCGCGGTGGTGCGCCACGTCGGCGCCCGCTACGTGGTGATCACCGACGTCAACGAGTACCGGCTCGACGTGGCCCGGAGGATGGGCGTCACCCACGCGGTGAACCCGCGGGAGCGGCCCCTCGCCGAGGTGATGCGGCACCTGGGGATGACCGAGGGCTTCGACGTCGGGCTGGAGATGTCCGGCAGCGCCGACGCCTTCCGCGAGCTGCTCCAGGTGATGAACAACGGCGGGCGGGTGGCGCTGCTCGGCATCCCCTCCGCCCCCATCGCCATCGACTGGAGCCAGGTGATCTTCAAGGGGCTCACGCTGAAGGGCATCTACGGCCGGGAGATGTTCGAGACCTGGTACAAGATGGCCAGCCTGCTCCAGGCCGGCATGAACGTCTCCCACGTCCTCACCCACCGCTTCCGCGCCGCCCAGTTCCACGAGGCCTTCGAGGTGATGCGCTCCGGCCAGTGCGGGAAGGTGATCCTGGACTGGGGCGGGTAGCGGCGGGGGACGGGCCCGCGCCCCGCGGGCGGGGCCCCGGGCGGCCGCCGGCTCCGGCCGGCGCCCGGGTCATCCACCGGGCGTGAAGCGGTAGCCGACCCCGCGGACGGTCTCCAGGTACCGCGGCGCCTCGGCGTCGTCGCCGACGTGGGCCCGGAGCCGGGCCACGAAGTTGTCCACGGTGCGGGCGGTGCCCTCGTAGGAGCTGCCCCACACCGCCCGCACCAGCTCCTCCCGCCGAAAGGCGCGGCCGGGGTGGGCCAGGAAGAAGGCCAGCAGGTCGTACTCCCGCTGCGTGAGCTCCACCGGCGCGCCGTCGACCCGGAGCCGCCGCGCGGCGAGGTCCACCTCGGCGCGACCGAAGCGGCGCAGCGAGCGGCCGGCGCCGGTCTCGCCCCGGGCGCGGCGGCGGCGCAGGGCGGCGTCGATGCGGGCCAGCAGCTCCTTCAGCGAGAAGGGCTTCACGATGTAGTCGTCGGCGCCGAGCGACAGCCCGGTCACCTTGTCGCTCTCGTGCCCCTTGGCGGAGAGGATGACGATGGGGACGTCGGGGTCGCCGGCCCGGACCTCGCGCACCAGCTCCAGCCCGCCGAGCCGGGGGAGCATGACGTCCACCACCAGCAGGTCGGGCCGCTCGCTGCGGGCCAGCTGCAGGCCGGTCTCCCCGTCCATGGCGGAGCGGACCAGGTAGCCCTCCATGGTGAGGTTCAGCTGGAGGCCGCGGAGGATGGAGGGGTCGTCCTCCACCACCAGGATCTTCTCGCTCATGCGCCCTCCGGCGCGGCCGGCAGGCTGATGGCGAAGGTGGCCCCCTGGCCCGGCACCGAGGAGACGCTGACCCGCCCGCCGTGCGCCTCGACGACGTGCTTCACCATCGAGAGCCCGAGCCCCGAGCCCTCGATGCTGCGGTCCAGCGGGTCCTTGGCCCGGTAGAACTTCTCGAAGATGCGCTTCTGCTCGGGGCCGGGGACGCCGGGCCCGTTGTCGGCGACGCGGATCTCCACCATCGGGCCGCGCCGGACCGCGGCGATCTCGATGCGCTTCCGCTCCCCCGTGTACTTGTGGGCGTTGTGGAGCAGGTTCACCAGCGCGTCCACCATCGCCTCGCGGTCGGCCAGCACCGGCGGCAGCCCCGGCTCCTCGCTGCGGACCACCTCGGCCGGCGCCTGCAGCAGCACCGGCTCCAGCGCCGCCAGGGCGTCGTCGAGCAGGGCGCCGACCGCCACCGGCTCCCGCCGGTACTTGCGCTTGCCCGACTCCATGCGGGCCCAGTCCAGCAGCCGGTTGATGAGCGCGGAGAGCCGCCGGGTCTCCTCGGCGATGATGCCGAGGGCCTCCTGCTGGCGCGCCGGCTCCGGCAGCCGCCCCATCTGCATGGTCTCCACGAACATGCGGATGCTGGTGAGCGGGGTGCGCAGGTCGTGGCTCACCTTGTTGACGAAGTCGCTCTGCAGCCGGGCCACCTTGGCCTCGCGGTAGAGCACCGCCAGGGTGGCCGCGGCGCCGATCACCGTGGTCACCACCAGGCCGAGGATCAGGCCGCCGAAGAGGTAGTCCCGCGCCGCCGAGCCGAAGACCAGGATGAGGATGCCCACCGTCAGCATGAAGCCGGCGGGGACGATCACGAAGCCGATGATCAAGGGATAGACGCGGCGGAGCTTCACGGCTCGCAGTGTACCCCGACATCTCTCCTCCGGCCCCGGGCCGCGGGGAGGGGCCCCGGCGAGGCCGGGAGGGGCCCGGCCCCCGATGGAAGGGGCCCGGTCCGACGGATCGGACCGGGCCCCGGAACGTCACCTGTGGCCGGTCGCTAGAGGCTGGCCGCGGTGGAGGTCAGCAGCGCGCTCTTCGTGGCCCAGAGCACGTCGAAGACGAACGTGGGGTTGTGGACCACGTTCGCGGCCGGGTTCGGCAGGCCGTTCTCCAGGGAGACGGAGCTGACCAGGGCGTAGTTCCAGTTCGTCTTGAAGAACACGCCCTGCGTCGCGAAGTACTTCGCCGTGCCCGCCAGGTTCGAGGCGACGTTGGCGGCGCCCACCTGGATGGCGTTCGGCACGGCCGGGTCGAGGTAGACGCCGCCGGCGGGCGGCGCCGGGAGGTTCGCCAGCGCCGCGGCGTCGGCGAAGACCAGCCGCAGGGTGGCCACCCGGCCCGAGGACACGAACTGGACCGCCGTCGGCTTCGCCAGCACCTGGAACCAGGCGCTGGAGCCCGAGACGCCGATGGCGTTGGCCTTCACGTAGAGCTGCGTCGGGGTGGTGACGGCCTGGCCGTCGATGGCGTTGCCGAGGGCCACCGCCAGGGCGTCCTCGATCTCCGCCCGCTTCGCCAGGAACTGGGACTTCAGCCCCTCCAGGCTCACCGCCGCGCCGTGGCAGGAGGCGCAGATGCTCCCGTCCACCGCGAAGGTGTGGTTGGTGGCGGTGGGCGTCACGCTGGCCGGGTGCTGCAGCAGGTGGCAGCCGGCGCAGGTGTCGGCGACGTAGGCGTGCTTCGACAGGTTGTTGCCGCTGACGAAGTAGGCGTTCACGCCCATGAGCAGGTCGGCCTGCGTCGGAGCGTGCGGGCCGCCGATGGAGGTGACGCTGACGCCGTCACCGCGGGCGCCGTTGCGCTGGTTGTGGCACACCATGCAGATGGCGCCGGTGCCGGCGCCGCTCATGGCGAAGCCGTTGGCGAGCGGGCCGGTCCGGTCGACGATCCGCAGCTCGGTGGTGTGCGGGTCGTGGCAGGCCTGGCAGGTCTGCGGCTCCACCTTGGCGAAGTTCAGCCCCAGCCCGGAGAGGTAGGCGTAGAAGGCCGGGTCGCCGGTGCAGGTCGTGGATCCGGTGGCCGGCGTGCAGGGGCAGGCCGGGTCCACCGTGGCCGGGGGCGTGGGGGCGACCGGCGTGCAGGTCGCCGGCGCCGGAAGGAGCCCGGCGGGACGGGCGATGTTGCCCGGGTTGCCGGCCTGCTGCTGGTCGAGGTAGGCGCCGAAGCCCTGGGCGGCGTGGCAGCGGGCGCAGCTGGTGGCGCCGGTGCCGCGCAGCTCGACCACCGCCTCGTTGGTCAGGTAGGTGGCGCTGCCCGGCTCGGGGAAGTGGCCGGAGTGCTTCGACATGTTCCAGAGGTAGACCCGGTCGTGGTTCGTCGGGCGGTCGTGGCAGTAGGCGCAGGCGCCCACGTTCCACACCGCGGCCGGCTTGTTGGCCCCGTTGTGGCGGCCGAAGGGGCCGTGACAGGCCTCGCACTGCATGCCCTCGAGCCCCTTGTCGAGGTTCGGGTCGTTGTAGAAGGTGAAGTTGGGCGCCGGGGTGGCGTTGGGCCCGCCGAAGGCGGTCTCCATCTGGGCCACCGTCGGGAAGCTCCAGTTGGTGCCCGCGGCCTTGTCGAAGTTCAGCTGGTAGAAGTTGCCGTTGCGGATGCCCAGCGCGGTCGGGGCGGCGCTGAAGCCGGTGGTGTGGCAGGCGGTGCAGGAGGCGCCGTAGTGCGAGCCCTCGGCGCCGGTCATCCCGAACTCGAAGGTGGTCATCCGGCCGGGGGTCGTCCAGGAGGTCCCGGTGGTCGCGGTCGGGGCCGGGAGCGGCGCGCCGGTGGCGGGGTCGGTCTTCCAGACCAGGGTCCCGCCGGCGTCGTACTCCATGAACTTGAAGAAGTGGTTGCCGTGGGCCGAGTTCGACCAGGCCTTCAGCTTGGCCTGGAGGTTCAGGTCGGCGGCGCCGCCCGGGGTGTGGCAGCCGCCGCAGGTGGCCGAGCTGCCCAGGTAGTTGCCGGTGCGCAGCGTCAGCGAGGCGCCGCTGACGGAGTTGGTGAGGACGTAGTCGCCGACGACGTCCGGGACGAAGGAGGGCGTCTGGATCGTCGCGGCGTCCAGCGCCGCGGCGCTGCCGGCGGGGGCCGCCAGCGTCCAGCTCCAGGTCGTGCCGGAGTCGGCGACGACGTATCGCATGCCGACGGCGCCGAAGGCGTTGCCGGCCGAGTTCGTCTGGGAGTTGCCGGTGGAGAGGCTCACCGGCGACACGGTGACGTTGGCGGTGTTGAAGACGCCGTTGGCGTCGGTGGCCTTCACCTGGATGGTGTAGGTCATGGCCGCCTGGATCGACGGCGTGACGTCCACGAACTGCGCGCGGGGGGCGCCGGCGCTGGTCGGCTGGGGGATCCACAGGCCGCGAGGCAGGATGGCCGGGCTGGCCGACAGGTCGCCCTGGACCACGGTGCGCGCCGCCAGCGCGGCGAAGGTGCCGGTGGTGAAGCTCACGCTGCCGTCGCCGTTGTTGGTGAGGGTGGGCGCGGGGAGGGCGCGGTTCGGATCGACGGCGCCGGCCGCGTTCTTCGGGATGACGTAGGAGAAGGCGTAGGTGTACGGCGCGGTGCCGCCGGTGGCCAACGCGTGGACGGTGACCGGGGCGTTGAAGCCGGGCGCGATCGTCAGCGCGGTGGGCGCGTAGGGGGCCACCGGATCGGTGACGGCGATCTTGATCGGGTTGGCGGTGGTGAAGGCCCGGCTCAGCGCCGTCGTCAGGCCCGAGTTCACGGTGACGCCGGTCACCGTCACCGGCGGGCTGATGGCCGCGGCGGCGAAGGTCAGCGAGTAGATGCCGATGGGGACGCTCGGGATCGAGTAGGTGCCGTCCGGCGCCGAGGTCGCGGGCGCGACGCCGCTGGGCGCGGGCGAGAGCGTCACGGTGACGCCCGAGGCCGGAGCGTTGTTCAGCGTCGAGTAGGTCAGGGTGCCGGAGATGGTGCCGGTGCTGAGGCCGATCGGCCCGCTGGGACCGGTGGGGCCGATCGGACCGGTCGGCCCCGTGGGGCCGCCCGCGCCGGCGGTTCCGGCGGGGCCCTGGTCGCCCTTGCTGCCCGTACAGCCCGCGACCGCGACGGCCGCGGCCAGCAGTGCTCCGAGAAGCTGCCTTTGCGTTCGCATCGGTGATTCCCCCTTGCGTCGGTTCGAAGGTGAGCCGCCTCGCTGACGTGCGCCCTTCCAGGGCGCGCCGGGGGCACATGCTTGCAGCGGGCCGGAATCGAGCGTTCCTGCCCGACTCGCGCCGCCTGCGTCCGCAAGCCGCGCTGCGCGCGGGCGCGCCGCGCGCAGGCGCGCTGTGACACTCAGTCAAGCCGCAAGAGCGTGGAATCCGGTGGCGAGGACGCGGTCACGGGCTGCATCGTGCGGCAACCTGCCCACGTGCCTTCCGGAGCGGCGCGCAATCCAGGGGGCGCGGGCGGGCGATCAGGCGGGCGAGTACGGCGGTCTGCCGCACCGCAGCCGCTGCCGGATCCGCTCATGGTGGGCAATTCCATCCAGTTGGGCGCAATGCCCCGACCGGTACGACCCACCCGGAAATGAACTGGGCCCGGTCCGACGGATCGGACCGGGCCCATCGCCCCGGTTTCCCGGGAGGTGCTTCAGGCGGCGGCTAGAGGCCGGTGCAGACGACCGGGCTGCCGCTGCAGGCGCCGAGCAGCTGCGTCGAGGTGTTCGAGAGCACCTGGAACACGAAGCTCGGGTTGTGGATCACGTTGGCGGCCGGATCGGCGCCGGCCGCGCCCGTGAGGCAGTAGTTCCAGGCCGACTTGGCGACGATGCCGGTGGCGGCGAAGGCCGCCGTGGTGGTCGCGCCGAGCCGGACGCCGGCGATCTTCGACGCCAGCGTCGTGGTGGTCGTGCCGAACGGATCGGTCACCGGCGCGGCGAACTTCAGGAGCAGGTAGGGCTGGCCGTGGAAGGTGGTCACCCCGACCGCGGTCGGGGCCACGGTCATCGCCTGGTTGATCGCCGCGGGCTGCGGGTCGGCCAGGTGCTCCACGTTGACGTTGTAGGAGGGCGCCCCGAGGATGGTCACGGCGTTGGTGAGGGCCGTCGCCATCGCCCCCTCGAGGTTGCCGACCGAGACCAGGAACTGGCCCTGGAGCGCGTCGAGGCCGACGCCGGCCGCGTGGCAGCCGGCGCAGATGGTGCCGTCCGCCTTGAAGGTGTGGTTGGTGGCGCCGCCGGTGGGGTTCACGCTGGCCGGGTGCTGCTCCATGTGACAGCCGGCGCAGGTGTTGGTGACCGCGGCGTGCTTCGAGAGCATGCCGCCCGCGCCCATGAAGTAGGCGTTCTGGCCGAAGTACAGGTCGGCCTGGACCGGGGCGTGCGGAGCGCCGATGGAGGCGGAGGCGATGAAGTCACCGCGCGCGCCGTTGCGGGTGTTGTGGCACACCATGCAGATGGCGCCGTTCCCGGCCCCGTTCATCTGCCAGCCGTTGGCGAGCGGGCCGGTGTTGCCCGAGATGCGCAGCGTGGTGGTGTGCGGGTCGTGGCAGGCCTGGCAGGTCTGCGGCTGCACCGAGGCGCGGTTCAGGCCCAGGCCGGACAGGTAGGCGTAGAAGGCCGGATCGCCGGTGCAGGTGGTGGCGCCGCTGGCCGGCGTGCACGGGCAGTTGGGATCGAGGTCGCCGTTCGGCTGGGGCACCGGCGTGCAGGTCGCCGCCGCGGGCAGGAGGCCCGCCGGCCGGGCGATGGTGCCGGGGTTCCCGGCCTGCTGCTGGTCGGCGTAGGTGCCGAAGCCCTGGGCCGCGTGGCAGCGGCCGCAGTGGCTGGCGCTGGTGCCGCGCAGCTCGACGATGGCCTCGTCGGTGAGGTAGGTGCTGGTGGTGCCGGCCTCGGGGAAGCTGCCCGAGTGCTTCGACTGGGAGTAGAGCGCGTACCGGTCGTGGTAGGGCGGCTCATCGTGGCACTTGGCGCAGACCTCGGTGGCCCACTCGGCCTTGGGAGCGCCGGCGAGGCCACCGTGGCTCACGCTGGTCGCCGACTGGTTGATGGGGCCGTGGCAGTTCTCGCACTGGATGCCGGCGAGGTTCTGGAGGTTGGCGGGCACGGCGGCGAAGGTGGCCGCGCTGTAGGTGGTGGGGAAGGTCCAGGCGTCGGCGGCGGCGACGTCGCTGAAGCCCTTGGCCCCGGGGGCGCCGTAGCCGACGGTGTGGCACTCGATGCAGGACGGGCCGTAGTGGGTCCCCGCGGCCACGCCGTTCACGCCGTTGGCGAAGAGGGTGTGGCTGTTGGGCGGGACCGGGTCGGTGCCGGGGGCCACGTAGGCGGAGAGGTCGCCCAGGTTGAAGTAGTTGTAGTTGCCGTGGGCCGAGTTGTTCCAGGAGTTCAGCTTGTCGTTCAGCTTGGTCTCGCCGGGGCCGCCCGGCGCGTGGCAGGCGCCGCAGTCGCGGGTCACGCCGACGTAGGTGCGCGCGGTGACGGTGATCGAGGTGGTCGTGCCGTTGGTGATGGCGTAGGTGCCGCCGACGTCCGGAACGAAGTACGGATCGGCCGAGGCGCCCTGCTGCACGGTGGCCGTCGAGCCGGCGGGCTTGCCGGTGGTGGCCACGAAGTCATAGGCGGTGGCCGTCGGCGCCGGGTCGTGCCAGTAGACCGGCACGCCGACCGGGACGTAGGTGGAGGCCTGGGCCGTCGTCGCGGGAGCGACGGCGAGCACCGCCTGCCCCTGGACGCCGGTGGCCACGTCGGTCACCACCAGCTTCCAGTTCCAGGTCATCGCAAGCGTCTGCTCCTTGGTGATGCCGGTGAAGCCGGGCCGGTGCGGGATGCGCAGCCCCAGGACCTTGGCGGCCGGGTCGGTCGCCAGGTTTGCCGCGGCGACGGCGGCCAGGGTCGCGGTGGTGAAGGTCGGCGAGGCGACCGCCGCGTTCGACACCGTCGCCGCGGTCGGGCCGCTCTGCAGCGTCCAGGCGTAGGTGCAGGCGCCGGCGGTCGCACAGTAGCCGGTGGTCACCGGGGCCGGGAAGGTCACGGTCTGGCCGAAGCCGACGGCCCCGGCGAAGGGCGCCAGGGTCACGACCAGCGGGCTGGCGTGGACCAGCACCTTGTCCATCGCCACGGTCCCGCCCGCGGTGACGGAGACGCCGGTCACCGTCGCGGCCGTGTAGCCGGCGCCGGTGAAGGCGAGCGAGTAGACGCCGATGGGCAGCGTCAGCGAGTAGGCGCCGGTGGCGCTGGAGGTCGCGGTCGCGCCGCCGGGCGTGGCGGTCACCAGCACGCCGCTGGCGGGCAGGGAGGTGGGCGCGAGGTAGGTCAGGGTGCCGGAGACGACGCCGGTGTTGGTGCCGGCCGGACCGGTGGGACCAGTGGGACCGGTCGGGCCGACGGGACCGGACGCTCCGGCCGCGCCGGCGGGGCCCGAGTCTCCCTTGGTGCCGGTGCAGCCAGCCGCCGCGACGGCCGCGGCGAGCAGTGCTCCGAGGAGCTGCCTGTTCTTGTGCATATGGAACGCCTTTCCAGAAATTCGGAAGGAAACGACAGATTGTCGCACCCCATGCGAGCGCGACCTTGTCGTCCACTGCTTAGAACGGGCCGGAACGCGGCGTGGAATTCGGTCCGCAATTCACGGATCGCGCGGCTGGGCGCCGAAAACTCGCAGGGTAATCCCCCACCCGGTGGGTGGTTGAACCCAGGTTCACCCACCACTTCGGCGGCCAGCCTGCTACGCGTGAAAACGCGCGCCCGATCGGGCTTTCTCCACGAGGAGCGGGGCCGGGGCGAAGCGCGGGCCGAAGGTCCCCTCCAGCTTGCGCAGCTTCTCGAGCAGCGCGCCCGCGCCGATCGCGTCGGCCCAGCGGAACGGGCCGCCGCGGAACGGCGGGAAGCCCAGGCCGAAGACGGCGCCGACGTCGCCGTCGCGGGCGCTGCGGAGGATGCCCTCGCCGAGGCAGAGGACGGCCTCGTTCACCATCTGCAGGGCGATGCGCTCCGCCACCGCCTCGCGGTCGATCGGCTTGCGGTCGCGACCGCCGGGGAGCCGGTCGTAGACCGCGTGGTCGACCTCCTTCTTCTTCCCGCCGTAGGTGTAGAAGCCCTTCGCGCTCTTGCGGCCGAGCCGCCCGTCGGCCACCAGCTCCGCGAGCGCCTCCGGGGCGTGCATGCGATCGCCGAAGGCGCCGGCCATCACCTTGGCCACCTTGGCGCCGACGTCGATGCCCACCTCGTCGAGCAGGGTGATGGGGCCGACCGGGAAGCCCCAGCCGGTGAGCGCCCGGTCGATCTCCTCGACCGCCGCCCCCTCCACCAGCACCTGCGCCGCCTCGTTCACGTACGGCGCGAGGATGCGGCTGGTGTAGAAGCCCGGACCGTCGTTCACCACGATCACCGTCTTGCCCTGCCTCTTGCCGAGCGCCACCGCCGTGGCGATCGCCTCGGGCGCGGTCTTCGGGGTGACGATGATCTCCAGCAGCGGCATCTTGTGGACCGGGGAGAAGTAGTGCATCCCCAGCACCGCCTCGGGCCGCTTCGCCGCCTCGGCGATCTTCCCCACCGGGATCGACGAGGTGTTGGTGGCGAAGATGCCCTTCGGGTTCACCGCCTCGAAGGCCCGCACCATCTCCTGCTTGAGCGCCAGGTCCTCGAAGACCGCCTCGACGAGGAGGTCGGCGCCGGCGAAGCCGGACCAGTCGGTGGTGGCGGTGACCAGCCGCATCGCCTGGTCCCGCTCCAGGCGCGTGAGGCTCTTGCGCTTCACCCGCTCGTCGAGGACGGTGCGCACGTTCGCCAGGGCGCGGCCGGCCGCGGCGTCGTCCCGCTCCCGGATCCGCACCGGGATGCCGGCGTTGGCGGTCACGGACGCGATGCCGCCGCCCATGAGCCCGCCGCCCAGCACCCCCACCCGCTCCACCCGGCGCGCCTTCACCGCGGGGTCGTCCACGCCGGTGTCCTTCTTCAGGGCGGTGGTGGCGAAGAAGATCTCCATGAGCCGCCGGGCCACGTCGGAGACCGCCAGCTCGCCGAAGAGCCGGGCCTCGCGGGCCAGCCCCTCCTGGAAGCCCTTCTCGTAGCCGTGCTGGATCGCCTCCAGCGCCTTCTCCGGCGCCGGGTAGTGGCCGCGGGTCTTGGCGAGGAGCTTCTTGCGCGCCTCGCGGAAGAGCACCCCGCGCCCCAGGGCGTTCTCCTCCAGCGCCACCTGCGTCGCCGCCGCCACCAGCCCGTGGAGCTTCACCTTCTTCACGCCGGCGGGCGCCTGGCGCTTGAGCGCCCCGCTGGCCAGCTCGGCGGCCCGCCGCCGCGCCACCTGGAGGAGCGCCGGGGCCGGCACCACCTCGTCCACCAGCCCGAGCTTCAGGGCCTTGCGGGCCTTCACCGTCTTCCCGGCCAGGATCAGGTCCAGCGCCTGGGCGATGCCGATGAGGCGCGGCAGCCGCTGGGTGCCGCCGGCGCCGGGGATGACGCCGAGCTGCACCTCGGGCAGGCCGAGCTGGGTCTTCCGGTCGTCGGTGGCGATGCGCCAGTGGCAGGCCAGCGCCCACTCCAGGCCGCCGCCCAGGGCCGGCCCGTGGATGGCGGCCACCACCGGCTTCTGCAGCCGCTCCAGCCGGTCGAAGCCCTGCTGCGCCGCCCGGCCCAGCGCCTCCGCCTCGGCGGCGCTCTTCACCGCCTGGAGCATCTCGATCCGGGCGCCGGCGACGAAGCCCTCCTTCTTGCCGCCGGCGAAGACCAGCGCCTTCACCGCCGGGTCCTTCTCCAGCTTCTCCACCAGCTCCTGGAGCTCGGCCCCGACCTCCTGCGAGAGCGTGTTGACGCTCTCGCCCGGGACGTCGATGAGCACCAGGGCGACGCCGTCCTCGATCTCGACGCGGAAGTTCGTCGGCAGCTTCTCGGCGGGCATCATGGGTTCTCCTCGTTCCTCAGGTCTCGGGGCCGTCGAGCACCACCGCGGCGCCCATGGCGCCGGCGGCGCAGACGGTGATCAGGGCGTGCGCCGCCTTGCGCCGCCCCATCTCCCGGGCGGTCTGGAGCAGCATCCGCGCCCCGGTGGCGGCGAAGGGGTGGCCGATGGCGATGGAGCCGCCGTTCACGTTGAGCCGGGCCGGGTCCACCTCGCCGAGCGGCTCCTTGCGGCCGATGCGCGCGGCGAAGGCCTTCGAGCCGAACCACTGGAGGTTCGAGAGCACCTGGGCGGCGAAGGCCTCGTGCATGTCCACCAGGTCCATGTCGCCGAGCCGGAGGCCGGCCCGGTCCAGCGCCACCGGCGCGGCGAAGGCCGGCCCCTGGAGCAGCTGCTCGGCCGGGTCCAGGGCGGCGTAGGCGTAGCTGCGCAGGAAGGCCAGCGGCTTCAGCCCGAGCGCCTTCGCCTTCTCCTCGCTCATCAGGATCACCGCGGCGGCGCCGTCGGTGAGGGGCGAGGAGTTGCCGGCGGTGATGGTGCCGTACTTCCGGTCGAAGACCGGCGGCAGCTTGGCGAGCGCCTCCACGGTGGCGTCGTCGCGCACCACGTTGTCCCGGGCCGCCACCCTGGCGTACCGGGGCGGGACGGCGACGTGCATCACCTCCTCGGCGAGCTTCCCCGAGGCCCAGGCGTCGGCGGCGCGGCGGTGGCTCTGGCAGGAGAAGGCGTCCTGCGCCTCCCGGGCGATGCCGTTCTGCTGCGCCATC
The DNA here is from genome assembly GCA_021818285.1 of Myxococcales bacterium. GTDB lineage: Bacteria > Myxococcota > Myxococcia > Myxococcales > Anaeromyxobacteraceae > JACRMN01. The sequence goes on from JAKAEO010000008.1 coordinate 27,104, forward strand.
TGCTCGGCGCTCTGGCCCATGGTGAGGCCGGTGGTCGGCTCGGTGAGGGCGGGCGGCACCGGCGCCACGTCCCTGAGCTTAAGGGAGGCGAAGGCCTGGAGCTTCCCGGCGACGCCCTTCGCCCGGGAGGCCGCCACCAGGGTCTGGGCCAGCTTGCGCGAGGCGAAGATGGGCGCGTCGGAGAGCGACTCGGCGCCGCCGGCGACGATCGTGTCCGCCTGCCCGAGGGCGATCTGGTCCGCGGCGTCGGTGGCCGCCTGGATGGAGCTCGCGCAGGCGCGCGAGACGGTCCAGGCCTGGACGCTCTTGGGGAGCTGGCTGCGCAGCACCACCTCGCGGCCGATGAGGGTGACGAGCTGCGAGGGCACCACCTGCCCGAAGATGACGGCGTCGACGAGCTTCGGGTCGAGCCCGCTGCGGACCAGCAGCTCGTTCACCACCTGGGCGCCGAGCTCGACCGCCGAGAGGTCGCGGAACTCGGTTCCCGCCTTGAGGAAGGGGGTCCGCAGCCCGGCGACGATCGCGGTGCGGCGGCCGGGCCTGGTGCTTCCGTTCGTGGCCATGGATCGGGCTCCTGTTGATTCGGGAATCAGTCTCGCCCAATTCTTGTAGCCACTACGACGCAAGGCGTCAAGCCGCCAACGGAGGAGGCGCGCCGCGGCGCGCGCGCCACCCCGCGGGGGGTGCGGGAACGCTTGCGCGCCCCTCCCCGGCGCGCCACGATCCCCTCGCCATGCCGCTCAAGCGCAGCCGGGAGCTGAAGCCGCTGTCGAGCGAGCACCACCAGGCGCTGCTCGTCGCCTACCAGCTCAGGAAGGGGCTGGCCGGCCACGGCGAGTCGGCCGGAGCCCCCAGGGACCTGCCCGGACTGGTGGCGCTGGCACGGCGCTACGAGGAGGGGCTGCTGCGCACCCACACCCGCGCCGAGGAGGAGCTGCTGGGGCGCCACCTCGATCCGGACCGGCTGCGGCGGCTGACCTTCGAGCACCAGGAGCTGGTCCGGCTCCTGGACCTGGCCAAGGGGCCGCGCCCCGCCGACGCGCGCCAGGCGCTCCAGGCCTTCGCCGAGCTGCTGGAGCGCCACGTCCGCTGGGAGGAGCAGGAGCTGTTCCCGTTCCTCGAGGGCCGGGTCGAGGAGGCGGAGCTGGTCCACGTCCTCGCCGAGCTGGAGAAGCGGCTGGTGCTGAACAAGCTGGAGCGGCAGGCGGCGAAGCGGAGCTGAGGGCGGCGCGGCCCCGCCCTCCCCTACCCCTCGGCCTCCGCCGGCCCGCCGCTGCGGGCCACCTCCTCGCCCTTGATCTTGCCCGCGTCCATCCCGGCGGCGCGCCTCGTCATCTGCGCGAACAGCTCGTCGAAGGGGGGCGGCTCGCCCTTCACGAAGCGCAGCGGGTTCACCCGGGCGACGACGAAGTTCCGCAGGTACGGGGAGTCGAAGCCCCGCTCCTTGAGGCGCGCCACCGCGCCGCTGACGGCGTCGTCGAAGGCCAGCACCACCGCGGCCCGCCGCTCGCGCTCGGGCAGCGCGTCCCGCAGCTTGCCGGGCAGGAAGCCGTCCACCTTCCGGAGGATGGGCTGGTAGGCGCCGCCGGCCAGCCGGCCGCGCTCCTGGTAGGCGAGGCCCAGGGTGGCGAGGCCCGCCTCCTCGAACTCCAGCGCCAGCTCCTGCTCGCCGAGGTCGCTCTTCGCGGCCAGGTCCCGGTACATCCGGGCCACCTCCAGCGCCTTCTCCCGCAGGTTGTGGGCCTTCTCGATGTTGAGCGCCAGGATCTGGTAGGCCACCTGCGGCTCGGGCACGAGCAGGGCCAGCACGCTCCTCGCCCCCAGCTCCTTCAGCGCGGTGAGGCGGTGGCCGCCGTTGGGGGTGAGGTAGGCGCCGCCCTCGCGCACCGCGATGATGGGGTCGAGGTAGCGGCGGGTCTTGTCCATGGCCAGCGTCAGCTTCCGCACGTGGCCGTCGGAGACGTCGCGCTGGAAGGGGGTGCGCTCCACCCTGTCCACCGGCAGGGCCACGAAGAGCAGGGCGTGGCCGCCGAGCGGCTCCCGGTAGCAGGCGAGCACCGCCCCGCCATCGGCCTCCACCTGCCGGGAGAGCTCCGCCACCTCCGCGGGCGGCTCGGCCAGCGCAAGCTCGCGGGGCTGGAGCGAGGTGGGGGTGAGCTTCACCCCCTTGCGCTTGCGGGGGACGCCGCTCTTCGTGACCGGTCTCTTCCGGGCGGGCATGCCCCATCCTGGCGCGGCCGGGCGCGCGCCGCCACCCGGCCGTCGCCCATCGGCGTGGCGAAGAAGGGGCGGAGCGCCTAAGGTCTCCGATCGCGTGATCGAGGTCTCCGAGCTGCGCAAGCACTACCGGGTCCACCGGCGCCCGCCGGGGATGGCCTCGGCGATCCGCAGCATCTTCCACCGGACGTACGACCAGGTGAAGGCGGTGGACGGCCTCTCCTTCCGGGTGGCGCCGGGCGAGCGCGTCGGCTTCCTGGGGCCCAACGGCGCCGGCAAGACCACCACCCTGAAGATCCTCTCCGGGCTGCTGCACCCCACCTCCGGGGAGGTCCGGGTGGCGGGCCACCTGCCGCGGCGGCGCGAGCCGGCCTTCCTGAAGGCCATCACCCTGGTGATGGGCCAGAAGCAGCAGCTGCTCTGGGACCTGCCCCCGGCCGAGACCTTCGCCCTGAACCGGGCCGTCTACGACATCCCCCGCCCCCGCTTCGAGGAGACGGTGCGGGAGCTCACCCGGCTCCTGGAGCTGGGCGACCTGGTGCACAAGCCCACCCGGCAGCTCTCGCTCGGCGAGCGGATGAAGTGCGAGCTGGCGGCGGCGCTGCTCCACCGTCCCCAGGTGCTCTTCCTCGACGAGCCCACCATCGGCCTCGACGTCTCGATGCAGGCCACGGTGCGCGCCTTCATCCGGGCCTACAACGAGCGCTTCGGGGCCACCGTGCTGCTCACCAGCCACTACATGGAGGACGTGGCGGCGCTCTGCCCGCGGGTGGTGGTCATCGACCGGGGGCGGCTCATCCACGACGGCGACCTGCGGGCGCTCTCGCTGCGGGTCCGCCCCGACAAGCGCATCGTGGTGCGGCTGGAGCGGCCGGTCGAGGCCCGCGAGCTGTCGCGCTTCGGGACCGTGGTCTCGGCCGAGGGGACGCAGGCGGTGGTGCAGGTCTCGGCCACCGAGGTCTCGGGGGCGGTGGGGCGGCTCCTGGCCGCGCTGCCGGTGGCCGACCTCACCGTCGAGGACCCGCCGCTGGAAGAGGTGATGAGCGAGCTGTTCAGCGAGTCGCGCCGGGCGGCGGGGCTGTGACGCCCGGCACCGGGCTCCCGGCGGCGGCGATCACCCGCACCGAGGAGCCGGGGCCGAGCCGGAGCCCGTCGCCGCGCGGCTCCACCTCGGTGAGCTCCACCACGTCGCCGCGCAGCAGCCGCTCGAAGCGCCGGTTCGGCTCGCCGACGTGCTTCTCCTGGAGCGCCAGCCCCAGCCGCCCCTCGGGGCCGCAGCCCATGTAGCGCAGCCGGCCCTTGGAGGGGAGCGGCTCGGAGACGATGCGGAAGAGGCGGCCCGGCGGCGGCTCGGCCCAGCCCTCGCCGGGCGGCGCCAGCACCAGGTAGCTCATCTTCACCGACTCCTTGCGCAGCCCGGCCGCCTTCCCGATCTCGGCGACCAGCGGCGGCGGCTCGATGGGCCGCTCGGCGTGGCACCAGTCGCTCTCCCTGGGGAGCGCCGGGCAGGGGCCGCGGAAGAGGCAGGGGGCGCGGACCGCGAAGCCGCGCGCCACCAGCAGGTCGCGGACCCGCAGCAGGGCGCGCGAGGTGTCGCGCAGCGCCGGCTCGATCACCACCACCGAGCCGCCGGGGGCGAGGAGGCCGGCCGCCTCGGCGAGCAGCGCGGCGCGCCGCTCCACGTCCCCCTCCCCGCCCGGCCCCGGCGAGAGCTCGTTCAGCACGTGGCCCAGCGTCACCGCGTCGAGGCGCCGCCCGGCGGCGAGCGAGGCCAGGGGCGCGCCGCGGGCCGGGTCCCAGGGGCGGGTCTCCAGGGCGAGGCGCGCCTCTCCGGCGAGCGCCCGGGCCGCGGCCAGCGCCCGGGCGGCGCGGTCGGCGCAGAGCGCCTCGGCGGCGCCGGCGTCGAGCGCCGCCAGCGCCAGCGGCCCCGGGCCGCTCCCCAGGTCCAGCACCGACCGGGGGGAGGCCGGGAGCTCGGAGAGGACGCCGCGCGCCTGCAGGTAGGAGACCGGCCAGTAGAAGAGCAGGTAGGCCCCGAGCAGCCGCGGGTCGTCGAGGTAGCGCTCGCCCGCCAGCGCCCGGTCGCGGGTGAGGCCGCGCGAGAGCCGCTCCACGCCGGCCGCCACCTCGCGCAGCTCCGGGGGGGTGAGCCGGTCCGGGGGCGGGCGGGGGCCGCGCGGGGCGTCGCGCCGGCCGCGGCGCCAGTGGGAGAGCAGGCGCGGGATCCAGCGGGCGAGGTCGTCGGCGGGGCGGCCCACGGTGGTCACTCCCGCAGCGGGATCTCCACGGCCAGCCCGTCGCGCGCCACCTCGGCGCCGGGGAACTCCTCGCCGGCCTGGGCGGCGAGCGGCCCCGGGTCGGTGTCGTAGCGGGCCGAGAGGTGGCTGAGCAGGAGCCGCCGCACCCCCGCGTCGCGGGCCACCCGCCCCGCCTCGCGGGCGGTGGAGTGCAGCGTCTCCGCGGCCCGCTCCTGCTCGGCGTCGCCGAAGGTGGCGTCGTGCACCAGGAGGTCGGCGCCGCGGGCCGCCTCCACCGTGGGCGCGCAGGGGCGGGTGTCGCCGGTCACCACCACCCGGCGGCCGGGGCGCGGCGCCTCCACCACCTCCCCGGGCGCCACGCTGCGGCCGGCGACCGAGACGCCGCGGCCCCGCTGCAGCTCGCCCCAGAGCGGTCCCTCGGGCACGCCCAGCGCCCGGGCGCGGTCGGGGTGGAAGCGGCCGGGCCGCGCGTCCTCCTCGATCGCCCAGCCCAGCGAGGGGATGCCGTGGGAGGTGGCGAAGGCCCGCACCGCCGCCCCGGGGCGCCGGACCGCCTCGCCCGGCTCGGCCTCGTGGATCTCCACCTTGAAGGAGAGGGCCTCGACGCCGGTGAAGAGCATGGTGGGCAGGAGCTTCGCCGCCGGCCGCGGACCGTAGAGCTGGAGCGGCTCGGCGCGGCCGTGCATCGACAGGGTGCGCAGGAAGCCGATGGCACCGAGGTAGTGGTCGGCGTGGAAGTGGCTGAAGAAGATGGCGGCGACGTCGAAGCCGGTGCCGTACCGGATCAGCTGGCGCTGGGTGCCCTCGCCGCAGTCGAAGAGCAGCAGCTCGCCGGCGCGGCGCACCGCGAGCGCCGGCAGGCCCCGCCCCAGGGTGGGCGCGGAGGCCGAGGTGCCGAGGAAGGTGACCCGGAGCACACCCGTTCCTACCCCGGCGGGCCGCCCGGCGTCACGTGGGCGGCCCTCTCCCCGGTCCCGGCCGGGGAGAGGGCGCGCGGCGTCACCGGAGGCGCACGGGGGTGAGGGGCGTCTTCACGAACTGGCCGAGGTGTACCGGCCGATGGAGGCCTTCCACACCAGCCGGGCGAAGGCCGCGAAGAGCGCCGCGCCGAGGAGCGACCCGAGGGCGGTGCGGAGGTCGAGCCGGCCCAGCAGCGCCAGCGCCGGGAAGGTGGTCATCAGGGCCAGCGGCACCACGAAGGTGAAGATCACCCGCCAGGCGCCGCGGAACACGCCCACCGGCCAGCGGGCGGCGTCGAAGATCGACGAGAACAGGAAGGAGAGGTTGTCCACCTTCACCACGTGGAAGGCGGCCGAGATCACCAGGATCCACAGGGAGTAGAGGGTGGAGGCGGCGCAGAGGAGGAGCAGCAGCGCCGCGGCGGCGTGGCCCGGCGCCGGCCAGCGTCCCATCCGGTGGAAGGCGACGGCGAAGACCGCGAGGCCCGCGAAAACGTCCAGCACCCGCCAGGGCTGGAACTTCGCGGTCGAGACCAGGAACTGGGCGTCGGCGGGCTTCAGCAGGACGAAGTCCAGCGTCCCCTTGCGGATGTGCTCCACCACGCTGGCGAGCGACGGGTTCACCGCCCCCTCCAGGATCCCCTTCATGAGCAGGAACCAGCCCATCACCACCAGCGCCTCGTCGAAGGTCCAGCCGGCGACCACCGGCCGGTGGCCGAAGAGCACCAGCACCGGCACCAGCGACCAGCCCGACCAGAAGAGCGCCAGCGCCCCCTCGGCCAGGAACTCGGTCCGGTACTGCATCGCCGTCGCCGCCGAGGCGCGGACCTGGACGCCGAGGAGCCGGAGGTAGCGGAGCACCGCGCCCTACCCTCCCACCGAGGAGAAGCGCCGCACCCCGCGCCGCCAGGCGGCGGAGGCGAGGAGGAAGAGGAGCCCGACGAAGAGCCACTGGATGGCCAGCTCCTCGAGCGCGCGCGCCCGCGGCAGCAGGCCGGTGACCATCTCCACCGGGAAGGCCAGCATGTAGCGGAAGGGGAGGAAGCGGGCCAGGGTGGCGAGCCAGGGCGGGAAGAGGTCGAGCGGCACCAGGTAGCCGGAGAAGACGCCGAAGAGCCCCATCCAGATCTCGAAGACCGAGCCGGCCGACTCCACGTAGAAGGCCAGCGCCCCCACCAGGCTCATCGCCAGGAAGGTGATGGCCCAGGCGCCGGCCAGCGCCGCCGGGAAAGCCGCCCAGGCCACCGGGTCTCGCGAGAGCAGGGGGGCGCCCGAGGAGAGGAGGAGCACCACCACCACCGGCGAGGAGAGCACCAGCCGCAGCGGCACGGCCGCCAGGTTCTCGGTGGCGTAGGCGACGAGCGGGTGGACCGGCCGCAGCATCCGGAAGGCCAGCGTCCCCTGGCGGATCTCGAAGTTCAGCTCCCAGATCACCCAGGCGCCGGTGAGCAGCCGGACCACCAGCGCCACCAGGAAGTAGGCGGTGAACTGCGCGCCGGTGTACCGCCCCACCGGCCCGTCGCGCGCCGCGGCGCTCCACAGCGCCAGCATGACCAGCGGCATGTTGGTGGAGAGCAGCCACACCAGGAACTCGGCCCGGTAGGCGACCGCCTCGGCGAAGCCGACGCGCAGCAGCGTGGGGAGGGCGCGCAGGGTGCGCACCCGGGGCAAGGTAACCCGGGCGCCGGGCCGCCGCACGCGCCGCGCCAGGGGCACGGCGGCGCCGCCTACCCGTACGACTCGGTGGTGATCCGCTCCTCCGGCACGCCGGCCGCGGCCAGCGCCTGGAGCACCGACTCCATGAAGCGGGGCTTCGGCTCCTCGCCCCGCGCCCTGGCCGCCGCCCGCTCCCAGGTGCCCACCGCCGGGCCGCAGGCGAAGACCAGGCAGGCCCGCGGGTCGGGGATGAGCTCCTGGAGCAGCTGCGCCGTCACCCGCCCCCGGCGGTAGTGCGGCCCGTGCTGGAAGACGTCCTGCTCGCGCGTCAGGGTGTGGACCAGCCGCAGGTTCTCGGGGAAGCGCTCGGCCAGCTCCTCCAGCTCGCGCCGGAAGATGACGTCCTCCCGGGTCTTGTTGGAGCAGAGGAAGGTGTGGTGCAGGCCCGGCGCGTAGGTGAGCGCGTGCTTCAGGATGGAGAAGTTCGGCACCGCGCCCGAACCGGCGACGACGTGCACCACGTGATCGGTCCTCGACTCGGCGTCGGCCGGCAGGGTGTAGGGGCCGGTGAAGCCGGTGACCACCAGCCGGTGGCCGCGCACCGTGCGCTTCACCAGCAGCGGGGAGAGCAGCGGCGGGTACCTGGTGGCGCCCCGCTCGTACCGCTCCTCCTTCACGGTGATGGCCAGGTACTTCTCGTGCGGCGCCGAGGACATCGAGTAGGCCCGGGGCGGCTCGCGCTTGCCCTTCACGTCCTCGAAGTAGGCGGTGAAGCGCTCCAGGGCCTCGAACTGGTGCGGATCGATGGTGAGGAAGTGGCCGGCCTCGTAGTCGAGCCGGTCGGTGCCGGTGAAGAGCAGCAGGGTGTTGGTGTCCGGCGTCTCCTGGACGACGTCGGCCACCATCGTCTCGATCTGCTTGATGCGGCGGCGGGGCCTCGCCTCGGCCGTCGCGGTCGCGGTCGCGGTTCGGGTCTCGGGCATGACGCGGGGAGTCTAGGATCGCCCCCGCCCCGGAGGCCAGACGCCGGGCCGGCCTCTTTCGGGGCCCCGGGTGTGACCCATGGGATAGCATGTGGGCGTGCACTTCGTGGGCGGGGTCCTGGCCGGGCTGCTGGGGGGGCTGCTCGCCGGCGCGTTCGGCGTCGGCGGCGGCGTCGTGCTCGTCCCCATGCTCTCGCTGGTCCTCGGCCTCGGCCAGCACGAGGCGCAGGGCGTCACGCTGACGGTGCTGCTCGCGCCGGTCTCGCTGCCGGCGGTGATCGCGTACCAGCGGTACTTCCCCATCCCCTGGCGGCTGGCCGCGGCCATCGCCGTGGGCTTCCTCCCGGGCGTGGCGGCCGGCTCGCGGGCCGCGGTGGCGGTGCCGGACGGCCCGCTGCGGATCCTCTTCGCCCTCTTCATGCTCTTCGTGGCGTGGCGAACCTGGCGGTCGGGCACCGCGCCGGACCCGGGCGACCAGCCGGCGCGCTCCGCCTGGCACGGCCTCTGGATCGGCCTCCTGGGCGGGCTGCTCGCCGGGGTCTTCGGCGTCGGCGGCGCCATCGCCATGATCCCCTTCCTCACCGGCGTCATCGGGCTGTCGCAGCACCGGGCCCAGGCGACGACGCTGGCGGCGATGCTGCCGCCCATCGGCCTCCCCGGCGTGCTCATCTACGCCCACTCCGGCCACGGCCTGCCCTGGCTGCTGCTCGCCGCGGTGACCGCCGGCTACCTGGCCGGCGCCTTCGCCGGCGCCGAGGTGGCGGCGCGCACCGGGAGCCGCCGGCTCTCCCGCGCCTTCGCCCTCTTCGTCCTGGTGGCGTCGCTGGCGATGCTGGCGCGGGCCCTGCGGTAGGGCGGGGCCCTCGCGCCGCGCGGCGGATCAGAGGCCGAGCAGGCTCACCAGCCGGGCCTGCATCGCCTTCTTCCGCTCCGGGTCGCGGCAGGCCTCGATGGCCCGCGACCAGGACTCGCGCGCCGACTTCTGGAAGCCCAGCTTCTCGTAGGTCTGGGCCAGGCACTGGTGGGCGGCGTCCACGTCGGGGCGCAGCTCGGCCGAGCGGTCGTAGGCGGCCACCGCCTCCAGCAGGTGGCCCAGCCGGGAGAGGGCGTGGCCCAGGTAGTAGTGGCCCTCGGCGGAGCGCGGGTCCCGGGTGCAGGACCAGCGGGCCAGCTCCAGCGCCTCGGCGGCCTTCCCCGCGGCCAGCGCCTGGGCCGCCGCCCGCCAGGCGCGCTCCGCCTCCTCCCGGGCGGCGCGCTCCTCCGGCCCCTCGGCGGCGGCGCCGAGCAGCGCGACCTTCACCACGCGGGAGAGCTCCTCCAGCCGGAAGGGCTTCTCCACGAAGGCGTCGGCGCCGAAGGCGATCTGGGCGTCCTCCCCGGCCGAGCCCCGGTAGATCGCCGAGCAGAGGATCACCGGGACCTGTCGCAGCGCCGGGTCCTTCTTGATGGCCCGGCACACCTCGAAGCCGTGCATCCCCGGCATCATGGCGTCGAGCAGGACCAGGTCGGGCCGCGCCTCGCGGACCGTCTCCAGCGCCTGCCGGCCGTTCGCCGCCTGCAGCACCACGCAGCCCAGCTTGCCGAGCAGCGCCGACACCAGCTTCAGCACCTCCGGGTCGTCGTCGGCCACCAGCGCCACCTTGCCGGCGGCGCCGCCGTCGAGCCGGACCGTCGGCGGCTCCACCGGCGCGGGCGCGGGCGCGGGACGGGTCGCGGCCGCGCGCGGCTGCGGCCGCCAGCCCTCGCCCGGTGCCGGGGCGGGCGCCCGGGCCGCGGGCGCCGGGGCCTGCTCGAACGGGGTCACCGCCTCGCCGGCCGCGAGCAGCTCCATCTTCTCGTCGGCCTCGGGCAGCTCCACCGAGGGGAGGACGCGCTCGTCCGGCTTCACCAGCGCCGCCCAGCCCGAGGCCGGGTCGGGGAGGACCGGCGCGGCGGGGCCCCGCCAGACGGCGGCCCGCTGCTCCCGCGCCCGCGCCAGGCCCGCCAGGGCCCGCTCCACCGCGAGGCCCACCGCGGCGTAGCGCAGCACCTTGCGGCCGGCGACGAAGCGGACCTCGTCGGCGACCGCCACGTCCTCGGGGTTGGCCATGGCGAGCGCGATCTCCGAGCGCCCCACGGTCACCGGCAGGAGCCGGCGCTCCAGGCAGAAGTCGGCGGCCACCGCGTCCAGGTTCGCGCAGGGGACGACCGAGCGCGACAGGTCCACGCCCGGGCACTCGTGCGCCGACGCCAGCCCGCGCACCAGCGCCCCCTCGTCGGCCAGCCCGAGCCGGAGCGCCGCCGAGGCGACGTCGCCGTCGCGGGCCGCGGCCAGCGCCCGCGCCACCGCGTCCCGGGTGAGGATACCCTGCTGGACGAGGAAGCCGGCGAGGTCCATCGGGTGATCTCAACCCGCGGCGCGGGCCCCGGTCAAATCGGCGGCCACGCCGGCCCGGCGGGCGCCCTCAACCCTGCAGCTCCGCCTTGGTCTCGCGCCCCAGCAGGTCGCGCACCGCCGCCTGGGCCGGGACGCCCTGGTAGAGCATGCGGTAGACGGTCTGGGAGATGGGCATCTCCACGCCCAGCCGCGCCGCCAGGTCGTACACGCTCCGGGCGTTGCGGACCCCCTCGGCCACCTGGCCCAGCTCCTTCTGCATCTCCTCCAGGCTCCGGCCCTGGCCCATCCCGAAGCCGATGGTGCGGTTGCGCGACAGCTCGGAGGAGCAGGTGAGCACCAGGTCGCCCAGGCCGGCCAGGCCGGAGAGGGTGAGCGGGTTCGCCCCCTTCTTCACCGCCAGGCGGGTGATCTCGGCGAGGCCGCGGGTGATGAGCGCGGCGCGGGCGTTGGCGCCGAAGCCCATGCCGTCGGAGAGGCCGGCGGCGATGGCCACCACGTTCTTCACGCAGCCGCCGATCTCGCAGCCCTGGATGTCGCCGGAGGTGTAGGGGCGGAAGGTCTTGGCGTGGAAGGCCTCCTGCACCTGCCTGGCCACCCGCTCCCAGCGGCCGGCGATGGTCACCGCGGTGGGCAGCCCCCGGGCCACCTCCTTGGCGAAGGACGGCCCGCCCAGGAAGCAGAGGTAGGGGTGCAGCGGCACCGGGAGGACGTCCTCCAGCACCTCGTTCATGGTCATCAAGGTGTCCACCTCGATGCCCTTGGCGGCCGAGACCAGCGGCGTGCCGGCGTGGATCAGCCGCTTGGCCTCGATGGCCACCTGGCGGATGGCGTGGGAGGGGACCGCCAGCACCACCAGCTCCGCCCCCTCCAGCGCCCGCGCCAGGTCGGTGGTGGCGGAGAGCGAGGCCGGCAGGGTGATCCCGGGCAGGTAGCGGGGGTTCTCGCGCCGCTGGGCCAGCGCCGCCACCACGGCGGGGTCGCGGCCCCAGAGCGCGGTCGGGTAGCCCTTGCCGGCGAGCACCGAGGCGAGCGCGGTGCCCCAGGATCCGGCACCGAGGACGGCGGAACGCATGCGTGACCTCCGCCGGCCATCTTGGCACGGAACGGCCGGGCCGCCGCCGGCAAATCGGGCTAGCCGACGGCCCAGCTCACCAGCCGGGAGAGCGCCCGGGGATGGCGCGCCGCGGCGGAGAGCACGCGCCGCCGGGCACCGGGCCGGCGGGCCAGCCCGAGCACGAAGCGGGTCCGGGCCGCGTAGACCCGGAAGCGGCGCGCCGTCGCCCGCTCCCAGGGCGCCAGCGCCGCCTCCCGGGCACCGCGGGCCAGCGCGTCGGGGAGCGCCCGCCCCAGCTCCAGCGCCGACTCCAGGGCCAGGGAGAGCCCCTCACCGGTGATGGCGTCCACGTAGCCGGCGGCGTCGCCGAGGAGCACCAGCCGGTCCCGGACCCGCGCCGAGGCCTCGCGCTGCAGCGGGCCGGCGCCGGCCTGCGCCGACGCGAAGGGCGCCCGCCCGAGCCGCGCCCGCAGCGCGGGGAAGCGCTCCAGCATCTCGCCGAAGGAGGAGCGGGCCGAGGCCTCGTGGAGCAGCGCCACGCCGACGCGCCGCGGGCCGCAGGGGGTGACGTAGGCCTCCAGCCCCTCCCCGAACCAGACCTCGACCGCGTCGGTCCAGGGGGCGACGCCGAAGTGGCGCCGCAGGCCGAAGCGCTGCACCCCGCCCACCGGACGGTCCAGCCCCTCGCGCACGCGGATGGGGGAGGAGAGGCCGTCGGCCGCCACCAGCAGCGCGCCCCGCTCGATGGAGGAGGGGGTCGCCACCTCGACGCCGGCGGGGCCGCGCCGGTGGGAGACGGCCGGGGTCCGCTCCCGCACCTCGACCCCGGCGGCCCGGGCCCGGGCGAGGAGCGCCGCCGAGAGGGCGGTCCGCCGGACGCCGAGCCCGCCCTCGCCGGGGAAGCGCGCCTCGGCGGCGGCGCCCGAGGGGTCGATCCACCGGATGGCGCGCAGCGGCGCCCGCTCCTCCGGGGGCAGGAGCGCCAGCGCGCCCAGCGCCTCCAGGGCCCGCACCCCGGCCGGCAGCAGCCCCTCGCCGCAGGCCTTGTCGGCGGGGAGCGTCCCGCGCTCGAGAAGCAGCACGTCCAGCCCGCGGGCCGCCGCCGCCGCGGCCGCCGCCAGCCC
>JAKAEO010000009.1 GCA_021818285.1 Myxococcales bacterium
CGGCCCGCACCCGCTCCGGCGGCTGGCCCGACGCCAGGAGGACGTCGAAGGCCAGGACCGAGGTGTCGGCGGGGTCGGCGCTCGGCAGGGTGCAGACCACCTCGCCGACCTCCTTGAGCCGCGCCTTGAGCCCCTCGAGGGCGGTGTCGAAGGTGGCGAGGTCGAACGCGGCGTGGACCCGCCAGATGCGCAGCCCCTTCTGCACGCCGGAGCGGAGCCGGTGCTCCTCGTACTCGGTGAGGACCTGCAGGCTGCCCTCGGGCAGCTCCAGCTCGCGGAGCGGGTCGGCCGGGCGCCCGGCCTCGGGGGCCGGCGCCTGCCGCAGCCGCGCCGCCAGCGCCTCGGCCGCCTCGGCGGTCTCCGGCGGGCCCTGCCGCGCCTCCTCGGCGACGATCCGGGCGAACAGCTCCGGCGCCGCCAGCAGCGCGTCCAGCACCTCGCCGTCGAGCGCCTGCCGGCCCATGCGCAGGTCGTCGAGCCGGTCCTCGAGCGCGTGCGCCAGGAGCGCCATGCGCTCGACGCCGAACATCGCCGCCAGCCCCTTCAGCGAGTGGGCGGCGCGGAAGACGGCGTTCACCCGGTCGGGATCGACCTCGCCCCCGCGGCGCTCCTCGTCGAGGCGCAGGAGGTCGGCGTCCAGCGCCTCGACCGTCTCCTGCGCCTCGGAGACGAACTCGGCGAGGGCCTTGGGCGTCTGGCGGTCGGCCATGCGGCGTCGCCGATCCCCGAAAACCCCTGGGATGAGCGGGAGTTATCGTAGCACGCCGCGCCGGCCCGGCAAGGACGGGGACCGGGGGCCGGGCGGCGGCTCGGGCGCGCCCAGCTGGATGTCCACGCCGAGTGCATCGCGGGCCGCCGCGAGGGCGCGGCGCAGCGCCTGGGCGTCGCCCAGCAGGAGCTGGCGCTCCGCCGGGAAGCGCACGCAGGCCTCCAGCCAGAGCCGCGCCACCGCGCCCACCTCCGGGCCGCCCGGGCGCACCGGGGGCAGCGACGCCACCTGGTGGCGGCTCCCGGCCTTGAGCAGGGCGTCGAGCGCGCGGTAGGCGAGCGCCCGGAGGGCCGCCTCGTCGCCGGGGGGATCGGCCACGCCCACGCACAGGACCCGCGTCAGGCGCAGCCGCCCCTGCACCGGCAGCAGCAGCTGCTCGCCGGCGTCGCCCCGGAAGTGGCCGGCGCGCAGCGCCCGGGAGATGGCCCCGGCCAGGCGCCAGTCGGCCAGCCCGGCCAGCCCCTGGAGCGGCCGCTCCGGCCCGACGAAGAGCGCCAGGGTGTCGCCCTCGGCGGCGTCCAGCGACGGCAGCGCCAGCTCGGCGACCTCGAGGCGCACCGGCCTACCCGCCCCCCGGGGGCGCCGGCAGGCGGCCGGCCACCTGGTCCAGGACGCCGTTGACGAAGGCGCCGGAGCTCTCCGAGCCGTACTTCTTCCCCAGCTCGATGGCCTCGTTGATGACCACCTTGCGCGGGACGTCGGGCCGGTGCAGCAGCTCGTGGACGGCGAGCCGGAGGACGTTGCGGTCCACCCGCGCCATGCGGTCCAGCCGCCAGTTGGCGCTGGCTCCCTCGATGGCCTCGTCGATCTCCCTGCGGTGGGCGGCCACGCCGCGCACCAGCTCCTCGGCCATCTCCCGCACCTCGCGCTCCACCGGCTCGAAGCTGCGCCAGAAGCGGGCCAGCGCCTCGTCGAGGTCGGAGGCGGTGACGTCGAGCTGGTAGAGCGCCTGGACGGCGCGCTCGCGGGCCTTGGTGCGCTTGGCGTGGGCCATCCGGCCGGGCCTACTTCCTCTTCCCGCCGGGCAGCGCGCGGAAGACGTTGGCCTGCTCGACGGCCGCCAGCGCGGCCTCGGCCCCCTTGTTGCCGGCCTTGAGCCCGGCCCGCTCCAGGGCCTGTTCCATGGTGTCGGTGGTGAGCACGCCCATGGCCACCGCGCAGCCCGCCTCCATCGCCACCTGGGCCACGCCCTTGGTGGCCTCGCCGGCCACGTACTCGAAGTGCGGGGTGCCGCCGCGGATGACGCAGCCCAGCGCCACCACCGCGTCGTGGCGGCCGGAGGCGGCCACCCGGCGCAGCAGCGCCGGCAGCTCGAAGGTGCCGGCGCAGCGGTAGACCTCCAGGTCCTTCTCGTCGGCGCCGTGGCGCCGCAGCGCGTCCACGGCCCCCTGGAGCAGCTGCTCGGTGACCAGGGCGTTGAACCGCGACACCACCAGCCCGAAGCGCAGCCCGGTGGCGACCAGCGACCCCTCGTGGACGATCATCGCTTCCTCCCCTTCCCGGCCGCCCGGCGCGCCGCGCCGCGGGCCGGCGCCAGCGTCAGCAGGTGGCCCATCTTGTCCCGCTTGGTGATGAGGTAGGCCCGGTTGCGGCGGGTGGGCGGCATCTCGATGGGCACCCGCTCCACCACCTCCAGCCCGTACCCCTCCAGCCCGACGATCTTCTTCGGGTTGTTGGTGAGCAGCCGCATCTTGCGGACGCCGAGGTCGCGCAGGATCTGGGCGCCGATGCCGTAGTCGCGCAGGTCGGGCTTGAAGCCCAGCTTGAGGTTGGCCTCGGCGGTGTCCAGCCCCTGGTCCTGGAGGTTGTAGGCCTTGAGCTTGTTCACCAGCCCGATGCCCCGCCCCTCCTGGTCGAGGTAGAGCAGCACCCCGCGCCCGGCCTTCTGGATCTGGCGCAGCGCCGCGTGGAGCTGCGGGCCGCAGTCGCAGCGCTCCGACTCGAAGACGTCGCCGGTGAGGCACTTCGAGTGGACCCGGACCATCACCGGCTCGTCGTCCTTCCAGCGCCCCTTCACCAGGGCCACGTGCTGGTTGCGGTCGACGTCGTTATCGTAGGCCACCGCGGTGAAGGGGCCGTAGCTGGTGGGCAGCGGCGCCTCGGCGGCGCGCCGCACCAGGGTGTCCTTCATCATCCGGTAGGCGATGAGGTCGGCCACCGAGACGATGGGCAGGCCGTGGGCCGCGGCCAGCCGCTCCAGCTCCGGCATGCGGGCCATGCTGCCGTCGTCGTTCATCACCTCGCAGATGACGCCGGCCGGCCTCAGCCCCGCCAGCCGCGCCAGGTCCACCGAGCCCTCGGTCTGCCCGGCCCGCACCAGCACGCCGCCGGGGCGCGCCCGCAGCGGGAAGACGTGGCCCGGCCGCGCCAGGTCCTCGGGGCGGCAGCCGTCGGCCACCGCGGTGAGGATGGTGTGGGCCCGGTCGCGGGCGCTGATGCCGGTGGTGACCCCCTTGGCCGCCTCGATGGAGACGGTGAAGGCGGTCCCGAAGCTGGAGGTGTTGTCGTCGTCGTCCACCATCAGCGGCAGGCGGAGCTGGCGGACCTTGTCCTCGGCGAGCGCCAGGCAGACCAGGCCGCGCCCGTGCCGGGCCATGAAGTTCACCGCCTCGGGCGTCACCTTCTCGGCGGCGACGCACAGGTCGCCCTCGTTCTCGCGGTCCTCGTCGTCGACGAGGATCACCATCCGGCCCTTCCTCATGGCGGCGATGGCCTTCTCGACGTTGGCCACCGCGTGCAGCGAGTGCTTCACCTTCATGGAGCCGTTCTCCCGTATCCCCACGCCTCGAGCCGCCCGGCGTCGAGCCCGCCCGGCGCCGCCCCGAGCTCGGCGAGCCGCGCCACGTGGCGCGCCACCACGTCGGCCTCCAGGTTCACCCGCGTCCCCGGCGCCGCCGCGCCCAGGGTGGTGCGGGCCAGGGTCTCGGGGATGAGCGCCACCTCGAAGCGGTCCCGCTCCGCCCGGGCCACGGTGAGGGAGACGCCGTCCACGGCGATCGAGCCCTTCTCCGCGACCAGAGGGGCGATGGCGGCCGGCAGGGAGACGGTGAGGCGCGCCCCCTGCCCCTCGGGCGCGCGGGCCAGCACCTCGCCCACGGCGTCGACGTGGCCGGCGACCAGGTGGCCGCCCAGCCGGTCGGAGAGGCGCAGCGCCTGTTCCAGATTGACCCGGTCGCCGGGCCGCCAGCCGCCCAGGGTGGTGCGCGCCAGGGTCTCGGGGACGGCGTCGAAGGAGAGCAGCCCGGCCCCGCGCTCGGTGACGGTGAGGCAGGCGCCGGAGCAGCAGACGCTCTCGCCGGGCTCCAGCTCCTCCGCCCGGAGGGCCGAGGGGCGCACCACCAGGCGCGCCCCTCCCTGCCGCGGGGAGATCCGCTCGACGGTGCCCAGGTCGCTGACGAGGCCGGTGAACATCGGAGGGGCAATCTACCGCCGGGCTGGTGGAATCGCCAGCGGGGACCGGAGCTTGGGCGCTATCCCCCGACAGCGCGCCGCCGCGGCCGGCGGGCCTTCCGGGCCGCCGCGGGCGGCCGGGGCGAGCCCGAGAGGAGCAGGTCCTCCCCGAGGCGCGAGACCTCCAGCCCCTCCACCCGGAGTGCGTCGGCCATCGCCTCCGGCCCCCGCCCCGCCGCCCAGGAGAGGCCGCCGCCGAGGAGGCGCGGCGCGAGGAGGAGCAGCAGCTCGTCCACCAGCCCCTGCTCCAGGAAGGAGGTGGCCACCGCCGCGCCGCCCTCCACCAGCAGGCTGGTGACGCCGCGCTCGGCCAGCTTGCCGAGGAGGTCCGCGAGGTCCACCCGCCCGGCGCGGGGCGCGCAGCGCACCGGCTCGACCCCCGGCGGCAGCCGCGGCACCGCGCGGCGGACGTGGGCCACGAGCGTGGGCGCGGCCGAGCGCTGGCGGAAGAGGCGCAGCCGGCGCGGCAGGGAGAGGCGCGAGTCGAGCACCACCCGGATCGGATCGCGCCCGCCCCCGCCGGGGAGGCGGGTGGTGAGCCGCGGGTCGTCGGCGCGGGCGGTGCCGGCCCCCACCAGCACCGCGTCCACCCGGTCGCGCAGCCGGTGCACGTAGGCGCGCGCCTCCGGGCCGGTCACCCAGCGCGAGTCGCCGGTGCGGGTGGCGATCCGGCCGTCGAGCGTCGCGGCCACCTTGAGGGTCACGAAGGGGCGCCCGGTGGTGATGAAGTGGAACCAGTGGCGGTTCAGCCGGTCGCACTCGGCGGTGAGGACCCCCTCCACCACCTCGACGCCGCCGCGCCGCAGCCGGGCCAGGCCGCGCCCGTTCACCACCGGGTTGGGGTCGCGCGAGCCGACGAAGACCCGGCGCACCCCGGCCTGGAGGATGGCCTGGCTGCAGGGCGGGGTCTTGCCCCAGTGGTCGCAGGGCTCGAGCGTGGTGTAGAGGTCGGCGCCGCGGGCCCGGGCGCCGGCCCGGGCCAGCGCCACCACCTCGGCGTGCGGGGCGCCGGCGCGGGCGTGGTGGCCGCGCCCCACCACCCGGCCGCGGCGCACCAGCACCGCGCCCACCGCCGGGTTGGGGCTGGTCCGGCCCGCGCCCTTGCCGGCCTCGGCCAGCGCCTCCCGCATGAAGCGCGCGCCGGCGGCGGCCGGGGCCCCGGCCGGGGTCACGGCTTCTTCCCCGAGGCCAGGCCGGCCAGCTCGCTCATGAAGTCGCCGACGTCCTCGAAGGAGCGGTAGACCGAGGCGAAGCGGACGTAGGCCACCGGGTCGAGCACCCGCAGCCGGGACATCAGCGCCTCGCCGATGACGCGGCTCGGGACCTCCTTCTCGCCCGACTCCTGGAGCTCGCGCTCCACCTGGGCGATCAGCCCCTGGATCTGCTCGGCCGAGACCGGCCGCTTCTGGCAGGCCCGCTCCAGGCCGTGGAGGATCTTGGCGCGGTCGAAGGCCTCCCGGCGCCCGTCCTTCTTCACGACCGCCGGCAGCACCTCCTCGATGCGCTCGTAGGTGGTGAAGCGGCGCTGGCAGCCGGCGCACTCGCGGCGGCGGCGCGTCGCCTGCCCGTCCTGGGTCTCGCGGGAGTCGACGACCCGATCCTCGAGGTGGCCGCAGAACGGGCAGCGCACGGTGCCCCTCCCCCTCCCCTAGACGCGGTCGGGGTAGAGCGGGAAGGCGCGGCAGAGCTCGCGCACCTCGCCGCGGACCGCGGCCAGGACCGCGTCGTCGCCGGGGGCGTCGAGGGCGCGGCCGATGAGCCGCGCCACCGCCGCCATCTCGGCCGGCCCCATCCCGCGGGTGGAGAGCGCCGGCGTGCCCACCCGGATGCCCGAGGTGGTCATGGGCTTCTCCGGATCCCAGGGGATCATGTTCTTGTTCACGGTGATCCCGGCCTTGCCGAGCGCCTCCTCGGCCACCTTGCCGGTGAGCCGCTTGGGGCGCAGGTCCACCAGCATGAGGTGGTTGTCGGTGCCGCCCGAGACCAGCCGCAGGCCGGCGGCGATGAGCCCCTCCGCCAGCGCCTGGGCGTTGTCGAGGATGCGCCGCTGGTAGGCCTTGAACTCGGGGCGCAGCGCCTCGCCGAAGGCCACCGCCTTGGCGGCGACGACGTGCTCCAGCGGCCCGCCCTGGATGCCCGGGAAGATCTGCGAGTTCACCGCCTTGGCGTGGGCCTCCTTGCAGAGGATGAGGCCGCTCCGGGGCCCGCGCAGCGTCTTGTGGGTGGTGCTGGTGACGATGGCGGCGTGGGGCACCGGGCTGGGGTGCAGCCCGGCGGCCACCAGCCCGGCGATGTGGGCCATGTCCACCACCATGTGCGCGCCCACCTCGGCGGCGATGGCGGCGAAGGCGGCGAAGTCCAGGGTGCGGGGGTAGGCGCTGGCGCCGACGACGAGGAGCTTCGGCCGGTGCTCGCGGGCGAGGCGCGCCACCTCGCCCATGTCGATGCGCTCGTCCCGCTGGGAGAGGCCGTAGGGGACGATCTTGAACAGCCGCCCGGAGAAGTTCACCGGCGAGCCGTGGGTGAGGTGGCCGCCGAAGTTCAGGCTCATCGCCAGCAGGGTGTCGCCCGGCTGCGCCAGCGCGAAGTAGGCGGCCATGTTGGCCTGCGACCCGGCGTGGGGCTGGACGTTGGCGTGCTCGGCGCCGAAGAGCTTCTTCACGCGGTCGATGGCCAGCTGCTCCACCTGGTCCACCACCTCGCAGCCGCCGTAGTAGCGCTTGCCGGGGTAGCCCTCGGCGTACTTGTTGGTGAGCGTGGAGCCGGCGGCCTCGAGGACGGCCGGGGAGACGAAGTTCTCGCTGGCGATGAGCTCGAGCCCCTCGGCCTGGCGCCGCGTCTCCTCGCGGATCAGCCGGAAGACGTCGGGATCGGCCTCGGCGAGGCGCTGGGTCGGCATCATGGGCGGCTCCGGGCGGTTGGAGCGCGCTTTCTACCGCGCGCCCCGTGAGGCCGCAAGGCCAGGAGGCGAAGGGCTATTTCTCCAGGTCGGCGATCTTCCGGACCCGCCGCTCGTGGCGCCCGCCCTCGAACGGCTGGGAGAGGAACTCGGCGGCGATGGCGCCGCCCACCCCCAGGCCGGTGACCCGCTCGCCCAGGCAGAGGACGTTGGCGTCGTTGTGGGCGCGGGCCATGCGGGCCTCGTACTCGCTGCGGCAGACGGCGGCGCGGACGCCCTTCACCTTGTTGGCGGCGATGCTCATGCCGATGCCGGTGCCGCACACCAGGATGCCGAGCTTCGCCCGCCCCGAGGCCACCGCCTCGGCCACCTTCCGGGCGTAGTCCGGGTAGTCGACGCTGTCGGCGCCGAAGGGGCCGAGGTCCTCGACCTCGAAGCCCTTCTCGCGGGCGATGCGGACCACCTCGGCGCGGAGCTGCAGCCCCGCGTGATCCGAGCCGGTGACGACCCTGTCGGCCATGCGCTCCTCCGGTGGGGCGGTCATTGTGCCACAGGACGCGCCGCGCGGGACCACCCGGCGCCCCCGCGCCGGGCGGGGGCGGGCGCGCCGCGGCTTCAGGCGGGCGTCGCCGCGGGCAGCACCGCGAATCCGAGCGCGGCGGCGTTCCGGCGGACGCGCTCGTCGCAGCTCACCACGACCAGGCCCCCGAGCTCGGCGTCGAGGAACCGCACCGAGGCCAGGTGGATCGCGTCCAGCGAGCGCACCGGCTCCGCCGGCCATTCCTCGCGCGCCCGCCGGTGCACCTCCTCCCCGAGCGCGACGACGTCGCAGGCGCGCTCGAAGGCCGCGAGCTGCCGCTCCGCCTCGCGGAACCCGCGGGCGTCGATGCGACCCTCTCGCCGGGCGCGGAGCAGGGCCCGCCCGGCCTCCAGGAAGGTGAGCGCCGAGGTGACGAGCCCCTCGCCCGAGAGCGCCGGCCGCAGCGCCTCGTCGCCGTCGAGCAGGACGCGCAGCAGCGCGCTCGTCTCCACGTACCGGCGATCGCTCACTCGGCGCGCTCCGCGTCGAGCAGCTCCTGCGAGGTCCCGCGCGCGAGGCGGATGCGCGGGGCGGCGGCCCAGTCGACGGCGCCCGGGGCCGCGGCGGGCCGGAGGAGCCCGCGCTCGACCAGCCGGTGGAAGCCGGGTCCGCCCGGCAGGGTCGCGGTCCCGGCGGCGCCCGGCGAGCGGATCTCGGCGACGACGCGGCCGCGGTCGGTGACGAGCACCACCTCGCCCCGCGCGACGTCGCGGAGGTAGCCGCTGAGGTGGGCCTTGAGGTCGCGGACGCCGGCGGTCTTCATGGCCCATGATGTAGTCACATGAGACCACATCGTCAAGAGGTCCTGGCGGGGCGCACCAGCCCGTCCACCATGCAGCGTCGGTAGGCCTCGAGGGCGCGGCGTCCCTCCGGGCTGATCCGGTAGCTCGTCACCGGCATCCGGTCGCGGAAGGCCTTCCGCACCGTCAGGTACCCGGCCGCCTCCAGCTTCGACAGGTGGGACGACAGGTTCCCGCGGGTGAGGCCGATGGCGGCCCCGAAGAACTTGAACTCCACCTCCTCGGCGGCGGCCAGGACCGTGAGGATGGCCAGTCGCGCGGGCTCGTGGACGACGCGGTCCAGTTCCAGGAGGGACTGGACGCCGGGTACCCGGGGAGCGCTCAGGGAGCCTCCCGGAACTCCGCGAGCCGGCGGTCGAGCTTCATCCAGGCGTCGTGCTGCCAGCCGCCGAGGACGGCGAGGAAGAGGCCGACGCCACCCAGGAGGACCGCCGGGCCGATCGCCTCTTCCCAGTCCCCCGGGAGGATGCGGCGCGCGTCCGCGAAGACGTTCCAGACGGCGAACAGGGCGATGGGGGGGATGGTGTCGCGATAGCCGCGGGCGAGCGCCAGGGCGAGAAGCAGGGTGGCGACCGCGCTCGCCACGGCCACCGCCACCGCCACCGTCGCGGCGTCACCCTGCGAGGCGGCGTAACTCTGGCGGTGGCGGAGGATCCGCGCCACGAACTGCATCCCGAAGCCCGCGAGCACGAGGAGCCCGAAGAGCCGGGCCACCCGCGGTCCACGCGTCCCCACCTCGCGGGCGAGAACCCGTCCACGCGCCTGGTAGCGGCGGCGCGCCAGGTGCATCACCGGGTACCAGGCGGGCGCTGCCAGGAAGGCGAGGTTGGGGCCCCAGGCCGGGGCCAGGAGACAGGCGACCGCCGCCGCCGCCAGCCACAGCCCCCACGCGACGTAGCCCATCCCGAAGGCCGTGGTCGAGTAGCTGGCGTACTCGCGGGTCAGCACCTCCAGTTCGCGCAGCCGGGGCGCAGCGCCCCCATCCGGGACAGCGACGGATTCGCTCATGGTCCGTGTAGTTTGCACTACAGACCAGTCTGTGTCCACTGGTTGCGCCAGGCGATCGAGGGGGCCCGCAGCCGCGGACGGTGCGGACGGCAGCGGGACGCGCCCCTCACCCATATGTGCTGTCAGTGAACGCAGTTGCCCTCTCCCCGGCCGGAGCCGGGGCGAGGGCCAACACTGCACGTGCGTCCCGATCGTCTCAGGTCGGGACCGGGGCGAGGGCCAACGAGGCGCTCACGTCGCAGGACGCCCGGGCAGAACCGGGACGCGCGTCGCCAGGTGTCCGGCCGGAACCCGGGCGAGCATCGCCGGGTCGGGTCGGCAAGATCGGGACAAGCGCACCAAGCTGGCCCTCTCCCCCGCTCCGGCGGGGGGAGAGGGTAAGCGAGTACCACGTCGCACGGTGCGCGGCCGCGGCCCCGGAATCAGGGCCACCGAGGTGACCGAGTCCCGAGGTGCGTGGCTGGAGACGGGCGCGGGTCTACACCCGCTTGAAGCAGAGCACCGCGTTGGTGCCGCCGAAGCCGAAGCTGTTGGAGAGCACCGCCTCCAGCTCCTTCTCCCGCGCCACGTTGGGCGTCACGTCCAGCGCGCACTCCGGGTCCTGCTCCTCGACGTTGATGGTCGGCGGGATGACGCCGGTGTGCAGCGCCATCACCGAGAAGACCGACTCGGCGCCGCCGGCCGCGCCCAGCATGTGGCCGGTCATCGACTTGGTGGAGGAGATGGAGAGCTTCTGCGCCGCCGGGCCGAAGACCCGGGTGATGGCCTGGCACTCGGCCACGTCCCCCTGCGGCGTCGAGGTGCCGTGGGTGTTCACGTACCCCACCTGCTCCGGCGAGAGCCCCGCGTCCTTCAGCGCCATGCGCATGGCCCGCTGCCCGCCCTCCCCCTCGGGGGCCGGGGCGGTGACGTGGTTGGCGTCGGCGGTGGCGCCGTAGCCGGCCAGCTCGGCGTAGATGCGGGCCCCGCGCTTGCGGGCGTGCTCGTACTCCTCGAGCACCACGATGCCCGACCCCTCCGCGGCGACGAAGCCGTCGCGCCCCTTGTCGAAGGGGCGGCTGGCCTTCTCCGGGGCGTCGTTGCGCTCCGACATCGCCCGCGCCGCGCAGAAGCCGCCGATGCCCAGCGGGGTGATGGTGGCCTCGCAGCCGCCGGCGAACATCACGTCGGCCATGCCGCGCTCGATGAGCATCAGGGCGTCGCCCAGCGAGTGGTTGCCGGTGGCGCAGGCCGACACCGGCGAGTAGTTGGGCCCCTTGAGCCCGTGCTTGATGCTGAACTGGCCGCCGGCCAGGTTGATGATCAGCGCCGGGATGAAGAAGGGGCTGATGCGCTTCACCCCCTTCACCCGCAGGATCTCGGCGTTCTCCTCGATGGTGGTCAGGCCGCCGATGCCGGCGCCGATGATGCAGCCGACGCGCTCCAGGTCCTCCTTGCCGAGGTCCAGGCCCGAGTCGGCCAGCGCCATCTCCGCCGCGGCGACGCCGAACTGGATGAAGCGGTCGTTGCGGCGGACCTCCTTCTTCTCCATCCACCGCTCGGGCTCGAAGCCCCGCACCTCGCCGGCGATGCGCGTCGGGTAGGTCGAGGCGTCGAACAGGGTGATCGGGCCGATGCCGCTCTTGCCCGCCACCAGGTTCTTCCAGGCCTCCTCCAGCCCGATGCCCACCGGGCACACCACTCCCAACCCGGTGACGACGATGCGCCGCCTGCTCATGTGGCCTCCCGCGATCGACCCCGGAGGAGGGCCCCGGCCCGCGCCGGGACCCGCCGCCGCCTACTTCTTGTGGGTGTTGATGTAGTTGACGGCGTCGGAGACGGTCTTGATGTTCTCCGCCTCCTCGTCCGGGATCTCGACCTCGAACTCCTCCTCCATCGCCATGACCAGCTCGACGATGTCGAGCGAGTCGGCGCCGAGGTCCTCGATGAAGCTGGAGGTGGTCTTGATCTCCGCCTCCGCCACGCCCAGCTGATCCGCGATGATGGCCTTGACCTTCGCCTCGATGTCGTTCGCCATGGAACTCCTCCCTTTCTCTCGTTCGATTCGCCGGCGTGGAGCCGCCGGCTACATGTACATGCCGCCGTTCACCCGGACCACCTCGCCGGTCACGTAGGAGGCCCGGTCGCTCGCCAGCCAGGCGACGCAGTCCGCCACCTCCTGGGCCGTGCCCAGCCGCCCGAGCGCGATGGACTCCAGCATCTTGCCGCGGGCCGCCTCGGGAAGGCCCGCCGTCATGTCGGTGTCGATGAAGCCCGGGGCCACCGCGTTCACCCGGACGTTGCGGCTGGCCAGCTCGCGGGCCACCGCCTTGGTGAGGCCGATGAGCCCGGCCTTGGTGGCGGCGTACGCCGCCTGGCCGGCGTTCCCCATCTCCCCCACCACGCTGGTGAGGTTGACGATGGCGCCGCCGCGCTGCTTCATCATGGGCCGGGTCGCCGCCCGGATCAGGTGGAAGGCCCCGGTGAGGTTCACGTCGAGCTGGCGCCGCCAGTCCTCGTCCTTGAGCCGCATCACCAGCTGGTCGATGGCGACGCCGGCGTTGTTGACGAGCACGTGGAGCCCGCCCAGCTCCCCGACGATCGCCTCCACCGCCGCCTGGCAGGCGGCCGGGTCGGCGATGTCGAACTTCCGGAGCACCACCCGCGCGGCGCCGGCCCGCTCGCAGAGGGACCGGGCCTCCTCCGCGGCGGCGTCGTTGCCGGCGTAGTTCACCACCACCGTGGCCTTCCCGGCCGCCAGCGTGGTGGCGATGGCCCGCCCGATGCCGCGCGAGCCGCCGGTGACCAGCGCCACCTTCCCGCCGAAGTCGTAGCTCACGCGCCTCCCTTCAGCGCCGCCAGGGTGCTCTCCAGCGACGCCGGGTCCTCGACGTGAAGCGCCTCGATCGACCTGTCGATGCGCCGCACCAGCCCGCCCAGCACCTTGCCGGGGCCGACCTCCACCACCCGGGTCACGCCCTGGCGCGCCAGCTCCTGCACGCACTCGATCCAGCGCACCGGCGCCGTCACCTGCTCGACCAGCAGCGGGACGATGCGGGCGGCGTCGGCGTTGGCCTTCGCCTCGACGTTGGTCACCACCGGCACCCGCGGCGCCCGGAAGGCCACGGCCCGCAGCACCGCCTCCAGCCGCGGCCGGACCGGCTGCATCAGGGCGCAGTGGAAGGGAGCGGACACCGGGAGGGGCAGGACGCGCCTGGCGCCCGCCTCCTTGAGCCGCGCCCCGGCCGCCTCCACCGCCGCGGCCGCGCCGGCGATCACCGTCTGGCCCGGCTCGTTGTAGTTGGCCGGCGAGACCACCTGCCCGGTGGCCGCCGCCGCCTCGTCGCAGACCGCCTTCACCCGCTCCGGGGCGAGCCCCAGCACCGCGCTCATCGCCCCCTGCCCGGCCGGCACCGCCTCCTGCATGAAGGTGCCGCGGGCCCGCACCGCCCGGGCGGCGTCGGCGGCGCCGAGCGCGCCGGCGCAGACCAGCGCCGAGTACTCGCCCAGGGAGTGGCCGGCCACCAGGTCGGGCGCCACGCCGGCCTCGGCCAGCACCGCCGCGGCGGCGGCCGAGACCGCCAGGATGGCCGGCTGGGTGTTGGCGGTGAGCCGGAGCGCCTCCTCGGGCCCCTCGAAGCAGAGCGTCGAGAGCTTCTCCCCCAGCGCCGCGTCCACGGCGTCGAAGACGGCGCGCGCCGCCGGGAAGGCCTCGGCCAGCGCCCGGCCCATGCCGGCGGCCTGCGATCCCTGCCCGGGGAAGACGAATGCCAGCTTGCCCATGGTCCGGTCGCCTACCAGCGGATGATGCCCGCACCCCAGGCCATGCCGCCACCGATGGCCATGACCAGGATGGAGCAGCCGGGCGTGAACCAGCCGGCCCGGGCCGCCTCGTCGAGGGTGGTCGGCACCGAGGCCGCCGAGGTGTTGCCGTACTTCTCCAGGTTCATCCAGCACTTGGAGGCGGGGATGCCCAGCCGCTCCAGGGTGGAGTCGAGGATGCGCTTGTTGGCCTGGTGGGCGATGACGAAGTCCACGTCGCCCGGGGTCATGCCGTTGGCGCCGAGCGCCTCGCGGCAGCTCTCCTCCAGCGCCCGCACCGCCACCTTGTAGACCTCGCGGCCGTTCATCTTCACGTAGTGGCTCTTCTCGTCCACCACCTTCTGCGAGATGGGGTTGCGCGAGCCGCCGCCGGGCATGTGGAGGATGGGCCAGAGCGCGCCGTCGGTGTGCAGGTGCAGCGACTGGACGCCGCGCCGGTCGTCGTCGGTGGGCCGGAGCACCATCGCCCCGGCGCCGTCGCCGAAGAGGATGCAGGTGTTGCGGTCGGTCCAGTCGGTGATGCGGGTCAGGGTGTCGGCGCCGAGCACCAGGGCGTTCTTCACCCGGCCGCTGCGGATGAACTGGTCGGCGATGGAGAGGGAGTAGAGCGAGCCGGCGCAGGCCGCCGAGACGTCGAAGGCGAAGGC
The DNA here is from genome assembly GCA_021818285.1 of Myxococcales bacterium. Taxonomy (GTDB): domain Bacteria; phylum Myxococcota; class Myxococcia; order Myxococcales; family Anaeromyxobacteraceae; genus JACRMN01. The sequence continues at coordinate 13,955 of JAKAEO010000009.1, forward strand.
CTTCTTGTTCCCGAGCCGGCCCTGGAGCACCGCCGCCGCCGCCGGCCAGGGCATGTCGGCCGTGACCGTCCCCATGGCGATCATCTCCACGTCCTTGGGGTCGAGCCCGGCCTGGTCCAGGGCCTTGCGCGCGGCGTGCAGCGCCAGGTCGCTGGTGGCCTCCTCGGGCGCGGCGATGTGGCGCTCGCGGATGCCGGTCCGCTCGACGATCCACTGGTCGGTGGTGTCGACCAGCTTCTCCAGGTCGGCGTTGGTCACGACCTTGGCGGGGCTGTACGAGCCGGTGCCGACGATGAGCGAGCGCATCTCCGTTCCTCTCAGGACTCGCGGGGCGCCGCGCGGCGCGCCGGGCCGTGGGCGCCGGCGGCGGCCGCGCCCGAGGCCAGCAGCTCCTCGGACCGGGCCACCGCCTCGGCGATCTCGGCGGTGAAGTGGGACTCGGCCGCGGCGCGCACCCTGCGGATGGCGTTCTCCATGGCCAGGGCGTCGGAGCGGCCGTGGCTGATGAAGCCCACCCCGTCGACGCCCACCAGCGGCGCGCCCCCCACCTCGCGCCAGTCGATCTTCGCCTTCAGCCCCTGGAGCGCGCTCCTGGCGAGCAGCCCGCCGATCTTGGAGGCGGTGGTGCTCCGCAGGGCCTGCTTCACGTACTCGCTGACCACCCGGGCCGTCCCCTCCATGGTCTTCAGGGCCACGTTCCCGGTGAAGCCGTCGGTGACCACCACGTCGAGCTCGCCGGCGAGCAGGTCGCGCCCCTCGCAGTAGCCGCGGAAGTCGATGGGGGCGAGGCGCAGCGCCGCCGCCGCCGCCCGGGTGAGGTCGGTGCCCTTGGCGTCCTCCTCGCCGTTCGACAGCACCGCCACCCGGGGCCGGGCCACGCCCAGGACGCGGCGCGAGAAGAGCTCGCCCATCAGGCCGAACTGCACCAGGTGGACCGGCTTGCAGTCCACGTTGGCGCCGCCGTCGAGCATGATGGTCTGGCCCTTCAGCGTCGGCAGCACGGCGATGATGGCCGGGCGCTCCACCGTGCCGGTGCGCCCGAGCACGAACATGGCGCCGGCCATCACCGCGCCGCTGTTGCCGGCCGAGACCATGCCGCAGGCCTCGCCCCGCTTCACCAGCTCGAAGCAGACGCGGATGGAGTTGTCCTTCTTGCGGCGCATCGCCTGGCCGGGGTGGTCGTCCATCGCCACCACCTCGGAGGCGCCGTGCACGGTGACGGGCAGCCCCTGGCCGGCGCGGTGGCGCGCCAGCTCCTCGCGGACCCGTGCCTCCGGGCCGACCAGCACCACCGGCAGCCCGTGCCGCGCCGCGTTGATGGCACCCTGGACGATCGCCCCGGGGGCGTGGTCGCCCCCCATCGCGTCGACGGCGACCGGTGCCAGGCGGCGCGAGGGCAAGGCTTACTCGCCGGCCGTGACCTGCTGGCCCTTGTACGTCCCGCAGGAGGGGCAGACCCGGTGGGACAGCACCGGCTCCTTGCACTTCGGGCAGAGGGTGACGTTGGCCGGCTTGATCTTGAAGTTGGCGGCGCGGCGGCGGTTGCGACGCATCGAGCTGGTGCGCTTCTTCGGGACGCCCACGGTGTGCTCCTTGTTCGCGGTGCTACTTGGTCCTGGACCGAAACTTCTCGAGCCCCGCCCAGCGCGGGTCGGGGACGTGCCGGTCGCAGCCGCACTCCCGCTCGTTCCGGTTCTGCCCGCAGACCGGGCAGAGCCCCTTGCAGTCCTCGCGGCAGAGCGGGTAGCCCGGCAGGGCGAGCAGGATCTGCTCGCGGACCACCGGATCGAGGTCGATCTCGTGCCCCTGGTAGTGCTCCTCGCCGACGTCCTCGTCGCCGAAGCTCCCGGCGACGCGCGCCTTGCCGCGGTCGTGGGGCTCGCCGGGCTCCTCACCCTCCGGCCGCTGGCGCTTCTCGGCCGGGACGAAGGTGAGGGAGAAGTCCACGGGCAGCGGGACGGCGACCGGCGCGAGGCAGCGGCCGCAGGGGGCGGTCAGCTCGGCGCGGGTCCGGGCGCGCAGCAGGACCCGCTCCCCGAACCGCTCCAGGTGGGCGGCGATCCGGGTGGTCGACCCCGCCCGGTAGCCGGCGGGGTCGCCGGCGAGGATCTCGTCCAGGCGGGCGGGGAGAAAGTCCCAGGAGCGGTCGAGGCCGCCCTCTTTGATTTCATCAATATTCACGCGCATTTGCGCTGCTTCTGCGCCGTCGGAAAGGGCGCCATTATAGGGACCGAGCGCCCGTAGTCAAGGCGCCCCGGGTCATTCCGCCACGCCCCACGTCCCGCCCGGGCCCCGGGCGACCGGGCCCTGCTACGGCTTCACCAGGCCGCGCGCCACCGCGAGGAGCGCCGCCTCGGCCTTGGTCGAGACGTCGAGCTTCTCGTAGATGCGCTTCACGTAGGTCTGCACCGTGCCCTCGGCGATGCCCAGGGCCTGGGCCACGTCGGCGTAGGTGTGGCCGTGGACCAGCAGCTCCAGCACCTCCAGCTCGCGCTTGGAGAGGGCCGGGCCGGTCCGCTGCTCGGGCGGGTCGCCGCGCAGCTCGGCGAGCAGCACCTTGGCGGCTCGCGGGCTGATGGGGGCCGCCTCGCCCGAGAGCACGTCCTCCACCGCCCGGGCCAGCTCGGCGGCGTGGAAGGGCTTGAGGATGTAGCCGGCGGCGCCGGAGCGGAGCGCCGCCAGCACGCGGGCGGGGATGTCCACCGCGGTCAGCGCCAGGCACTTGGTCTTGGGCAGCTCCTTGTGGATGGCCTGGATGACCTCCTCGCCGCTCATGCGCGGGAGGCCCAGGTCCACGAGGGCCACGTCCGGCTTCTCCTTGCGGGCCAGCGCGACGCCGTCCTCGCCGGTGTGGGCGGTCCCGCAGACCTCGAAGCCGTGGCTGGAGAGGACCTGGGCGATGAGCCGGGCCACCGCCTCGTCGTCCTCGATCGCGATGGCACGTACAGCCATGGTGCGGCCTCCCGTCCAGCCCGGCGCCCGGATGGCTTGTGTTAGCAGCCACCATCCCACGGGTCAAGGACGGCGTCCCGCCCGCGGGGGACCACGGATCGCGCGGGGGCGCGCCGCCGGAGGCGGGGCCCGCGCGCCATGCGGACCCGGCAAGGATCCCGGGCGGCCCTACGGCCGGTCGTCGTCCACGGCCTCGCGATTGGCCTCGAGGGCCGCCTCGTAGGCGGCGCCCCCGGCCTGCAGGTCGAGGACGATGGCGAGCAGGAAGAGCGCCAGCGAGAGGATGGCGATGCCCTGCCCCACGCTCATCGCCAGCACCAGGATGAGCGGCCTGGGGGCGAGGATGGCGAGCACCATCATGCCGATCGCCACCACGGTGGCGACCGAGGAGAGCAGCACCAGCTTCTTCACCTGGACGTGCTTCACCGGGAGCCCTCCTTCGCGGCGGCGGCGCCGGCGCGGCGCGACAGGGCCAGCGGGTGGATGTTGTCGTGGCAGTCGATGCAGAGCTGCTTGGAGCCGCGCACGTCGTCGGCGAAGTCGCCGTGCTTCTCCACCCAGACCGCGGCGTAGGTGGAGTGGCACTGCATGCACATGCCGTTCATCTGGGAGTTGAACTGCGCCTCGGTGATCTTGTGGGTCTCGAGGTCGTGGCGCTTGTAGAGCTTGATGAGCGGCCCGCCCTCGCCGTCCGGCCCGGTGTTGGCGTACTCGGTGATGTACATGAACAGGTGGCGCATCCCGTTCAGCTTGGTGGTGATGGCCCCGAACATCTTGTAGTCGGCGTGGCAGTTGTAGCAGCTGTTCTCGCCGAACTTGAGGTTGTGGCTGTGGATGGAGGCGAGGCTGGTGGACTTCGGGTCCTCGGCGTCGCGCAGGTACGGCCCCATGACGTGGCAGGAGCCGCAGAACGGGCGCGAGAGCGTGTACTCGAAGCCGGCGATGTTGCCGGTGAGCGAGACCACCGCCGGGAAGACGCCGAGCCCCATGAGCAGCAGGGCCTTGGTGAGCCGGCCGAGGGGCGGGCGCCGGATCAGGTACCAGAGGATGATGATGAGGGCGGCGGCCGCCGAGGCGACGGCGACCGCGCGGAGCAGTTGTTCTGTGCTTTGGATGGGCATCGGGGCGGGTGCGATACCATGACGCACCCATTTGGTTCAAGTCCCAGACGCCCCGGCCGGGTGGGAGTGCCGAGCACCTCCCGGGCACCCCTGGCGGCGCGCGGACTTGACCGGGCCGCAGCGGCCGCTTGCCTTCCTGCCGGGGGTGCACTACACACGCCTCTCGCACGCGCGATTAGCTCAGATGGATAGAGCATCAGCCTCCGGAGCTGAGGGCCACAGGTTCGAGTCCTGTATCGCGCGCCATCTCCGGCCCTGGTCCTGGCTCGCATCCGGGACCGGGGCCCTTCGCTCCTCCCCGGGCAGGACACCGGAGGCCGGCTCGCACCGGCCGGGTCCGCGGGGTCAGGGGCCCGCCTGCGGTCCCTTCGCGGGCGCCGCCCGGAGCCCGTCCAGCTCCTGCCACCGCGCGTACAGCCGCTCCACCTCGGCGGTCGCCGCCTCCAGCTCGGCCCGGAGGCCGGCCACCGCGGCGCCGTCGCGCTGGTAGGTGGCCGGGTCGCCGAGCGCCGCCTCCAGCCCGCCCTTCCGCTCCTCGGCCGCGAGGATGGCGGCCTCGATGCCGTCGTACTCGCGCTGCTCCTTGAAGGAGAGCTTCCCGGGCCGGCGCGACGGCACCGGCTCCGGCGCGGCGGCCGCCCCGCCCCTCGCCGCCCGCGGCGCCGCGCCCGGGCCCGCCCCGCTCGCGCGCTCCGTCTCGGCGGCCTGCTCGGCCTGGGCCACGAGCCGCCGGTACAGGTCGTAGTTCCCCTCCCATCTCGTCACCCCGCCCTTCCCGTCGAAGGCCAGGATGGCCGTCGCCACCTTGTCGAGGAAGTAGCGGTCGTGGGTGACGAGCAGCACGCTCCCGTCGAAGTCGAGCAGCAGCCGCTCCAGGACGTTCAGGGTGACGAGGTCGAGATCGTTGGTCGGCTCGTCCAGCACCAGCACGTTCGCCCCCTGCAGGAAGAGGCGGGCGAGCAGCAGCCGGTTCCGCTCGCCGCCGGAGAGCGCCTTCACCTGCATCTTCTGGATGCTCGGCGGGAAGAGGAGGTCGTCGAGGTAGTCGCGCAGCACCACCCGCCGGCCCGACAGCTCGACGAAGTCCTCGCCCACCTTCCCCGCCGGGCTGCCGCCGGCCGCCTCGTAGAGCGTCTGCTCCCCGTCGAGCGCCGCGCGCTGCTGGTCGTGGTAGGCGACGCGCGTCCGCTTGCCGGTGAGGACCGTGCCGGCGTCGGGCGGGAGCTCGCCGAGCAGGAGCCGCAGGAAGGTGGTCTTGCCGGCGCCGTTCGGCCCCACCAGCCCGACGCGCTCGCCGGCCTTGAGCCGGAAGTCCACGCCCGCGAGGATCACGCGATCGCCGAAGCGCTTCACGAGCCCCTCCGCCTCGAGCACCGTGGCGGAGAGCCGGGGCGGCGCCGCCACCTGGAACTCGGCCACGCGGGGGCGGGTGAAGCCGCGCTCGGCCATGAGCCGCCGGGCCCGCTCGATGCGCGCCTTCGACTTGGTGCGCCGCGCCTCCGGCCCGCGCCGCAGCCAGGCCACCTCCTGGGCGATCCAGCGGTCCCGCTTGTGCGCCTCCAGATCCCGCTGGTCCTCGGCGAGCAGCTTCTGCTCGAGATAGGCCTCGTAGTTCCCCGGGTAGCTGGTGACGCCGGCCCCCGGCGCGATCTCGATGATCCGGTCCACCAGGTCGTCGAGGAAGTAGCGGTCGTGGGTGACGAGCAGGAGCGCGCCCGGGAGCTCGTCCAGCTCCTCCTCCAGCCAGTCCACGGTGTCGGCGTCGAGGTGGTTGGTGGGCTCGTCGAGCAGCAGCAGGTCCGGCCGGGTGAGCAGCGCCCGGGCGATGGCGACCCGCTTCCGCGTGCCCCCCGACAGCTCGGCCACCGGCCGGTCCCAGTCCCGGACCCCGAGCCGGTCGAGGAGCCGCCGCGCCTCGTGCGCGGTGTCCCAGCCGCCGAGGTGCTCGATCCGGTCGGACAGGGCCGCCAGCTCCGCGAGGTCGCGCGCGTGGGCCGCCTCGTCCTCCCCGCCCCCGGAGGCCTCGAGCCGCGCCGTGGCCGCGGCGTGCGCGGCGATGGCCGCCCGGAGCGGCGCGCGCGCCACCTCCAGCTCGGAGGCGACGGTGGCCCCCTCCGCGAAGTCCGGCTCCTGCGGGAGGTAGGTCACGGTGGCGCCGCGGCGCAGCTGGATCTCTCCCTGGTCCGGCGCGGCGACCCGCGCCAGCATCTTCATGAGCGAGGACTTGCCCGAGCCGTTCACGCCCACCAGCCCCACCCGCTCCCCCTCCTCGATGGTGAACGTCAGCCTCTCGAAGATGGTCCGGCTGCCGAAGGCGAGGCCGAGCGCGGAGGCGTGGAGCAGGGTCACGGGGGCCCTCCATAGCACGGCGCTCGCCGCCGGTCCGGCGCGGGCGGCCCGGCAGGGAGTTGCGGACGCCGCCCGCCTCCCCTACCCCACCCTGGTCCCGATCCGGACCGAGGAGACACGAATGGCGCGTTCCACGAAGACCGAGGTCAGCAAGCTGCTGCGCGTCCTGGTGGTGGGCGGCGTGGCGCTGGCGGCAGCCGCCGGCCCGGCCGCCGCCGCGGCCGACGACAAGGCCCCGGCCGAGCAGGGCGCGGCCGCGAAGGCCAAGGACAAGCCGGCGGCGAAGCACAAGGGCAAGGCCAAGGAGAAGGCCAAGGAGGACGCCAAGGCCGGCGAGGCGAAGGACTCCGGGGCCGGCGGGGTGAAGGGCTGGTGAGCGGGCCCGGCCTCCCGGTGCCGGATCGGGTCCGAGAGCTGGCGGCCTCGGCCTGGGTCTTCCGCTGGCAGGTGGAGCTCGAGGCCGAGGTCCGCTTCGCCGGGCTGGCCAACCGGCTCGAGAGCCTGGGGGCGCCCACGCTGATCGTGGAGCTGGCCCGGCGCGCCGCCGGCGAGGAGGCCCGCCACGCCGTGCTCTGCGCCCGGATGGCGGCGGAGCTGGGCCGGCCGGTCCCTGCCCTGTCCCCGCCGCCGCCGCCCGCGGTCGCGCCCTCGGGGCTCGCCGAGGAGGAGGCGGTGACCTACGAGCTGACGGCCGCGTGCTGCGTGACCGAGAGCGTCAGCGTGGCGGTGCTCACGGCGCTCCTCCCGGCCGCCGGCGCGCCGTCCCTGCACCGGGCCCTCCGCGAGCTGCTGGCGGACGAGGTGGGCCACGCCCGCCTGGGCTGGGCCCACCTGGCGCTGGCCCGGGAGCGCGGGCGCACCGCCTTCCTCGGCCCGCTCCTGCCGGCCATGCTGGAGGGCAGCGTCGACGAGGACCTCTTCCTGCCGGTGGAGCCGGCCCGCGAGGAACCGGCGCTCCTCCCGCTCGGCGTCCTGCCGCACGCCCTGAAGCGCGAGCTGTTCGCGCGCTCGCTCGAGGAGGTGGTCTTCCCCGGGCTCGAGGGCGCAGGGGTGGACGCCGCCGCCGGCCGGGCCTGGCTCGCGGCGCGCGCCGGGGCCGCCGGCGACGCCCCCGCGTCGCGCTGAGCGCCGCGGCGTGCACGAGGGGCACGGAGGCGAGCGCCGGGGAGGCGAGCGCCGGCCGCGTCCGCTCTCCCCCGCCGTCAGGCGGAGCGTCCCCCGGGCGCGAGGCCGGCGACGGGATGCTGGGAGGCCAGGAGCTCCTGCAGCCGCAGCCCCCGGACCACGTCGAACCGGGAGACGGTCCCGACCAGCCGATCCTGGTCCACGACGGCGAGGACGGGCGTCCGCTGCTCGGCGAGGACCCGCAGGACGTCGGCCACCCGGTCGCCGGCCGCGATGGTGGCCGCCGGGCCCATCACCTTCCCGGCCGGGGTCACCTTGCGGTCGTCGAGCTGGACCCGCTCGACGGCGTCGAGCGTCAGGAGGCCGAGCAGGCGGCCCTGGTCCGCCACCGGGAAGTAGAGGCGCTTCTCGTGGATCATCCGCTCACCGACGGCGTAGAGGGTGTCCCCGGGCGCCACCACGGCGGGCTGCGACGCCATCAGCTCGGCCACCCGGAGCTCGCCGAGGACGGCCCGGGAGAGCACGGCGTGCTGCTCGCCCTCGGCGCCGATGAAGACGAAGAAGGCGATGATCACCAGGAAGAAGTTCCCGCCGAAGAGGCCGGCCAGGGCGAAGAGCCCCGCGAAGACCTTCCCGACCGTCACCGCGATCTGCGTGGCGCGGGCGTGGCCGCGGCTGCGGACCAGCACGGCGCGCAGGATGCGGCCGCCGTCCATGGGGAAGGCGGGGAGCAGGTTGAAGACGCCGAGCACGACGTTGAGCTGCCCCAGGTAGAACAGGGCGAAGCGCGCGTCGAAGCCGCCGGCGCCCGCGGTGGCCCGGAGCAGCCCGTAGCAGGCGGCGCCGATGGCGAGGCTCGTCGCCGGGCCGGCGAGCGCCATCCACGCCTCCTGCGCCGGCCGCTGCGGCGCCTCGGTGAGCTCGGAGACGCCGCCCAGCATGAGGAGCGTGATCGAGCGCACCTTGCCGCCGTGCGACAGCGCGTAGAGGGAGTGCGCCAGCTCGTGGACCAGCACCGAGGCGAACAGGGCCACCGCGACGAGCAGCCCCCAGGCCCACGGCGGCCCGGAGAGCGCGTCGGCGGGGACCCCGGCCAGCCGGGCCGCGTCGGCGAAGCGCTGGCCGAAGGCCCAGGCCAGGAACGGCAGGACCAGCAGGAACGTGAAGTGGATGCGGATGGGAATCCCGCGGACCGTGAAGATCCGGAACCCGTGGCGCGTGTTCATGGAAGACCTCCCCGCTGGGCCGGGACGGGGAGCTGGCGCTCCGGGACTCGACCGACTGTCGGATCATAGGCCGCGGCGAGGCGCGCCGCAGGGGTCAGGCGGGGCCCTGCGGCGGGGGCGCGCCGATCGCCGGCGGCGGCCCGCGCTCAGGGCCCGGCGGCGAGCCTGGCCTCGACCAGCGACGCCGGCATGGGCCCGCCCAGCGCGTAGCCCTGGGCCAGGTCGCAGCCCAGCTCGTGGAGCCGGCGCAGCTGCCGGTGCGTCTCCACCCCCTCGGCCACCACCCGCAGCCCCAGGCCGTGGGCCAGCCGGATGATGGGCTCGAGCAGCGGCGACCCGTCCTCCACCTCGCGCACGAAGGAGCGGTCGATCTTCAGCGCCTCCACCGGCATGCGGCGCAGGCAGGAGAGCGAGGAGTAGCCGGTGCCGAAGTCGTCGATGGCGATGCGCACGCCGGTGTCGCGCAGCGAGGCCATCCGGGCGATCGACTCCTCGCGCATCGCCACGCTCTCGGTCAGCTCCACCTCCAGGAGCGCCGGCTCCAGGCCGGTCTCCCGCAACGTCTCCCGGACCAGGTCGGGGAAGTCGCCGCGCTCGAGCTGCCGCGCCGAGACGTTGACGGCGACGCGCAGGTTCCGCCCGCCGCGCTGCCAGGCGGCGGCCTGCCGGCAGGCCTCGCGCAGCACCCAGGCGCCGATGGGGAGCACCAGCCCCGACTCCTCGGCCACCGGGATGATCCGGTCGGGCATCACCTGGCCCAGGGTGGGGTGGTTCCAGCGCAGCAGCGCCTCGAAGCCCACCAGCCGGGAGGTGGCGAGGTGGGTCTGCGGCTGGTAGTGCAGCGTCAGCTCGCCGCGCTCCACCGCCCCGTGGAGCTTGCTCTCGAAGTCCAGCCGGCGGTCGTCCCGCTGGCCCGGCGAGAAGAGCCGCACCGCGTTCGGCCCCGACTCCTTGGCCTGGTACATGGCGGCGTCGGCGCAGCGCAGCAGGGTGTGCGGGTCCTCGCCGTCGGTGGGGTGCAGCGCCACGCCGACGCTGGCGGTGACGTGGAGGTCGTGCCCCTGCAGCTCCACCACCGGCCGCAGCGCCGCCGCCAGCCGGTGGGCGACGGCGGCGGCCTCCGCCCCGTCGACGACGTCCGGGACGATGGCGCAGAACTCGTCGCCGCCCATGCGCGCCATGGTGTCGGAGTCGCGGACCGCCGCGGCCAGCCGCCGCCCCACCTCCTGCAGCAGCCGGTCCCCGGCGTGGTGGCCCAGGGTGTCGTTCACCATCTTGAACCGGTCCAGGTCCAGGTAGACCAGCGCCACCCGCGCCGGGCCCCGCCGCGCCGCCGCCAGCGCCAGCCCGAGCCGGTCCATGAACAGGGCGCGGTTGGGCAGGCCGGTGAGCGCGTCGTGGAAGGCCTGGTGCTGCAGGCGGGCCTCGGCGGCCTTGCGGTCGGTGACGTCGAGGATCGTCCCCACCAGCCCGGCGACCTCCCCGGCCGGGCCCGGGAAGGTCGCCTTGTTGAAGAGCACGTCGCGGCGGGAGCCGTCCGCGTAGCGCACCTGGCTCTCGTAGGTCTGCACGCCGTGCTCGCGGAGCAGGGCGAGGTCGGCGGCGTGGTAGACCTCGGCCAGGTCCGACGGGGCCAGCTCGTGGACGGTCCGCCCGACGATCTCCGAACGCGGCCGGCCGATGTACTCCTCGAAGGCCCGGTTGCAGCCCCGGTACACGCCCGCCGCGTCCTTGAAGAAGATGGGGATGGGGACGGCGTCGAGGATGACGTGCAGGTCACGGTGCGCCGAGGCCGGCGCCGGCCAGGCCGCGCCGCCGCCACCGCCGCCCGGCCCGCCGTCCACGGTCGCCTTCGCCGCCACGCAGCCGCCTTGTCTCCCCCGCTCCGGCGCCCCCGCACCAGGGTGCGGCGGATCGCCACAGCGACCTCACATGGGACACGATCCCCGGAGCCCGGATCAAGGGGGTGGATGTGGGACGCCGAGGCGCGCGCCCCGACCCCGGCCGCTGCTAGGCCGGCCGGTCCAGGGAGACGGGCCGCGCCAGGATCTCCTGGACCTTCTGCTCGAGCGCGAACGGGGTGAAGGGCTTCTCCAGGAAGTCCAGCTCGCCGCTGATGATCCCCTTGGTGAGGATGGCGTCCTCGGTGTAGCCGGACATGAAGAGCACCTTGAGCCCCGGCCGGCGCGCCGAGAGCCGCTCGGCCGTCTCCCACCCCCCGAGGACCGGCATCACCACGTCGGTGACCAGCAGGTCGATGGCGCCGGCGTGGCGCTCGGCGATCGCCAGCGCCTCCTCGCCGTTGCGCGCCTCCAGCACCTCGAAGCCGTGCCTGGAGAGGACCATCTGGATGAGCCTCCGCACGCCGTCGGAGTCCTCCGCCACCAGCACCGTCGCCCCGCCCTTCTCCGGCGCCAGGTCCGGCGCTCCCGGCGCGGGCGCCTCGGCGCTCGCCTCGGCCCGCGGGAGGTAGACCTTGAAGGTGGAGCCCAGGCCGAGCTCGCTGTAGGCGTCGACGTGGCCGCCGCTCTGCTTGACGATGCCGTAGACGGTGGAGAGCCCGAGCCCGGTCCCCTTCCCCTCCTTCTTGGTGGTGAAGAAGGGCTCGAAGACCCGGGCCAGGGTGGCGGCGTCCATGCCCTCGCCGGTGTCGGAGACGGCCAGCAGCACGTACTCGCCGGGGCGGACGTCCTTCTGGTGGCTGGTGTACGAATCGTCCAGGACCACGTTGGCGGTCTCGATGGTCAGCGTCCCGCCCCGGGGCATGGCGTCGCGGGAGTTCACCACCAGGTTCATGATCAGCTGCTGGACCTGGACCGGATCGGCGCGGACCCGCCACAGGTCCGGCTCCAGCCGGGTCTTGAGCTGGACGTCCTCGCCGATCACCCGGCGCAGCATCCGGTCGGTGCTCGCCACCAGCCCGTTGAGCTGCACGATCTCGGGCTGCAGGACCTGCTTGCGGCTGAAGGCCAGGAGCTGACGGGTGAGCGCCGCCGCGCTGTCGGCGGCCTTGCGCATGACCTCGATGTCCTCGCGCAGGCCCGGGTCCTGGACCTGGAGGAGGGCCAGGTCGCCGTGGCCGGCGATCACCGTGAGCAGGTTGTTGAAGTCGTGGGCCACGCCGCCCGCCAGCCGCCCCACCGCCTCCATCTTCTGGGCCTGGAAGAGCTGCTCGGCGAGGCCCCGGTTCTCGGCCTCGGCCCGCTTGCGCCCGGAGATGTCGCGCAGCGCCGCCACCACCACCTGCTTCCCCTCCATGGTGAAGTAGCTGCCGGAGGCCTCCACGGCCACCAGGCTGCCGTCCTGGCGGCGCATGGTGCGCTCGACCAGCGGCGGGGGATCGCCCGGCACCGACGGGCGGGTGGTCTCGGGCACCGTCGAGAGGTCGGTGTTGGTGAGCTGGAGCAGCTCGTCGCGGCTGTAGCCGAGCAGGCGGGTGGCGGCCGGGTTGGCCTCCAGCACCCTCCCGCTGGCCTGCTCCAGCAGGAACAGGGCGTCCGACTCCACCTCGAAGAGCCTGCGGTACAGCTCCTGGCTCAGCGACAGGGCCCGCTCGCGCTCCGCCAGCCGGCCGGCCATGTCGTCGAAGCTGCGGGCCAGCGCCCCCAGCTCGCCGCCGCCCTCCTGCTCCGCCACCCGGGCCTGGAGGTCCCCGGCGGCGAGCCGCCGCGCCGCGTCGGCGATGCGCGCGACGCGGTCCACGATGGCGTACTTGGCCACCAGGCCGGCGACCAGCGCCGCCAGGGCGAGGAAGGCGAGGAGCATCGCCACGTTCACGAGCAGCGCCCGGTTCGCCTTGGCGACGATGGCGTCCACCGGGACGCCGACGCGGACGAACATGTACGGCGTCCGCTCCCCCTCCAGCCGGACCTTGCGCCAGGCGATGAGCCGCCGGTCCCCGGCGAACGACATCGCCACCTCCGAGCCGGCGTCGGGGCCGTCCAGCATGCGCTGGAAGCCGGCCGCGCCGTAGGAGCGGCCGACGACGTCGTCCGGGTCGATGCCGCGCGCCAGCACCACGCCGCGGTGGTCGAGGAGCAGGTAGCTGGTGCCGGCCGGGAGGCTCGCCGCCGCCAGCAGCCGCCGGTAGTGGTGCAGGTTGAAGCCCATGCAGATGACGCCGGCGGTGGCGCCGTCCTTGCCGGCGTAGGGGAGCCCGAAGTTGAAGGCGGGGCGGGTGGTGGCCCGGCTGATGATGTACTCCCCCGAGGCGAGCTTCCCGCTGTCCAGCGCGTCGCGGAAATAGCGCCGGTCGCGGATGTTGAAGGGGTCGGAGCGCACCGCCGAGGCCCACACCTCGCCGGCCAGGTCGGCGACGAAGATGTTCGAGTACTCGGGGTTGAGCCGGAGGACGCTCTCCAGGAGGGCCCGCACCTTCGCCGGCCTGCGCTCCCGGACGTCGGGCAGCTGCGAGAGCACGGTGAGCAGCTGCTGCGCCGCCGCCACCCCCTTGGCCTGCGTCTGGGCGATGTCCTCGGCCAGCTGCCGGGCGCCGAGGCGCGCGTCGCCGAGCGCGTCGGTCCGCAGCCGGACGCCGGAGTAGACGATCACCGCCGCGGCCGGGAGCGCCACGATGAGCGTCACCAGGAGCAGCTGCGTCCGGATGCGGAGTGCGAACAGGCTCTTCATGCCCCGGGCCTTCCCGTGACCTCGCGCTCCCAGCAGGGTGTGGCCCGCCCCCCCCCTCGCCTCCCGGAGCGGGCGGACCCGTCCCCGGCAGTCTGGCCGCGGAAGCGGCGCACCGCAAGTGCGCGGCGTGGGCTATCATCCCGCCGATGGCGACGAACGGCGGCAGGGGCGGCATGGGCCGGAAGGCGGCGCAGGTGGGGCTCTTCGCCTGCGCCCTGCTCGTCTTCCTGGGCGGCTACTACGCGATGCGGACCGACGACTGGAAGAAGATCGCCGGCTTCACCGCCATCGCGCTGGTGGCCGGGATCCTCGCCTCGGCCTTCGCCCGGCGGGCCCGCTAGCCGCGGGCGCGCCCCGGGCGGCGGGCCGGCGCCCGGCGCCAGGCGACGTGGGGCGCGAGGTCCCCGGGGTGCTCCACCAGCAGCGGCCCCCACGAGGCGTTGCGGGCGTGCATGGCGGCGAGCAGCTCCACCATCCGGCCCTGCAGCCGCGCCGGGTCGCCGCCCCGGGCCAGCGCCTCCTGCACCGCCGCGGCCACCGCGTGCGCGGCGTAGGTGCCGGCCTGGATCTCCTCGGGGAGCCGCCCCTTGCCCCGGAGCGCGAGCCGCAGCCGGGCGACGACGGCGTCGTCGGCGTCCCGCCAGGTCTGGATGGCGCCCAGGGCGTGCCCCTCCAGGGCGCGCAGCGGGGCCCCGACGACGGTCCCGGCCACCAGCGCCGCCGAGCGGCGGGCCAGCGCCGGCGGGACCGCCTGGCCGGCCAGCACCACCTCCCGGGCGTCGCGGTCGGTCTCGGCCTCGATGGCCCGGGCCCAGGCCGCGGCCCCGGAGAACGGCAGGAGCCGGAGCGTCGCCGCCGCGAGCCAGCCCCGCAGCACGTCGGCCGGGTGCGGGTCGGTGGCGGGCCCCTCGCCGCGCAGCCGGGGGCCGCTGCCCCAGGCCGCGTTCAGGGCGCGGAAGTAGCCGACCAGCGCCGCCGCCGCCGCCGGGCCCATGTTGAGGATGCCCATGACGTCGGAGGCGGTCTCGCCGATGCGGGCGGCCCAGTACTCGGCGAGCGAGGTCGCGCCGCCGGCCCGCAGCGCCGCGCGGACGGCCTGCTTCAGCTCGTCGGAGAGGCCGGTGTCGGCGCCGAGGACGTCGTGGCCGGCGGTCTCGTGGCCCAGCGCGCCCCAGGCCAGCAGGCCGCGCCGGGCGTTGGCCGGCGGCAGGCTCACCACCCCCATCGCCAGGCCGAAGGGGGCGGTGGCGTCCACCGGCAGGGTGTAGGGTCCGAAGGCGGGGCGCCCCCACTTCACCAGGGGCGCGATGACGCCGCGGTCGGGCGGCTTCACGCCGCGCCGGTCCTCGGCCGACAGGAAGCCGTCGTAGAGGTCGGAGACCACCTCCTGGAAGGCGTCGGTGGCGGGCGCCGCGCCGGCCGCGAGCAGCGCCTCGGCGACGTCGAAGAGCACCAGCGCCTGGCCCCGGACCTCCGGGTCCATGGCCAGGATGCGCCGGAAGCCCGCCTCGCCGATGCGGTCCAGCGTCCGCAGGAACGGCTCCAGCGCCCGGGTGCGGTAGAGCGGCGGCAGCCGCTTGCCCGTCCGGGTGAGCGCGGCCCGCAGCGTCGCGAAGCGCGCCGGGTCGCGCGGTCCGGCCTCGCCGCTCGCCGCGGCGACCCGCGCGTCCTCGACGCAGGCCGCCAGGTTCGACAGATCCGGCCCCGCCCTCCCCGCCGCCGCGCCCTTGCCCATGAGGGCCTCCCCGGTCCCGAGGTGAAGGCAGGCAGTCTACACGCAGCGTGATTCCGCGCGCCAGCGCCGGCGGGCGGCCTCAGCCCGCGGCCCGGCCCGGGTCGGGCCCCGGGCCCGGGGGCGGCGGCCCGGGCGGCGCGCCCCGCCGCTCCTGGAGCACGGCCACCAGCCGCCCGCCCAGCCGCGCGTAGAGCCAGGAGGCGAAGAGCAGCGCCGCGCCGACCGAGAAGAGCACCCCGACCTGGAGCGGCCGCTGCCACAGGTCCCAGACCGCGACCCGCGCGATGATCACGCCGAAGAGCCCGAGCCCCAGCGCCCGCAGCAGCCCGCTGCGCCGCCGGAAGCCGGCCCACACCAGCAGCGTCGCCAGGCCGGCCCAGGCCAGCGTCGAGTAGGCGCCGGGCAGCACGTGCATGGCGGCGGCGGCGAACAGCCCCACCGCCACCGCCTGCAGGGCGTTGCCCCAGCGCGGCGAGCGGGAGAGCAGCATCCCGCCCAGGGCCACGTGGGCGGCGCCCGAGGTCGCGGCCAGCGCGCCCCGCACCAGGGGCTCGCTGGGGGCGAGGAACAGCACCAGCGCCCCGTAGACCACGCCGGTGCCCGAGGCGGTGACGATGTGCGGCCAGTCGGGCGTCTCGCGCTGGGACCGGATGCGGTAGGCGAGGCCGCCGAGGTGGACCAGCACCCAGCAGCCGCCCAGCGCCAGGAGCACGTGGTCCCCCTGGTCCCGCAGCGGCAGCGCCGCCCCCAGCAGGCCGAAGAAGGCGAGCAGCCCGGTCCCGGCGAGCAGCAGCGAGTAGCGCCGCTTCATGGCCAGCCAGGCGTAGGCGAAGGACCAGGCGACGGTCACCAGGCCGAAGGCGCGCCAGTGGAAGGGCGCGAGCAGCTCGCCGGCCACCACCAGGAAGAGCGCGCCGGCGACTCCCGAGAGGATGAGCGACCCGTGCAGCCGGTGGCGCGCCAGCCCCCAGGCGTAGGCCGTCCCCCACGCCGCCAGGGGGAGGAAGGTGGCGAGCGGCGGGCTCCGGGAGTGGTCGGCCCCCAGCAGCAGGAAGAAGGACAGGGCCAGCGGCGGGAGCAGCGTCCAGGGCTCGTCGGCCGGGAGCAGCCGGACGGCGAGGAGCGCCAGCGCGGCCGCGGAGGCGGTGACCAGCGGCGGCTGGTCCCAGACCAGGGCGGCGAAGGGCAGGTGGGCGAGGAGCAGGCCGGCCACCAGCAGCTTCCCCGGGGCGACGGCGGCGCGCCCCAGGCTGCGGGCGCGGGCCGGCGCGGCGATCCAGAGGGCCGCGAAGGCGGCGGCGAAGAGCAGCGGGACGGCGCGCGCCGCGAGCAGGGCGTGCGGGCCGCCGGGGCGGGCGTCGAAGGAGCGCCAGGACCAGTGGGCCAGCGCGGCGCACCCGCCCAGGGGCGCCAGCCAGGCGGCGACCGGGAAGGCCCGCCACACCGCCACCGCCAGCGGCGCCGCGGTGACCGCGAGCAGCCAGGCGAAGAGGGCCGGCGCGGGCGCCCCGCGCCAGGCGAGCGCCGGCGCCACCAGCGCCCCGGCGAGCGGGATGACCAGCGGGACCTCGGTGGCGTGGCGGACCGCCAGCGCCCCGCCCACGGCCAGCACCGCCGCGGAGCCGGCCAGCGCCGCCCAGGGCGGCGCCAGGTGGTAGAGCGCGGCGCTGGCGACGGCGGCGAAGGCGAGCACCGCGGTGCCGAGCCCCAGCACCACCTGGTTGAAGAGCGGGCGGGCCCGGCGCCGGCTCACCTCGGCGAAGGCCAGGGCGGCCACGCCGGCGGCGCCCGCCACCGCCAGCCGGCCCGCTCCGGCGCCGCCGCCGGTCGGGCCGTAGAAGAGGAAGACCGCGGCGCCGACCACCAGGAGGCCGGCGCCGATCCGCGCCAGCCACACCAGGGCGATGCGCTCCTCGAGGCTGGTCTCCGCCGCGGCCGGCTCGCCCTCCGCCGGGCCGGGGATCGCGACCGCCTCCCCGGTGGGAACCTGCCTGGGGCGGTCGAGCCCGAGATGCTTCTCGATCGCCGCGAGCCGGCGCTGGACCGCGCGGAGGGTCTCGCGCGCCTCGGCGGCCCGGACCCAGGCGCCGACCGACAGGAGGACGAGCGCGAAGATGACGACGAGGAGCAGCAGGCCGGCGGCGACGGCGAGCATTACTTCATCAGTACCAAATGGATGTGGCGTTTGAACGCACCCTTTCTCCCTGACTCGCTGGACCTAGGCGCAAGAGGGAGGTCCAGGGGAGTCCCGGCCTCCGAGCCGTGGTAGGTTCTCGCCATGCCCGTGAGCAAGAAGCGAAAGAACAGGGAAGGGAAGCCGGTCCACCGGAGCCAGGCCACGCCCGAGGCGGCGAGCGAGGAGCACGCCGCGCCCGAGGCCAAGCAGACCCCGCTGCAGCAGCGGGTGATGGGCCGGGCCAGCAACCCCTTCGTCGCCCAGATGCCCCGGCGCGCCGCCCAGCGCGGCCGCTGACCGCCGGCGGAGCGGTGCCCCGCCCCGGCTGGCGCGTCTACCTGCTGGCCTGCCGGGACGGCTCCCTCTACGCCGGCTCCACGAACGACCTGGCGCGCCGCCTGGCGCAGCACGCCGCCGGGAAGGGGGCCCGCTACACGCGCTCCCGCCTCCCGGTGGCGCTGGCCTGGGACGAGCCGGCCCGGGACCGCCCGGCCGCGCTCCGCCGCGAGGCCGCCCTGAAGCGCCTCACCCGGGCCGAGAAGCTCGCGCTGGTGGCCCGCCGCGGGCGGCCGGGCCCGCGCCGGCCGGGCCGCCCGGGGCGGACCTAGTGGCCCGTGCCGCCGTCGGCCTCCGCCTCGCCGGGCCGGTGGATGGGCAGGACCCGGTCGAAGATCCACATCAGGACGAACGGGGTGATGAAGAGCACCACCGCCATCACCACGCCCTCGCGGCCGAACAGCTCCGGCGTGTAGGGCGAGCGCAGGCCGCGCAGCGACTTCGAGAGCAGCTGCCCGCCGATGACCACGTTCCAGCGCATCGAGAAGACCTGCAGGAGCAGCAGCAGCGCCGAGGCCACCGTCAGGGTGTTGCGGACCCGCTCGTGCAGGTAGGCGTTCATCATCACCACGATGCCGAGCAGGATGACGGGGATGAGGCCGCCGATGATCATCTGCACGGTGATGAAGCTGAACTCCAGCCGGGTGGTGAGGAGCTCGGAGATGATGTGCCAGGGCTCCGACTTCTCGTAGGCCAGCATGATGATCTCGAGCAGCTCGAGGGTGATGGTGAGGATCAGGAAGAGCCAGAGCCAGCGCGCCATCGCCGAGACGGTGGCCTGCTGGGCCGGCACCCGGCGCGCCTTGGAGACCACCTGGTAGACGATGGTGAGCAGGGCGATGCCCGACACCGCCGCCGAGAGCAGGAAGATCACCGGCATCAGCGGCGAGGACCACCAGGGGTTGGCCTTGATGGCGCCGAAGATGAAGCCGACGTAGCCGTGGAGCATGCAGGCCATGGGCAGGCCGATGCCGGCGAGCACGGTGATGACCTTGTGGTCCACCGCCTTGGCCTCGTCGGAGCTGTCGTAGGTCCAGAGCGCCATCGCCGCGTAGAGCTTCCGCTTCAGCCCGCGGGAGCGGCGCGCCGCCTCGATGATGTCCTGGCGCCAGACGAACCAGACCTCGAAGGCCACGATGACCAGGTAGGTGGTGTAGAGCAGGCCGAACCCGGCCATGGCCGAGGTGAAGTGCGGGGTGATCATCACCTTGTAGCCGCGCTCGGGGTGGCCGAGGTGGAGCTGCAGCGGCATCCCGGCGATGAGCAGGAAGCAGAAGCTGGCCGCCAGCGACAGCTTGGCGATGGGCTTGAACTCCTGCCGGCCGAACACGTGGTAGAGCGAGGTGACGATGAAGGAGCCGGCCACGAAGCCCGTGATGTAGGGGTACATCACGATCATCAGGCTCCACAGCACGTGGATGTCGTTGGGGAAGGCGTAGCCGGTGATCTCGGGCATTACCGGACCTCCTTGTCGAGGTGCAGGTAGAAGCAGTTGGGCTCGGTGAGGAGGTGGGGCTGCAGGATGCCCACGCGCCGGGTCTCGATGATCTTCCGGACCGGGTCGTCCTCCTTCTTCATGTTCCCGAACATGCGGGTGCCGGTGGGGCAGACCTCGACGCAGGCCGGGCGCAGCCCCTTGGTGATGCGGTGGTAGCACCAGGTGCACTTCTCGGCGGTGTGGGTCACCGGGCTGAGGAAGCGGCTGCCGTACGGGCAGGCCTGGACGCAGTAGCCGCAGCCGATGCAGGTCTCGGCGTCCACCATCACCACGCCGTCGCGGGTCCGGTAGGAGGCGCCCACCGGGCAGACCTGGACGCACGGGGTGGCGGTGCAGTGCATGCACATCTTGGGGACGAAGAAGGACTTGGTGGCGTGGAAGTCCACCTGCGACGGGGGGAAGCCGTTGATGCCGCCGTCGGGCGAGTCCACGTGGGAGCCGCCGGCCCCGACCACGTAGCGCTCCACCCAGGTGCGGAAGAAGCCGTCCGGGACGTCGTTCTCGGCCCGGCAGGCGCGCACGCAGGAGCCGCAGCCGATGCACTTCTCGGTGTCGATGACGTAGGCGTAGCGGTACTCGTTCCAGTCGTAGCCGGGGATGTCGGGCCGGGACGGGCCCGGCGACTCGCCGGCGCCGGAGGCGCGGGCCTCGGGGGCGCCGGCGAGGAGGGCCACCGCGCCGCCGGCCAGCAGCACCGCCTGGCCGAGGAACTCGCGCCGGGCGCCGTCGCAGCCGCCCGCCTCGCCGCACCCCGGGATCTCGGGAGAGGGCGCCGGGCTCTGGTTCTGTTCGCTCATGTCGGGCTCCGTGCTCAGGGCTTGGGCGAGTGGGGGTTGTGGCACTGCAGGCAGACGTCGCCTTCGACCGCGACCGGGACGTGCTGGTCGAGCACCACCTGCGGGAACTTCTCGGGCCGGCCGGCGATCTTCCGGTGGCAGCGGGCGCAGAGCGTGTAGCTCCGGTCCAGCGGCATCTTGGCCTTCACCACGCCGTCCACCACGTGGACCGAGAGCGGCGCGTGGCACACCTCGCAGCTCACCGTCTTGTGGCTGCCCGCCGCCCGCTCGGTCGCCTGCTTGGCGTGGCAGGGGGCGCAGGACTCGGGGCCGCCGTGGCGCGGCGCGCGGATCCGCGCCTGCTCGGCGACGTTGTCGGCGCGGTAGGGGCCGTACAGCCCGTAGGACTTCGGCACCAGGAAGCCGCGACCGAGGATGAAGACGGTGAGGGCCACCACCAGCACCAGCAGGGCGCGGAAGACGTGTCGTGCGTGCTCCATCCAGCCTCCGGGTCAGGGGTCGAGCTTCTCGGGTTTGAAGAGCCAGGCGATCCAGTGCGTCCGGCGCTCCGGCGCCGGTCCCGGCGGATCCTCGGGGAGCGGCTCGGGCGCGAAGAGCCACGCGCCCCAGGAGTTCCTCCGGCGCGCGGCACGCGGCGCCGGCGGATCCTCGGGGAGCGGCTCGGGCGCGAAGAGCCACGCGCCCCAGGAGCTCCTCCGGCGCGCGGCACGAGGCGCCGGCGGATCCTCGGGGAGCGGCTCGGGCGCGAGGAGGAACCGCAGGATCCGGCCGGTGCCGCGCGGCGGCGCGACCGGGTCCTCGGGCAGGGGCTCGGGTGCGACCAGCGCGCGCAGGAGGTTCCAGCGGACCCGTGGCGCGCCGGCGTCCGGCGGCGGGGGGGGCAGCGTCTCGACCTCGAGCACCTTGCGCAGAAACGCAAGAAGCATGGGGGATCGGCCTCGTTGCTGGTGAGCCCGCAGCGAAGCACACTCGAACGGGGCGTCGCAACCCCACTGCCGCGTGGAGTCAGGTCGAAAGGACGAGGCGCGATGCGTCAGAGCTGGCGGCCGCGGAAGGCCAGCGAGCCGAGCATCGCCGCGATCTCGGAGTCGCGCGGCGAGAGCTGGATCGCCCGTCGCAGCAAGGCGATCGCGGTGTGGACGTCGCCGGATCCCACCGCGGCCCGCGCGCGGTCGAGGCACTCCTGGGCGGCGGGCGGGCGCGGCGCGTCCCCTGGTCCGGGCCCCGCCACCGAGGCAGCCGCAGCTGCCCCCTGCGGGGGGACGGCGTGCGGCGCCGCCGCGGGCGTCCGCGCCGGGGTCGGCTCGGCCCCGGCCGGCGTCGGCGCCACGGCAGGCTCGGCCGCGCGCTGCTCGGCGGCGAGGCTCGCCAGCACCGGCTTCCACTGCGCGGCCGGGACGGAGCTGCCCATCGCCAGGGTCAGCACCCGCTTCTCGAACAGCGCGAAGAGGGCCCGCACGACCGCCGGCGCGCCGGTGCTCCGGCCGTCGAGCAGGTCGCGCGGCGTCCTCCCGCTGTCCATGAGGCGCAGCAGCGCGGCCTCCTCGTCGGTGAGGTCGACGATGAAGCGCGGCGGCGGGAGGAGGTAGAGGGGCGCGTCGAGGTAGAGCCGTTCCGGGGCCCGCAGGACGCGCGAGGCGAGGCCCGGCTGCGAGGCCAGCCAGCGCCGCAGCCAGGCGTCGGGATCGACGGTCCCGGGCTGCCTCCCGTCGAAGGCCACGCCGGCCCGGAGGCGGGCCTCGGCGCTGGTCCAGGCGACGTGGCCCAGCACCGAGAGCGGCCCGGCGTCGCGGGCGTCGCCGATGGCGAGGCGCAGCACCGCCCCCTGCACCAGCGGCCGCGGCGTCACCAGCAGGCAACCCCCGGCGCCCACGTCCTCGGTGACCGCCTGGAAGAGCTCGCCGCGGGCCGACACACCGACCGCCAGCCGCGCGGGGACGCGCGGGAACCGGCGCGGGTTCTCGATGAAGTCGGCGGCCACGTCTACCGGCAGTCTATGCAGTCCCGGCGGGCCGCGCGAGCCCGCGACCCGTCCCGCGCCCGCGCGTCAGGCTTGCCCGCGACACCGGGGACGGCTACAGCCTTCCCCGGAACCCGCATGGCGCCGCTCACCTTCTCCGCCGCCGCCGACCGCATCCGCTCCGCGCTGGCCGCCCGCCCGCCGCGGCGCGTGGAGGTGCCGGAGTTCGCGCGCGCCGCGGTGCTGGTGCCGGTGCTCTCCCGCCCGGAGGGGCCCACCCTGCTCTTCACGCGCCGCACCGAGGCGCTCCGGCGCCACCGCGGCGAGATCTCCTTCCCCGGCGGGCGCATCGAGCCGGGAGAGGTCCCGCGTCAGGCGGCGCTGCGCGAGGCGGCCGAGGAGATCGGCCTCGGGGCCGAGCGGGTGGAGCTGCTCGGCGAGCTGGACGAGCGGCCCACCGTGAGCAGCTACGTCGTCACCCCGGTGGTCGGCCTGGTGGAGCGCCCCCCCGAGCGCTTCGGCCACGACCGCGGCGAGGTCCACGAGGTCTTCGAGGTCCCGCTGCCGCGCCTCCTCGAGGCGGGCATGCCGCGCGGCGAATGGTGGGACACCCGGCGGCTCCCGCCCGACCTCCCGGCGCGGCGGCTCGACGACCTGGCCGACGTGGAGATCGACCGGACCACGGGGCGCTACCGCGTCTGGTTCTACGACGTCGCGCCCGACCGCGTGATCTGGGGGCTGACGGCGCGCGTCCTCAAGGAGCTGCTCGACCGAGCGATGGGCTGACCCACACCCGCCCACCCCGGCCCCTGGACGCCTCCGCGCGCGCTGCGCCATGGTCGCGGGACACGGTCCAACGCCGCCGCCATGTGGTTCGCCATCTTCACCGCGGGTGCGCTCGCCCTCCACCTGGCCGACTGGGCCGGCCTGGCCCGCGGGCTGCCCCACCCGCCGCCGGCCTGGGCGCCCTACGCCCTCTACTTCCTGCTGGCGGCCCTGCTGCGGCTCGCCATCCGCGACGCCCGGCTGCGGCCGCTCCTCCGCAAGGCCCGGGCGGCGGCGGCCGCGCAGGCGCCGGGGCTGGGCGTCGCCGACTTCGGGATGGGCGTGGGCAAGGGCGTGGCCTCGGTGGTGGTCGGGGGCGACTTCCTCGGCGCCGCCATGGTCGGCGCCGACCTGCTGGTCCGGTGGCTGTTCGGCTCCCGCGCCCGCCAGCGCAAGCGGATCCCGGCCGCCCTCCGCGAGGCCATCGCGCGGGAGCGGCGGAGCGCCCTGCGGTGCATCGCCGCGGTGGCGATCCTCTGCCTGGCGCAGGGGTTCCAGCCCGATCTCCTGTCCCGCGTCACCTCCGACGCCCTGGCCCTCGCCGGAGTGGGCTTCTAGGAATCGCCCTTCGCCCGTACAATGGCGCCCTCCCCGGGGAGGACGCCGCATGGCCTCGCTGACCGAGCCGCAGCGCCTGGAGCTGGCGAGCCGCCTCGCGGCCGTCGTGGGCCCCTCGCACGTCGTCTCCGATCCCGCCGAGCTGGCCGTCTACGAGTGCGACGGCCTCACCCACGGACGCACCGCGCCGGCGCTGGTGGTGCTGCCCGGCTCCACCGCCGAGGTGGCGGCGACCGTCCGGCTGGCCCGCGAGGCCGGCACGCCGGTGGTCCCGCGCGGCGCCGGCACCGGGCTGTCGGGCGGGGCCCGCCCGGTCCCGGGCTGCATGGTGATGTCGCTGGCCCGGATGAAGCGCATCCTCGAGGTGGACCTGGAGAACGGCTGGGTGCGCGCCGAGCCCGGCGTCATCAACCTCGACGTCACCCGCGAGGTGACGGGCCGCGGCTGGTACTACGCCCCCGACCCGTCCTCCCAGGGGGTCTGCACGGTGGGCGGCAACGTCGCCGAGAACTCCGGCGGCGCCCACTGCCTGAAGTACGGCTTCACCACCAACCACGTGCTGGCGGCCAGGCTGGTGCTCGACGACGGGACGGTGATGGACGTGGGCGGGCCGGTGGCCGACGCCCCGGGCTACGACCTGCTGGCGGCGCTGGTGGGCAGCGAGGGGATGCTGGGCGTGGTCACCGAGGTGACGCTGCGGCTGCTGCGCAAGCCGGAGGCGACGCGGACCTTCCTCGCCGTCTTCCCCTCCTCCCGCGAGGCCGGGAAGGCGGTCTCCGACATCATCGCCGCCGGCATCCTCCCCGCCGCCATCGAGATGATGGACTCCCTGGCGATCCAGGCCGCCAAGGCGGCGACCGGCCTCGACTGGCCCGAGGACTGCGCCCTGCTGCTCATGGACGCCGACGGGCCGGCGCCGGAGGTGGAGCACGTCCACCGGCGCGCCACCGAGATCGCCCGGGCCTGCGGCGCCCGGTCGGTGCAGGTGCCGAAGGACGAGGCGGAGCGGCAGCTGATGTGGAAGGGGCGCAAGAGCGCCTTCGCCGCGGTGGGGCGCATCAGCCCCAACTACATGGTGGAGGACGGCGTCATCCCCCGCTCGGAGATCGCCGCGGTCCTCGGCGAGATCGGCCGGATGGCGAAGGAGGCCGGCCTGCGCGTCGCCAACGTCTTCCACGCCGGGGACGGCAACCTCCACCCCCTGGTGCTCTACGACGCCCGCAAGCCGGGCGAGGAGGAGCGGGCGGCGAAGCTGGGCGGCGACATCCTGCGGCTCTGCATCCGGGTCGGCGGCTCCATCACCGGCGAGCACGGCGTCGGCGCCGAGAAGGCGGCCTACATGGCGGAGCAGTTCACCCCCGACGACCTGGCGACGATGATGAAGGTCCGCTGCGCCTTCGACGGCGGCCAGCTGTTCAACCCGGGCAAGGTCTTCCCCACGCCGCGCCTCTGCGGCGAGAAGCCCGGCCCCTACGTGCCCCACCCGGCCGAGGCCGCGGGGCTGGCGGAGCGGTGGTGAAGCCCCCGCGCGCCGCGACGGCCGGCGACACCGTCCTGGGGGTGGTCCCCCGGCTGGTCTTCGAGCCGGCCACGCTCGACGAGGCGGTCGAGGCGGTGCGGGCCTGCGCCCGCGACCGCCTGCGGGTCCTGGCGGTCGGCGGAGGCACCGACCTGGGGCTCGGCAACCCGCCCTCCGGTCTCGACGCGGTGATCCGCACCGGCAAGCTCCACCGGGTGATCGAGCACGCCCCGCACGACCAGATCGTGCGGGTGGAGGCCGGCATCACCCTGGACCGGCTCCAGGCGGCGGTCCGCCCCCACGGCCAGCGGCTGGCGCTGGACCCGCCCTTCCCGGATCGGGCCACCGCCGCGGGGCTGCTCTGCGCCAACGCCTTCGGGCCGCTGCGGGCCAGCCGGGGCTCGGCGCGCGACCTGGTCATCGGCCTCACCGTGGTCCGGGCCGACGGCGTGGTGGCCCGCGGCGGCGGCAAGGTGGTGAAGAACGTGGCCGGCTTCGACCTGCCCCGGATCTTCTTCGGGTCGCTGGGGACGCTGGGGCTGGTCACGGAGGTGAACTTCCGGCTCCACCCCCTGCCCGAGGCCTCGACCACCCTGCTCCTCGCCGCGCTGGCGCCGGCGCGGGTGCGCCAGGCGGTGAAGCTGGTCCTCGGCGCCCAGGTGGAGCCGGCGGCCGCGGCGGCGCTGGCCGCCGGCGACGGCTTCGACCTGGCCCTGCGGTTCGAGGGCTTCGGCCCGGGCGTGGCCGGCCAGGTGGAGCGGCTGCGCGGCGCCGCGGCGCGGGAGGGGCTCGCCGCCGAGACGCTCGAGGGCGGCGCGGCGGCCGCCTTCTGGGCCCGGCACGAC
>JAKAEO010000147.1 GCA_021818285.1 Myxococcales bacterium
GTCGGTGGCCGATCCCTACGGCTACACCTGGACCTTCGCCACGCACACCAAGGACGTGTCCGAGGCGGACATGAAGAAGGGCGGCGAGGAGTTCGCGAAGAGGATGGCGGAGCAGAAGCGGGGGTAGGTGGGCTCCCGGTGGGCCACCCGGCCCGCCCCCTCACACCCGGACGATCGCGTCCTCGAGCTTGGTCAGCCTCTCGCCGCCCGCGGCCGTCACCGCCCAGGTGTTCTCGATGCCCGCCACGCCCAGGCCGGGGAGCACGAACTTCGGCTCGACGGCGATCACCTGCCCCTCGCGCAGCGGGTCGTCGAAGCCCGGCGCCAGCACCGGCCACTCGTCCAGCTCCATGCCGACGCCGTGGCCGACGAAGCGCGACTGGGCGCCGGGCGGCCCCATGAAGTTCCGCTCCAGCCCCGCCGCTCCGGCGAGCTCCAGCGCCCGCGCCCAGAGCTTCGAGGGGACGGCGCCGGGCACGAGCCCCCGCGCCACCTCCTCCTGGATGCGCAGCGAGGCGTCGAAGGCCCGCTCCAGCGCCGGGTCCAGCCGGCCGGCGACGGCGATGCGGGTCATGTCGGCGACGTAGCCGTCCTTGATGGCGGTGTAGTCCAGCAGCACCGGGGCGTCGGCCGGGACGGCGTCCACCGACGCGCCCACCGGCGACGAGGGCGAGAGGCCGCGCCCGGTGACCGGCCCGTCGAAGAAGCTCGGGGCGGTGGCCGAGCCCCCGGCGATGGCCAGCCCCATGAAGAACTCCTGGTTGAAGCTGCGGGTGCGCGGGCTGCCCTCGTTCCCGGCCCGCCGCAGCCGCGCCTCGAACTCCGCCGCCAGGTCCACCTCCCGCATCCCGGCGCGCAGGAACGACCGCACCTCGCGGAAGACGCCGCAGAGCAGCTCGCAGGTGGCCCGGGAGCGCTCCACCTCCCAGGGCGACTTCACGCTCCGCTGCCACCGCAGCGGCGCCGAGAGGTCGGCGAAGGCCACCCCCGGCAGCGCCCGCGACCAGAAGGCGTGCACCGCCAGCGGCACGGTGTCGAAGCCGATCCCCACCTTGCGGGCGCCGCCCAGCACCGGCGCCAGCTCGCGCGAGGGCGGGAAGGGGCGCACGTCGGCGAGCGGGCTGTCGGCGCGGGCCCGCTCCAGGCTCTTGCGCACCAGCACCACCGGCTCGCCCGAGACCGGGAGCCAGAGCACGGCGTTCTGGCGCGTGCCGGACAGGTAGAAGACGTCGGTGGCCTGGAGGAGGAGCGCGCCGTCCAGCCCCTGGGCGGCCAGGGTGGCCTGGAGGGCGGCGGCGCGGGCGCGGCATTCGGAGGCGGGGGTCTGCATGGGGCGAGCAGGATAGTCCAGGACGGGCCGCGGCTCACGCGCCGCGCTCCGGCCGGGGGGGCCGGGGCCGCCGCCCGGGAGATCACGCGGTGGACGCGCCGCGCGCCAGGTGCCGGGCCACGGCCGGACCGCAGAAGGAGGTGCCACAGACGAACCGGACCAGCGGCCCGAACTGGAACATGGCGCTGACGCCCGCGAAGTAGAGGCCGGGGACCGAGGACTGGAAGTGCCGGTCCAGGCGCGGGGCGCGCTCGACGCGGTCGATCCGGTCGCGCAGGCCGGCATCGAGGAACGCCAGCCGGTCCACGTCCACCTCGAAGCCGGTCCCGGCGACGACGGCGTCGCCGTGGAGCTCCCGCTCGCCGTCCGCCTCCCGGACCCGCAGCGTCACCCCGCCGCCCTCGGGGCGGGCCGAGAGCACCTCGCAGGGGGCCCGCACCGGCACCTTGCCCTCGAAGCGGTCGCGCAGCCACCAGGCGCCCGCCGGGCCCAGGTAACCCCGGGTGAAGCGCACCCGCCTGCGCTCCGGGAGCCAGGAGAGGGCCCGGGGGACGTGCTCGAGCACCCAGTGCATGCGGCCGGCCCCGAACACCGTCATCGGCGCGCGCAGCCGCGCCAGCAGGGAGCGCCTCGGGGGCGTCCGGCCGTGGAAGATCGGCCCCGCGCCGCGCGCCAGCAGCTGGGGGCGCGCCCCGGCCTCGCCGAGCAGCGCGGCCGCCTCCAGCGCCGACTGCCCGGCGCCGACGACCAGCACCTCCTTGCCCAGGAACGGCCGGTAGTCGCGGAGCCGTGCGGTGTGGCTGGCGAGGCCCGGCGGGAGCCGCGCCAGCGGCTCGGGCATGCGCTGGTAGTGGCGCAGCCCCACGGCGACCACCACCCGGCTCGCCTCGAGCGCCCCGCCGTCCGCCAGCCGGACCGCGAACCCGCCGTCGCGCCGCTCGACGCGCGCCACCTCCGTCCGCTCGACCTCCGGCACCAGGCGCTCCTGGAGCCACGTCCCGTACGCGGCGAAGGACTCGGTGCTGCACGGCTCGCGGTCCTCGAGGCCGCGCTCGCGGCACCAGCGGTCGAAGGTGAGCCCCTGGGGGTTGCTGATGGTGGTCGCGAAGCCGAGGGACTTGAGGAAGAGCCCGCGCGGCATGTCCCGCCAGAAGCTCATGGGGTCGCCGAAGACGCGGAAGGGCACCCCGCGGCCGCGCAGGTGGGCGGCGATGGAGAGTCCGTAGGGGCCCGCTCCGACGATGACGACGGGACGCGACGCGGTCATGGGGTCCGGTGATAGCGGCGGCGGCGCCGGTGGTCGCGGCCGCGGCGCGGCCCCTGATGTGGGTCCCGCGCTCACGGGACGGCGTGCGGCAGGAATGCCGGGGCGCTCCCGCCGGGTGGATGCTACGGTACGCCCGGTGAAATCCCACGACCAGCCGCCGGCGCTGTTCACCCTGCCGGCCTACCACGGGACGCTGGCCGCGGTGCGCTGCCTGGGCGAGCGCGGCGTCCGGGTGACGGTGGCCGGGCCCGAGCTCTTCGCGGAGGCGCGCTGGTCCCGCCACGCCAGCACCCGGCTCTTCTGCCCGCCGACCCGGGAGCCCGAGCGCCTGCTCGAGTGGCTGCTCGCGTACGGTGCGCGCAACCCCGGCCACGTGCTCTACCCGGCCGGCGACGACACCGCCTGGCTGTACGCGCGCCACCGGGACGAGCTCTCGCGCCACTTCCGGCTCTACCAGCCGCCGGTGGAGGTGGTCTACGCGCTCCTCAACAAGCGCCGGCTGCACGACGCCTGCGCGGCGGTGGGGCTGCGGACCCCGCCGACCCGGATCCCGGACGGGGAAGCGGAGCTGGACCGCCTGGCGGCGGAGCTGGGCTTCCCGCTGCTGGTGAAGCCCCAGACCCAGGTCATGCACTTCCCCGGCGGCAAGGGGCAGGTGGCCTCGTCGCCGCGGGAGCTGCGCGCCGCCTACCGGCGCGCCGTGCGCGGATCGTCCTACGCCCCGCTGCTCCGGGAGGAGGACCCGGAGGTGGTGCGACCCATGCTCCAGGCCTTCCGGCCGGAGGCGGTCCTGGGGATCTACGCCGTGAGCGGCTTCGTCGACGAGACCGGGGAGCACGCCGCGCTGCGCGCCTCGCGCAAGCTCCTGCAGAAGCCGCGCCGGCTGGGCGTCGGCCTGTGCTTCGAGGAGGCGGAGGTGGAGCCCGCCCTGGCCGACGGGCTGCTCGCCCTCTGCCGCCGCCTCGGCTACCACGGCGCCTTCGAGGCCGAGTTCATCCAGACGCCGGCGGGCCCGCTGCTCATCGACTTCAACCCCCGCTACTACGGCCAGATGGCCTTCGACATCGCCCGTGGGCTGCGCCTGCCGCTGCTCGTCCACGAGGCGGCCCTGGGGCGTCGCGGGCGGCTGCGCGCGGCGGTGGACCGGGCCCGCCGGCGCCCCGCGGGGACGGGAGTCTTCTGCAACCGCATGGACCTCTGGCTGGTGCTGCGGCTGCAGCGCCTCGCGGGGAACATGGACGCCGCCGAGGTGGCGCGATGGCGCGGCTGGCTCGACGCCCACCGGGGCGAGGTCACCGATCCGCTCGCCGACGGCGCCGACCGCGCCCCCCAGCTCGCGCACCTGGTCGCGGAGTGCCTCCGGTTCCTGCGCCACCCGCGCGCCTTCCTCCGCCAGGCCGCGTCCGCCTGAGGGCGGAGCGGCGGGGCGCCGGCCACCCGGCAGGGCCGGTTCCGGCGCCGCGGCGGCCGTGGCACATTCCCGCCCATGTCCTCCGAGCTCTTCCCCCAGGCCCGGCCGATGGCCGACGAGTCGATGGTCCGCAACCTCGCGGCCCAGGCCGACGCCATCTGGCCGCAGGAGGCCGGGCTGTTCCGCCGCTACGGCCTGCCCGCCGGCGCGCGCATCCTCGACGCCGGCTGCGGCACCGGGGAGATCTCGTCGCGGCTGGCGGGGCTCTACCCCGCCGCCACCGTGCTCGGCGTGGACATCCTCGACGGCCACCTCGCCGTCGCGCGGGAGCGCCACGGCCGGCTCGCGCCGCGGCTGCGCTTCGAGAACCGGAGCGTCTACGACCTGGGCCTTCCGGCCGCGAGCTTCGACCTCGTGGCCTGCCGCCACGTCCTCCAGTCCATCCCGCACCCGGAGCGGGTGATGGCGGAGCTGGTCCGGGTGACGCGGCCGGGCGGGCGGCTGCACCTGCTCGCCGAGGACTACGGGATGATCCACTTCCCGCGCCGGAGGCTCGACCCCGACCGGTTCTGGCCGGCGGCGCCGTTCCAGGTGGCGGCCGCGACCGGGGTCGACATGGCGGTGGGCCGCAACGCCCACGCCCACCTGCGGGCTCTCGGGCTGCGCGACATCGCCGTGGACTACGTGGTGGTGGACACGCTGCGGGTGCCGCGCGAGACATTCGCCGCCATCTGGGAGGCCTGGCGCGACGGTTACGCCGACTACGTCGCCGCCCACGCCGCCTTCACCGCCGCCGAGGTCCGCGACCACTTCGACGACCAGCTGGCCACGCTGCGCGACCCGGACGCCTACGCCGCCTGGATGGTGCCGATCGTCTCGGCGGTGGTGCCGTGAGGGCCCGGGCGGGGGGCGAGCCCCGGCCGGCCCCGGTCTGAACGGATCCACCACTGAATACTTGCGCAGTGTCAGGGGGCGGTGGCATCCTCCGGCCATGCTCGCGACCCTGCGCCTCGCCGGCTTCGCCATCGTGGACCAGGCGGAGGTCCGCTTCGGACCGGGGCTGAACGTGCTCACCGGCGAGACCGGCGCCGGGAAGTCGCTGCTCGTGAACGCGCTGCACCTGGTGCTGGGCGGCCGGATGAGCGCCGAGGTGCTGCGGGAGGGGGCCGAGGAGGCGTCGGTCGAGGCGCTGTTCGAGCTGCCCGCCGGCCACCCGGTGCTGGCGCGGCTCGAGGCGGCCGGGATCCCGCCCCCCGAGGCCGGCGAGCTGCTGGTCCGGCGGTCGGTGTCGCGCAGCGGCCGCGGGCGGGCCTTCGTGAACGGCTCGATGGTCACCGTCTCGATGCTGGAGCAGGCGCTGCGGGGGCTGGTGGATCTCTCCGGCCAGCACGAGCACGTGTCGCTGCTCGACGAGGCCACGCACCTCTCCCTGCTCGACGCCTTCGGCGGGCTGGCGGGCGAGGAGGGGATCGCCGCCCGCTACCGGGCCGCCTGGGAGGGGCTCTCGGCCCGGGCGCGGGAGCGCGACGCGCTGCTCGCCGAGGAGGGCGAGCGGGCCCGCCGGGTGGACTACCTCGCCTTCCAGCTCCGCGAGCTGGAGGCCGCCGGGGCCCGCCCGGGCGAAGACGCCGAGCTGGAGGCGGAGCGGCGGGTCCTCGCCGCGTCGGAGCGGCTGCGGGAGGCGGCGCGCGCCGCGGAGGACCTGGCCTACGGGGAGGAGGGGAGCGCCTCCGAGCGGCTGGGGCGGGCCGCGCGGCTGCTCGCCGACGCCGCCGAGACCGACCCGCGGCTCGCGGGACCGCTCGGCCTGCTGCGCTCGGCGGCGGCCGAGGCCGAGGAGGCGGGGCGGGAGCTGGCGCGCTACGCCGGCGGGCTCGAGGGCGATCCGGAGCGGCTGGGACGGGTGCAGGAGCGGATCGAGCTGCTCCGGGGGCTCGCCCGCAAGCACGGCGGCTCGCTGGAGGCGGCCCTGGCGCGGCGGGAGGCGATGCGCGCGGAGCTGGCGTCGGCCGCCGGGAGCGGCGATCGGGCGGCGGCGCTGGGCCGGGAGATCGAGGCCGACTGGGGGCCGCGGGCCGTGGGGCTGGCGCGGGAGCTGTCGGAGGCCCGGCGCCACGCGGCCGGCCGGTTCTCGCGCGCCGCGGAGCGGGAGCTGGAGTCGCTGGCCATGGGCCGCTGCCGCCTGGAGGTGGAGTTCCTCCCCGCCGAGGGCGGGGTGGAGCGGGACGGGCTGCGGCTCGGGCCCGACGGCGCCGAGCGGGCCGGGTTCCGCATCGCGCCCAACCCGGGCGAGCCGCCCCGGCCGCTGGCGCGGAGCGCCTCGGGGGGCGAGCTCTCCCGCGTCCTGCTGGCGGTGAAGCGGGCGCTGATGCGCACCGATCCGGTGCCGACCTACGTCTTCGACGAGGTGGACGCGGGCATCGGCGGCGCGGTGGCGGAGGCGGTGGGACGGCTCCTCTCCGAGGTCTCCCGCGGGCGCCAGGTGCTCTGCGTCACCCACCTGCCCCAGGTCGCGGCCTTCGCCGACCGCCACCTGCGGGTGGAGAAGCGGGTCGCGGGGGGGCGCACCAGCGCCCGGGTCGTCCCCCTCGACGGCGAGGAGGAGCGGCGGGGCGAGGTGGCGCGGATGCTCGCGGGCGTGACCGTCACCGGCTCGGCGCTGGAGCACGCCGGGGCCCTCATCGCCCAGGCGCGCGCCCTCCAGGGCGGGCCGGGTCGCGGCCGGCGCGCCGCCCCGGGGCGCGCGGCGGCGCGCGAGCTGCGCCGGTAGGCCCCGGCGGGGCGCCGCGCCCCGCTGCTCGCGGTGTGCGCTCGCGCCGACACGCGCTCCGGAGGCGCGTGCTGTTTCGTTGACCGGGCAAGCGCCGGTCGAATAGGCTCGATCGAGCCGAAGATCCCATGACCGTGTCCGCGCGAGGAATGTCCGACGTCGGTCGGAAGAGGGACCACAACGAGGACTCCCTCCTGCTCGACGCCGAGCTGGGCCTCTACATCGTGGCCGACGGCATGGGGGGCCACCAGGGCGGCGGGACCGCCTCGCGGCTCGCAGTGGAGACCATCCGCGACGACCTCCGCGCCGCCCGGGAACGGGACGGATCGCTCCTCGCCTTCAGCGGGCCGCTGGAGCAGAGCCCGCTGCGCGAGGTGCTCCGCGGCGCGGTGGAGCGCGCCTGCCGGAGCATCTACCAGGCGGCCCAGGGCGCCCCGGAGCTGCAGGGGATGGGCACCACCGTCACCGCCCTGGTGGTGGGCCCGGAGAACGCCTTCGTCGCCCACGTGGGCGACAGCCGCTGCTACCTGGTCCGCGGCGACGGCATCTACCAGATCTCCGAGGACCACTCGCTGGTGAACGAGCAGCTCAAGGCCGGGGCCATCACGCCCGAGGAGGCGCGGACCAGCCGCTTCCGCAACATCATCACCCGCTCGGTCGGCTTCGAGGAGCAGGTGGCCGTGGACCTCCTGGGGCTGGAGCTGGCGTCCGGCGACCGGCTGGTGGTCTGCTGCGACGGCCTCTCGAACCTCGTCGAGGACCAGGAGATTCGCGACATCGTCACCACCTCCCCGCTGGAGGAGGCCCCGCGCCGGCTCGTGGACCTCGCCAACGACCGGGGCGGCGACGACAACATCACCGTCATCGTCCTGCACGTGGACGGGACGCCCCGGGCCTGACGCCCGGCGGCCGGTTCGCCATGGAAGAGCAGCGCAAGCCTGCGCCGACGCAGCTGTACACCGTCATCGTCGTCAGCGATCACTCGCAGGCGGTGCGCAAGTTCCGGGTGCCCCGCCCGTGGCTGCGCCGCGGCGCCTGGATCGGCGGCGGCGCGGCGCTCCTCGGCCTGGCCGCCCTCCTCCACTACTTCACGCTGCTCGGCTCGGCCGCCGAGAACCGCGTCCTCAAGGAGGAGAACGCGCAGCTGCGCTCGCAGATCTTGCTGGTGCAGGAGAAGGTGGCCCACATCTCCGGCACCCTGGAGCGCGTCGAGCGCTTCGACGCCAAGCTGCGCACCGCGGTGACGCAGCTCCAGGACCCGGGGAAGAACCAGGCGCAGGGGCCGGTCGGGCCGGCGCCCGGCGCGGCGGCCGCGGTGCCCGGGGCGGCGGCGCAGCCGCCGGCGGCCGCCGAGGGG
>JAKAEO010000148.1 GCA_021818285.1 Myxococcales bacterium
GTTGGTGAAGTCGGTGCCCATCCAGGAGCCCAGCATCATCGAGGGGGGCACGCGGATGGTCCGGGCGATGCGCGGCAGCCAGTTCCAGAGGTTCTCGCCGTCGCGCAGGGTGGCGGTGCCGGCCTCGCGCGGCGGCGCCTCCACCACCACCAGCGCCTGCTCCTCCCCGCGGGTCCAGGCCCGGACGCGCAGGGTCCGCGTGGTGCGCGGCGTGGTGACCGCGATCTCCATCCGGGCCACGCTGGCCCGGGAGCGGTACAGGTCGTCGAGCCGGCGCAGCAGCGCCTCGACGTCGGGCGCCCGGGGGTTGGGGGGAGAGGTCGGGGGCTCGCCTGCGGCGGGTCGCGCTGCCAGCAGGACGACGGCGGCGACGGCCGCAACCCAGCTCCCCGTGCGGGATGGTTGCCCCCGTGCCGGCGCCACGGCGAACCCCCTCGCCGGACATGGTAGCGCCGCGGCAGCCGCAGGACGGTGCGGCGCGCCGCGGCGCGGGTGCGTCATGCTGTCGCGCGCCGGCGCGCGCCCCGGGGTCTAGGCGGCCCGGGCCTTGGCCTTCGCGGCCCGCTCCTCCAGCCAGATGGTCATCGGCGCGGCGATGAACCAGGTGGAGTAGGTGCCGGAGACGATGCCCACCAGCATCGCCATGGAGAAGTCCCAGATGGTCCCGACGCCGAAGATCAGCAGGCCGATGAGGGACAGGGCGGTGGCGAAGGAGGTGAGGAAGGTGCGGCCGAGGACGTCGTTGATGGAGAGGTTCACGATCTCGGCGAGCCGCTTCCCCTGGAACTTCCCCTGGTTCTCGCGGATCCGGTCGTAGACCACCACGGTGTCGTTCACCGAGTAGCCCACCACGGTGAGGATCACCGCCACCGAGGTGAGGTTGAACTCGCGCCCGGTGAAGGCGAAGAAGCCGAAGGTGATCACCGCGTCGTGGAGCAGGGCGATGATGACGCCGGGGCTGAAGCGGAAGTCGAAGCGCACGCCCACGTAGAGGACGATGAGCCCCATGGCCAGCAGGATGGCCTTGAAGCCCTGGTTGCGCAGCTCGCGCCCCACCGCCGGGCCGACGTACTCGACGCGCCGCACCTCGGGCTTCTCCGCGGCGAAGCGGGACTGGAGGTCCCGCTCCACCTTGTCCTGGATGCCGTAGGTGATGACCGCGAAGGAGTGGGTCCCGGCCGCCAGGCCCGCCTCCTCGCGCACCTCGCGCACCCGGACGCCCGCCGCCTCGATCACCGACTTCAGCTCGGCGGTGGTCGGCTGGACGCCCTGGAACTGGAAGTCGATCTTGTCGCCCAGCTCGGGGTTGAAGGAGGGCGCCCCCTGGATGGGGAACTTCGCCGAGACCGCCTTGGCCACGGTGGCGACCTCGTCGGCGCCCAGCAGGGCGATGCGCCCGACGCGGATGAGGTAGCTGTTGTCCGCCTCCGGCCCGTAGGTCTGGACCGAGGCGTCCTTGAAGCCCAGCTCCTCGACGCTGCGGCGGATGACGCCGGGGTCGACCTGCTTGCCGAACTTCACCTCCATCTCGGTGCCGCCGGCGAAGTCCACGCCGAAGTTCAGGCCGTGGACGAAGGGCATCGCCCAGACGATCACCGCCAGGTTGGCGGCCAGCGACAGCGCCACGGCGATGTGGCGCTTGCCGACGAAGTCGAAGGTGGTCCCGTGGGGGATGACGTCGAAGCTCTTGAATCGCATCAGACGCTCAGCCTCGCCGTGTCACGGCGGGTGAAGAAGTCCATGATGGCGCGCGTCACCACGATGGAGGTGAACATCGAGGCGGCCAGGCCGATGATCAGGGTCACGGCGAAGCCGCGGACCGGCCCGGAGCCGTAGTTCATGAGCACCACGCCGGCCGAGAGGGTGGTGACGTGGCTGTCGACGATGGTCCAGAAGACCTTGTCGTAGCCCTGGTCCACCGACTGCTTCACCGTCTTCCCGGCGCGCAGCTCCTCGCGGATGCGCTCGTTGATGAGGACGTTGGCGTCCACCGCCATGCCCAGGGTGAGGACGAAGCCGGCGATGCCGGGCAGGGTCAGGGTGGAGCCGACGATGGCCATGATGGCCAGCACCAGCAGGCCGTTCAGCAGCAGCGCCACGTCGGCGATGAGGCCGCTGGCCCGGTAGTAGGCGATCATGAACAGCACCACCAGCAGGAAGCCCAGCAGGGCGGCGGTGGTGCCCTTCTTCACCAGCTCGGGCCCGAGGGTGGCGCCGACGGTGCGCTCCTCGGAGATGGTGACCGGGGCGGGCAGCGCGCCGGCCTTCAGCACCAGGGCGATGTCGCTGGCCTCCTGGAACATCTCCTGGAAGCCGCGCTGCTGGCCCAGGGTGATCTGGCCGTTGGCGGCGATCTTCCCCTGGATGTAGGGGGCGGTCTCCACCTTGCCGTCCAGCACCGTGGCCATGCGCCGGCCCAGGTTGGCGCTGGTGAGCTTCTCCATGAGCCGCGCCCCCTCGGGCGACATCGTGAAGACCACCACCGGCCGGTTCATGCCGGTGCTGGAGGTGTCGGTGGCGGCCCGGGCGTCGGCGATGTAGTCGCCGGTGAGCTCGGTCTTGGCGTGGAGCAGGTAGGTCCGGTAGTAGCGATCCCGCACCGGGCCGGTGCCCACCGAGCTCTCGCCGATGCCGATCTCCTGGTCCGGGGCGATGAGCGGCTTGGCGTACTTGTCGATGGCCGCCTCGAGCTGGTCGCGCCGGGTGGCGGCGATCATCGTCTCCTCGCGCGCGCCGCCGCCGGGCAGCTCGACCCGCTCCACCGTCCAGCAGCCGGTGTCGGGGAGCGGCAGCTTCATGAGCCCCTCGTCGCCCGGGCAGGGCGGGAGCTTGCCGCGCACCCCGTCGAGCGCCGTCGAGGCGTCGTCGGCGATCTTGAACTCCAGCTGGGCGGTGCGGCCCAGCAGCTCCTTGGCCTTCTCCGGGTCCTTGAAGCCGGGGAGCTGGATCTGGATCTGGCTGTTGGCCTTGCGCTTGATGTCGGGCTCGGTCACGCCCCACTTGTCGACGCGGTTGCGGATGGTCTTCTCGGCCTGCTCCACCGCCTTGGACTTGAAGTCCTGGATGGTCTTGGGCTTGAAGCCGAACCAGACCGCGCCGGCCGGGGCGCCGCCCGGGGCGTTCATCTCCGAGCCGTAGTGGTCGAGGACGGTGTCGGCGATCTTCGCCGTGTCGGGCCCGCGGATCTCCACCCGGGCGCCGTCGGGAGAGGTGCCGGCCGCCGTCACCGTCAGCCCCTTCTCCTTCAGGAAGTCGCCGATCTCGTCGGCGCGCCGGGCCACCTTGGCCTTCACGGCGCGGTCCACGTCCACGCCCATGGAGAGCAGGATGCCGCCCTGCAGGTCGAGGCCCAGGTTCAGGTGGCGGTTCGGGTCGGGCGCCCACCGCGGCACCGACTTCTCGTACTCCGCGCCGTTGCGCTGGTCGGGCGGGAGCGAGAAGTAGTACCAGCTGGGCACCAGCTCGTAGAGGGAGAAGAGCGTCACGCCGGCGATGAGCGCGACGCGCCAGTACCAGGCCCGCTCCATCACTTCTTCTCCGCCGTGGCTCCACCGGGCACCGGCTCCTTCCACTGGCCGGCCACCTGGGTCTTCAGCATGCGCAGCCGGGTGCCGCCGCCGACGTTGACGATCACGGTCTTGTCCTCGACCGCGAAGACCTCGCCGATGATCCCGCCCTGGGTGACGATCTCGTCCCCCTTCTTGAGCCCCTGCAGGAAGGTCTGGTGCTGCTTCTGCTGCTTCTGCTGGGGCCGGAAGAAGATGAAGTAGAAGACGACGGCGATGGCCAGGAACGGGACCAGCTGCATGAGCGGGCTGCCCGACTGCTGGCCGTTGGCGGTCTGGGCCAGGAAGGCGTCGATGGCGGGGTGCATGGATTCTCCGTGAAAGCCGAAAAAGCGCCGTCTTTTAGCAGGATTTCGCACCGCGGGGCAATGGAATTCTCCCCGCCGCGGCCGCTCACCGCGGCCCGGCCGCCCAGGCGGCGAGCCGCTCGCGCCGGAAGGCGTCGAAGCGCCCCGCGGCGATCGCCTCCCGGGCCCCGGCCATGAGCTCCAGGTAGAAGTGGAGGTTGTGCAGGGTGTTGAGGCGCAACCCGAGGATCTCCCCGCACTTGAAGAGGTGGCGCAGGTAGGCGCGGCTGAAGGTCCGGCAGGCGTGGCAGCCGCAGGCCTCGTCGGCGGGGCGCGGGTCGTCGGCGAAGGCGGCGTTGCGGATCACCAGCTTGCCGCGCGAGGTGAAGAGCAGTCCGTTGCGGGCGCAGCGGGTGGGGAGCACGCAGTCGAAGAGGTCGACGCCGGCCGCCACCCCGGCGAGCAGGTCCTCGGGCGTGCCCACGCCCATGAGGTAGCGGGGCTTGCCGGCCGGCAGCAGCGGCGCGTCGCGCGCCACCCCCTCCCACATCTCCTCCGGCTCCTCCCCCACCGCGTAGCCGCCGAGCGCGTAGCCCGGGAGCTCCAGCGCCGCCGCCTCCTCGACGGCGCGCCGGCGCAGGTCCGGGAAGAGGCCGCCCTGCGCGATGCCGAAGAGCGCGGAGGGGTGCGCCGGGCCGCCGCCCGGGAGGGCGCCGCCGCCGGCCCCGGCCTCCGCCTTCCGCGCCTCCGCCTCCCGCCAGGCCGCCCGGCAGCGCACCAGCCAGCGCTGCGTCCGGGCCAGCGCCTCCTCGTGGTGGCGCCGCTCGGCCCGGGCCGGCGGGCACTCGTCGAAGGCCATGATCACGTCGGCGCCGAGCGCCTCCTGGATCTCCACGGCCCGCTCGGGCGTGAAGAGGTGGCGCGAGCCGTCGAGGTGGCTGCGGAACTCGACCCCCTCCTCGGAGACGCGCACCAGCCCCGGCCCGCCGCCGCCGCCATCCCCGGCCCCGGCCGCTCCCTTCCCCTCGCCCAGGCTGTAGACCTGGAAGCCCCCCGAGTCGGTGAGCAGCGCGCCGTTCCAGGACATGAAGCGGTGCAGGCCGCCGAGCCGCCGGACCCGCTCGTGGCCGGGGCGGAGGTACAGGTGGTAGGTGTTGCCGAGGACGATGGCCGCGCCCAGTTCGGCGAGGTCGCGCGGCGCCAGGGTCTTCACCGTGGCGGCCGTGCCCACCGGCATGAAGACCGGCGTCTCGATCGGCCCGTGGGGCGTCTCGAGCCGGCCGCGCCGGGCGGCGCCGTCGGTGGCGATGAGGTCGAAGCGGATCACGCTCCTGGCCGTTTCGCCCGGGGCGGCGGCGAAGTCAAGGCGGCGGGGCGGGCGTCCGGTGCCGCCGGTCCGGGGCGGGACCCCGCCGCCGGTGCCGGTGCCGGGGGCGTGGGGCCGCGGGCCCGGTCAGGACGTCGGGGCGCCGGAGCGGGCCGCCTCCGCGGCCAGCCGCTGCCAGGCGCGGGCGGCCCGGCCGGTGGCCACCACCCGCAGGCCGGCGGCGCGCTGCAGGGTGCCGCCCAGGGAGTTCCAGCAGACCACCGCCCGGACGCGCGGGGTGAGCAGGCCGCCGCCGACCTTCAGCTGCAGCACCTCGCCGACCATGGGCAGCGGCCCGGTCCAGGAGACGGCGCAGCCCCCCTCCGAGACGTTCACCGACTGCGACGGCAGCTCCTGGCCGTCGCGGACGACGAGCAGCTCCCGCTCCAGGAGGTAGCGCGGCGCCCGCTCCCGGAAGGTCACGCGCTCGCCGCGCGCCGCCGCCGCCAGGAAGCTCGCGGCCGGCAGGCTGCCCTTGTCGAGCGTCAGCTCGACGCCGGGCGGCAGCGAGGGGCGCCCCACCCGGCGCACCAGCCCGATGCTGCCGAGCAGCGTCGCCCGGATGGTCTGGCCGAAGATCCCGATGCGGACCGCGACCGCGTCGCCGACCCGCGCCTCGCTCAGGGTGGGGAGGAAGAGCGTCCCCGCGTCGGGGCGCCAGCCGGCCACGAACTGGGCCGGCTCCATGTTCAGCGCCACGCTGTGGAGCTTCTTCCCCGGCGGCATCCCTCTCCCCCGCTCTCCCCATCAAGCTAACAGCATCGCATCGCCGTAGCTGTAGAACCGGTAGCCCTCCCGGACCGCTTCCCGGTAGGCCGCCAGCACCCGCTCCCGCCCCCCGAGGGCGCAGACCAGCATCAGCAGCGTAGAGTGCGGGAGGTGGAGGTTCGTGACCATGGCGTCCACCGCCTTCCATTCATAACCCGGCAGCACGAAAAGGGAAGTTCGTCCCGGCCCGGCGCGGAGCCCTCCGCCCGCGAAGGCGCTCTCCAGCGTGCGGACGGCGGTGGAGCCGACCGCCACCACCCTCCCGCCGCGGGCGCGGCAGGCCGCGAAGGCGGCGGCGGTCGCCTCCGGTACCTGGTAGGGCTCCTCGTGCATGCGGTGGGCCTCGACCCGCTCCTCCCGGACCGGGAGGAACGTCCCGGGGCCGACGTGCAGCGTCACCGAGGCGCGGACGACCCCTCGCTCGTCGAGCCGCGCGAGCAGCTCCGGGGTGAAGTGCAGCCCGGCGGTGGGGGCGGCGGCGCTCCCCGGCACCCGGGCGAAGACGGTCTGGTAGCGCTCCCGGTCGGCCGGGCCGTCGGGCCGGCGGATGTAGGGCGGCAGCGGGACGTGGCCGGCCCGCTCCAGCGCGGCGGCGAAGGGCTCGCCGTCGCGGTCGAAGCGGACCACGAAGAAGCCCTCCCCCTCGGCGGCCTCGACCACCGCGGCGAGCGGCCCGAAGGCCAGCCGCTGCCCGGCCCGGATGGGCTTCGACGCCTGGCCCATGGCGCGGAAGCGGGCGCCGGGCGCCGCCGGATCGGGGGGGAGCGGCTCGCAGAGCAGCAGCTCGCAGCGCCCGCCGGTCTCCTTCACCCCCTCGAGCCGGGCCGGGATGACGCGGGTGTCGTTGAAGACCAGCAGGTCGCCGGGAGCGAGCAGCCCGGGCAGCTCGCGGAAGCGGCGGTGCTCCGGCGGCCCGGCCCACCGCGGCAGCAGGAGCAGCCGCGAGGCGTCGCGCGGCGACACCGGCTGCTGCGCCACCAGCGCCTCGGGAAGGTCGTAGTCGAAGTCGGAGGGGCGCACGCCACGTCCCTAGTACATCTTCACGATCTCGGTGCCCGGGTAGTAGTGGGCCAGGATCCACCGGTAGTCGCGCCCGGCGCGGGCGAAGCCGGCCGCGCCCCACTGGCACATCCCGGCGCCGTGGCCCGAGCCGCGCCCGGTGAAGGTGGCGGTGCCCCGCGAGAGGCGCACCTCGAAGGCCAGCGAGGGGAGCCGGTCGTAGCCGAGGCGCTGGCGCAGCTCCGCCCCGGCGAGCGCCAGCCGCGCGCCGCCGCCGGCCACCTCGACGCGGGCGGCGCGCCCGGTGGCGGTCCGCGCCACCACCCGCACGCCGGTGGCCGGGCCCGGGAGGCCCAGGGCCCGCCCCAGCTCGTCGGCCGGGACGCGGACCGTCCAGCGGTACTTCGGCGCCGCGCCGCAGCGGCCGCAGCGCACCGACCGGAGGTACGGCAGGTCCTTGCCCAGGGCGTCCTTGCCGCTCTCGGTCCGGCCGCCGCAGGCCGAGTGGAAGAAGGCCAGCACCGGCTCGTGGTCGTAGGCCAGCACCTCGCCGGCGGTGGCCTCGGCGGCGGCCCGGGCGGCCGGGTCGTGGCCGGCCCGGTAGACCTGGTCGAGCACCGTGCTGCCGAGGTGCCAGGCGCGCCCGTCGGTCACGGCCTCCAGCTTCTTCGCGAGCGCGAAGGAGCGGGCCGCCACCGCCTGGGCCCGGAGCGCCGCGGCCGGGAAGCCTCGCGGCATCTCCGCCTCGACCACCGCGGCCACGTAGTCCTCCATGGGCACGGCGTGGATGACGTCCAGGCCGGCGGCGCCGCGGCGGACCTCCACCTCGCCGTGGAGCCCGAGCGCGCCGACGCGGATGGGGCCGTCCGCCGTGAAGGAGAGGGCCGGCACGTCGGCGGGCCGGCCGTTCACGGTGAGCTCGTCGCCGGAGAGGACCACCTCGGCGCTGCCCCCCTCCACCGGAGCGCGCTCCTGCCCCTCGGCGAGGAGCGCCATCGACAGGCCGGGGCCGGCGAGCCGGACCCGCGCCTGCCCGGTGGCGACGGCGATGCGTACCATCTCGGCGGCCCGGGCGGCCGGGGCCGCCGCGAGCAGCGCGCCGGCCGCCCCGAGCGCGGCGAGGAGCCGGGCGCGCCGGGCCGGG
>JAKAEO010000149.1 GCA_021818285.1 Myxococcales bacterium
GGAGGGGCCCGGCCCCATGCGCGTCCACCTCTCGCGCACCGCCCGGGCGGTGGCCGAGGACGCGCTGGCGCGGGTGCGCGGCCCGGTGGTGGCCATCGCCCCGGGGGCGCGCTGGGCCACCAAGCGCTGGCCGGCCGAGCGCTTCGCCGCGGTGGCCGACGGCCTCGCCGCGGGCGGGGCCAGCATCGTCCTGGCGGGCGGCCCCTCGGACCGCGACGCCTTCGCCGCCTTCCGCGCCGCGGCCCGCGCCCCGGTGGCCGCCGACCTCTCGCCCCTGCCGGTGGACGCGCTGGCGGCGGCGCTGGCCCGGGTGAAGCTGCTGGTGGCCTGCGACTCCGGCCCGGTCCACATCGCCGGGGCGGTGGGCACGCCGGCGCTGGCGCTCTTCGGCCCCACCTCGGCGGTCCGCTGGGGCCCGCTCCCGCCGGGCCGCGCCCTGACCCTGGGGCTGCCCTGCTCCCCCTGCTCCAACCACGGCGGCGACACCTGCCCCGAGGGGCACCACCGCTGCCTCGACGACCTCACGCCCGAGCAGGTGGTGGCGGCGGCGCGCGAGCTGCTCCGGTGAGCCGGATCGAGGACATGTGGTGGCGGGAGCGGGAGGCGCCGCTGCGGCGGGCCCTGCTCGCGCCCCTGGCGCTGGCCGAGGCGCCCTTCCGGGCGGCGGTGGCGCTGCGCGGCGCGCTCTACGGCGCCGGCCTGCTCCCCGCGGCGCGCGCCGCGGCGCCGGTCTTCTCGGTGGGCAACCTGGCGGTGGGGGGATCGGGCAAGACCCCGGTGGCGCTGGCGCTGGCGCGGCTGCTCGCCGGGCGCGGGCGCGTCGTGGCGGTGCTCTCGCGCGGCTAC
Organism: Myxococcales bacterium; assembly: GCA_021818285.1. Classification (GTDB taxonomy): domain Bacteria; phylum Myxococcota; class Myxococcia; order Myxococcales; family Anaeromyxobacteraceae; genus JACRMN01. The sequence continues at coordinate 847 of JAKAEO010000149.1, forward strand.
GGGGCGCGGCGCGGCGGCGCGCGGGTGGTCTCGGACGGCCGGCGGATCCTGCTGGGCGCCGCCGAGGCGGGGGACGAGCCGCTGCTCCTGGCGCGCCGGCTCCCGGGGCTGCGGGTGCTGTGCGGGCCGAGCCGGGCGGTGCTGGCCCGGTGGGCGGTGGAGGAGCTGGGCGCCGACGCCCTGGTGCTGGACGACGGCTTCCAGCACCGGGCCCTGGCCCGCGACCTCGACCTGGTGGTGCTCGACGCCTCGAACCCCTGGGGCAACGGGCGGCTGCTCCCGCGCGGCCCCAACCGCGAGGGGCGGGAGGCCCTGGCGCGGGCCGATCTCGCCTGGCTGTCACGCGCCGACCAGGCGGAGCCGGCCGCGCTGGAGGCGCTGCGGGCCCTGTGCGGCGAGCGCACCGGCCGGCCGCCGGTGGAGTCGCGCCACGCCGTCGCCGGGCTCTCCGACGGCGCGCTGGAGCGCTCCTTCCCGGCCGCGGAGCTGGCCGGCCGGCGGGTGCTCCTGCTCGCCGGGATCGCCCGGCCCGGCGGCTTCCGCCGCACGCTGGAGGGGCTGGGGGCCCGGGTGGCCGCCGAGCGGATCTTCGCCGACCACCACGCCTTCGCCGACCGGGAGCTGGAGGAGGCCTTCGCCGCGGCCCGCGCCGCCGGCTGCGACCACGTCGCCACCACCGAGAAGGACGCGGTCCGCCTCTCGACGCGCTGGGCCGGGGAGGAGATGCTGCGGGTCGTGCGCATCGAGGTGGAGATCACGCGGGGCGCCGGGCTCCTCGACGAGGCGGTGGACCGCGTGCTGGGAGGGCCGCGGTGATCGCCGACCTCGTGGCGCGGCTCCCGCGCCGCTGGCTGTACGCCGTCACCGCGGCGCTGGGCTGGCTCGCCTGGACGCTCCACGTCCGGCGCAAGGTGGTGCTCGCCAACCTGCGGCTCGCCTTCCCGGGCGAGACCGAGGCCTGGCGCCGCGACGTCGGCCGCCGCACCTACCGGAACCTCGGGCGGATGGCCGCCGAGATCCTGCTCGTCCCCCGGATGTCGCGCCAGGAGCTGGAGCGCATCCTGGTCTACGAGAACTTCGAGGCGGTGGAGGCGGGCCTGGCCCGGGGCAAGGGCGTGGTCGCCTGCACCGCCCACTTCGGCAACTGGGAGCTGCTCCAGGCGGCGACCGCGCTGCGCGGCACCCCCATCTCCTCCATCAGCCGGCACCAGGCCCGCACCGGCGCCGACTCCCTGCTGAAGAGGACCCGGGCCGGGGCGGGCGTCGAGGAGCTGGTGGTGAAGAGGGGCGAGACGCTGAAGGCGGCGCTGCGGGCGCTGAAGCAGGGGCGGGTGCTCGGCTACGTCATCGACCAGAACGTCTCCCGCCGCCGGGCCGTCTTCCCCACCTTCTTCGGGGTCGCGGCCGCCACCTCGCCCACCCCCGCCTACTTCGCCATCCGCAACGGGGCGGCGGTGATCTTCGCGGTGGCGGCGCAGGAGGGGGACGGGCGCTACCGGGTGGTCATCGAGGGGCCCTTCGAGCCCGAGGACACCGGCGACCGGGATCGCGACGTCCTCGCCTTCATGCAGCGGCTCAACGACCGGCTGGAGCACTGGGTGCGCCGCCACCCCGACCAGTGGTACTGGCTGCACCGGCGGTGGAAGACGCGGCCGGCATCGGAAGATTGACGCTCCGGTGGGCCCCGCGATAGGGATCGCCGCCATGCCCCGCCGACGGCCGCCCGCGCCCCCCGTGCCCGCCGCCGATCCCGCCGCGATCCTCGACCGCTTCCCCGGCGCCGAGGTGGTGGTGGCCGGCGACCTGGTCGCCGACGAGTACGTCTTCGGCGAGACCGACCGCATCAGCCGCGAGGCGCCGGTGCTCATCGTCCGCTACGAGTCGAGCGAGCTGAAGCCGGGCTGCGCCGGCAACGCCGCCCTGAACCTGGCCGCGCTGGGGGTGAAGGTCCGCGCCGTCGGGGCGGTGGGCGCCGACGCCCTCGGCGAGGGGCTGCTCCGGGCGCTCGCCTCGGGCGGCGTGGACGTGGTCGGCGTGGAGCGGGTGCGGGGGCGGGCCACCGAGTCCAAGACCCGCATCCTGGCGGGCGGCCGCTCCACCCGGCGCCAGCAGATGCTGCGGGTGGACCGGGCCCCGGCCGAGCCGCTGCCGGCGGCGGTCCAGGAGCGGCTGGCGGCACGGATCGAGCGGCTGGGACGGCGCGCCGGCGCGGTGCTGGCCAGCGACTACGGCTCGGGTACGCTCACCCACGCCGCCGTCGAGGCGCTGCGCCGGGTGCGCCGGGGCGGCGTCCCGGTGTGCGTGGACTCGCGCTACCGGCTGGCCGCCTTCGCCGGCCTGACGATGTGCAAGCCCAACGAGCCGGAGCTGGAGGCGGCGGCGGGCCTGCCCCTGAACCGGCCGGGGGCGCTGGAGCGGGCCGCCCGCACGCTGCTCCGGCGGCTGGGGTGCGAGCAGCTCCTGGTCACCCGCGGCCACAACGGCATGTCGCTGTTCCGCCCCGGGGAGGCGCCGGTCCACGTCCCCGCCCACGGCGGCCACGAGGCGGTGGACGTCACCGGGGCCGGCGACGCCGTGGCCGCCACCTACGGCGCCGCCCTGGCCGCCGGCGCCGACCCGGTGGCGGCGATGCGGCTCGCCAACGTGGCCGGCGCCATCGTGGTGGGCAAGCCCGGCACCGCCACCGTGTCCCTGGCCGAGCTCCGGGACGAGCTCTCCCGCGCCGGGTGAGCCCATGGACAAGCTCCTCACCCTGGCGGACCTGCCCCGCCTGCGCGCCGAGGCCTCCGCCGCCGGGCGGACCGTCGCGCTCGCCAACGGCGTCTTCGACCTCTTCCACGTCGGCCACCTCCGCTACCTCCAGGGCGCCCGGGCGCTGGCCGACCTGCTGGTGGTGGCGGTGAACAGCGACCTCTCGGCGCGGCTGCTCGGCAAGGGGCCGGGGCGGCCGGTGGTCCCGGCCGCCGAGCGGGCCGAGATCGTCGCGGCCCTGGCCTGCGTGGACCACGTGGTGCTCTTCGACGACAGGGACGTGGTCCCGGTGATCCGGGCGCTCCGGCCCGACGTCCAGGTGAAGGGCACCGACTACACGCCGGAGACCATCCCCGAGGCGGCGGAGGTCCGGAGCTACGGCGGCCGGGTGGCGGTGGCCGGCGATCCCAAGGACCACTCCACCACGGAGGTGGTGGAGGCGTTGAAGAAGCTGGGGAAGTAGGCGTCGGGGTCGGGGTCGGGGTCGGGGTCGGGGCCGGGGCCGGGATCGGGGTCGGGGCCGGGGTCGGGGTCGGGGTCGAGGTCGGGGTCGAGGTCGGGGTCGGGGGGAATCGTCGACGTGCGCATCCTGGAGCTGCTCTCCTCTCCCGTCTGGACGGGCCCCGCCGAGCCCATGGCCTCGGTGGCGCGGATCCTCGCCCGGCGCGGCCACCAGGTGGAGATGGCGGTGGACGACGCCCGCCCCGGCGACCTGCGCGACCGGCTCCGGGAGCTGGGGTTCAACCTGCGGCTCGACCTCACGCTCTCCACCAAGGCCGGCCCCTGGTCCCACCTGCGCGACGCCTGGACGCTGCGGCGCGCCGCGCGGGAGCTGGACGTCGTCCACGCCCACTTTTCCAACGACCACGCCCTGGCGCTGGTCGCGGTGGCCGGGGCCGGCCGGGGGCGCCGCGCCCGGGTGGTGCGCACCGTGCACTCCTCCCGCTCGCTGCGGGCGCGGGCGCTGCAGGGGGCGGTCCACCGGCGCACCGACGGGCTCGTCGCGGTGTGCCGGGAGCACGCCCGGATCCTCGTCGAGCGCTTCGAGGTCGGCGAGGACCGGGTGCTGGCGAGCCGCGGCGCCGTGGACCCGGTGCGCTTCGCCCCCGCGGGGCACGACCTGCGGGCCGAGCTGGGGCTCCAGCCGGGCCAGCCCGTGGCCGGCATCGTCTCCCGGGTGAAGCCGGACCGGCGGCACGCCGAGCTGGTCGAGGCCTTCCGGCCGGTGGCGGCGCGGCTCCCCGACGCGCGGCTGGTGATCGTCGGACGCGGAGAGGGGCTGGCGGAGCTGCGCGCCCGGGTGGAGCGGGCGGGGCTGGTCCGCCAGGTGATCTTCGCCGGCTACCGCACCGGCGACGAGCTGGCGGCGGCCTACCGGACGCTCGACTGCAAGGTGCTGCTGGCGGAGGGGAACGACGGCACCTGCCGGGCGCTGCTCGAGGCCATGGCCTGCGGCCGGCCCGGCGTCGCCTACCGCTTCGGGGCGCCGGCCGAGACCGTGGTCGACGGGCGCACCGGACTGCTGGTGGAGCCCGGCGACGTGGGCGCGCTCTCCGCGGCGCTCTGGGAGCTGCTCTCCGCGCCGGGCCGGGCGCGCGGCCTGGGCGCCGCCGCCCGCGAGCGGATGGTCGCGCACCACGGCGAGGAGGCGCGGGCCCTGGAGATCGAGGCCTTCCTGGAGTCGGTGCGCGCGCGGCCGCCGGCCGGTGTATAACCGCACCGTTCCCGAGGGAGGACGCGATGCCGCTGGCGCCGGAGCTGAGGGAGATCCTGGCCTGCCCGAGGTGCAAGGGCGGCCTGGAGTTCCACGAGGAGCGGGGCGAGATCCACTGCCTGCGCTGCCGGCTCGCCTACCGCATCGAGGACGGCATCCCGGTGATGCTCGTCGAGGAGGCGCGCGCGCTCGACGCCGCGGCCTCCCGCCCGGGGTGATCGGGGCGTGGGCGCGGTGCCGGCCGCCGCCGCGGGTGCCGACGGGGAGCGCCCCCGCGTCCTGCTCGTCCACCCCGCCTTCCTGGGCGACACCGTCTTCCTGGGGCCGGCGGTCCGGGCCCTGAAGGCGCGCTGGCCGGGGGGGCGGGTGACGCTGGTGGTGAGCCCGCGCGGCGCGCCGGTCGCCGCCCTGCTGCCGGGCTGCGACGAGGTGGTGCCGTTCGACAAGCGCCGCGGGGACGCCGGGCTCCGCGGGCTCTGGCGCCTGGGCCGCCGCCTGCGGGCGCTGCGCCCCGACCTGGCGCTGGTCTCGCACCCCTCGCTCCGCTCCGGGGCGCTGGCGCTGCTCTCCGGCGCGCCGCGCCGCCTGGGCTACGCCCCGTTCTGCAACGAGCGGGTGGCGCTCGACCGGACGCGCCCCTTCGTGGAGCGGGCGCTGCGCCTCGCCGAGCGGGCCGGGGCGCCGGGCGGAACCGGGCTGGCGCTGCGGGCGCCGGCGGCCCGGGCGGCCTACGCCGAGCGGCTGCTGGCCGGGGCGGCGCGGCCGGTCCTGGGGCTGGTGCCGGGGGCGGAGTGGGCCACCAAGCGCTGGCCGGCCGCGGGCTGGGCGGAGCTGGCCTGCCGGCTCGGCGGCACCGCCCTGATCCTGGGCGGACCCGCGGAGCGCGGCCTGGCGGCGGAGATCGCCGCCGGGGCCGCCGGCAAGCCGGTCCTCGACTCCACCGGCAACTCCATCGAGGAGGCGGTGGCGCTGCTGGCGCGCTGCGACCTGGTGGTGGGCGGCGACACCGGCCTCACCCACTGCGCCCGGGCCCTGGGGCGTCCCACCCTGACGCTGTTCGGCCCCACCCACGTGGAGCGCCACCTCTTCGGCCCGCGCGACCGCCCGCTGTCGCTCGGGCTCCCCTGCCAGCCCTGCCACGACCACGGGCCGCGGCGCTGCCCGCTCGGCCACCACGACTGCATGGCCAGGCTAGAGGCCTGGGCGGTGGCCGAGGAGGCGGCGGCGCTGCTCGACCGCGCGTCTTGACGCCGGCCGGGGCCGGCGGCTACGGTCGCCGCCGGCTCGCCGGACGCGAGGAGCGCCATGATCCGCAGCATGACCGGGTTCGGAGCGGGGCGCGCCGCGCGCGGCGGCGAGGAGCTCGACGTGGAGGCCCGCTCCGTCAACCACAAGTTCTGCGAGGTGAAGGTCCGGCTGCCCCGGGAGCTGGCGGCGCTGGAGCTGGAGATCGGCCGCGCCGTGAAGGAGCGGCTGGCCCGCGGCAGCGTCGAGGTGTCGGTCCGGCGCGGCGGCGCCCGCTGCGGCGCGGTGCCGCGCGTCGACCTCGAGCTGGCGCGCGAGTACGCCCGGGCCTTCGAGGCGGTGCGGGCCGGGCTGGGGCTGGCCGAGCCGGTGTCGCTGGCCGGCGTGCTGGCCGCCGAGGGCGTGGTGCGGCTGGAGGAGCGGGCCGCCGACCTGGAGTCGGCGCGGGGCGCGGTGCGCGAGGCGCTGGACCGCGCCCTCGACCAGCTCGCCGTCATGCGGGCGCGCGAGGGCGAGGCGCTGGCGCGCGACCTCGGCGAGCGGCTCGACAAGGTGGAGGCGTGGGCCGGCGGGGTGGAGCGGCTGGCGCCGGAGTCGGTGGATCACCACCGCGCCCGGCTGCAGGAGCGGGTCCAGGAGCTGGCGCGCGGGATCCCGCTCGACCCGTCCCGGCTGGCCCAGGAGGTCGCGCTCTTCGCCGACCGCATCGACGTGGCCGAGGAGCTCACCCGGCTGCGCAGCCACCTGGCCCAGACCCGCCGCCTGATGGCCGGCGGCGAGCCGGCCGGCCGGAAGATGGAGTTCCTCGTCCAGGAGATGCACCGCGAGGTGAACACCATCGGCTCCAAGTCGCAGAGCGCCGCCATCGCCGCGATCGTCGTGAGCCTCAAGGCCGAGATCGAGCGGATGCGCGAGCAGGTGCAGAACGTGGAGTAGGGGATGGCCGGCCCCGGGCTCCTCCTCGTCCTCTCCGCCCCCTCGGGCGCCGGCAAGACCACGCTGGCCCGGCGCTTCCAGGCGCGCGAGCCCGACGCCCGCTTCGGCGTCTCGGCCACCACCCGCGCCCCGCGCGGCGCCGAGCGGGAGGGGGTGGACTACCACTTCGTCTCCCCGGCGCGCTTCGAGGAGCTGGTGGCGGCGGGCGCGCTGGCGGAGTGGGCCGAGGTGCACGGAAACCGCTACGGGACGCCCAAGGCGACGGTGGAGGAGGCGCTGCGGGCCGGGCAGGTGGCGCTCTTCGACATCGACGTGCAGGGGGGCGAGCAGATCCGCGCCCACTGGCCTTCACGGACCGTGACCGTGTTCGTCCTGCCGCCGTCGCTGGGCGAGCTGGAGCGCCGGCTGCGCGGCCGCTCCACCGACTCGGGAGAGGCCATCGCGCGGCGGCTGGCGGCGGCGCGCGCCGAGATCGCGCGCGGCCTCGCCGGCTACGACTACGTGATCGTGAACGACCAGCTGGATCGGGCCCTGGCGCAGCTCGAGGCGGTGGTGGCGCACGAGCGGGCGCGGCTCGCGGGCCGCGCCGATCCGC